>JAFSXY010000071.1 GCA_017443805.1 Clostridia bacterium | reverse complement strand
TTGTCTGCCACTTTATCACGGGCGTCGTCATCTGGGGCCAGTGGGCGCCGGAGGGCATGGGCAAATATCTGTATTCTCTCCTCTACAATGGACAGTATATGCTGCCGGAGCTTATTATCACCGTCGTTCTTGCCGCCGTGCTTATCAACATCCCGCAGATGCGCAAGGTTTTGAACCTCCCGGAAAAAAAATAACGGCCGACCGTTCGCAGTCGCCGGAAAACAACAAAGGGGCTGTTTCCATATGAGACAGCCCCTTTGTTTTTATACAAAACGATCTGCCGACCGTTTTTTGAATCACCCGGGATAAACGGTACGGATCAGCTCAAGACAGACGTAGTAAACCTCGCTTTCCGGTTCCAGCCGGCGCGCGCAGCCGGAGGTCAGCACGACCACCCCGCACTGATCCGCCGGGCAGAACACATAGGTGGAATACATTCCGTAAGCAGATCCGGTATGTACGTACACGGTTTTTCCTTTGATCACCGTGGTTTCGATCTGCGTGCCGTATCCCACGCCGTACTTGGGCATAGAAGTCCGCTGTTTCTTCACCGCGCTGACGGCGTTTGCGCTTAAAACTGCTTTTCCGGACGGCGTTTTACCGTCGTTCAGCAATAAAGCGATGATCCGGGCGTAATCCTTTGCGGAAATCGTGAGATTGCCCATAGCGAGATTCAAGCTTCGCCCCAACGGCTTTGAAGCCATACCAAGCTGCTGGGATACGTTCCAGCCGCCCTCCTCGCCGTAAAGCACGCCGAGGTTGGAAGTATCGCGCAGCTCCGACGCCAAAAAGGAAGCGTCGATTCCCAGCGGATCGAAAAGATATTCTTTCGCCAGCTGGTTGAGATATTTTCCCGACGCCCGCTCGCAAAGACATGCCAAAACCATAATACCGATATCCGAATAATTGTACTGCGTACCCGGTTTTACGTTCAGATAAAAACCGTAAGAGGCCAGATCGCCGTCCTCCAGCATCCGTTTGCCCACATTGACAAAGGAGGCCGTATGCGACATCAGCATCGACGGCGTGATCACCACGCCCGGATACCTCGGATTGCGGCATTTGTAGCCGAAATAATCCGAAATGTCGTCGTTTTCATGTACAAGACCCCTGTCCTGCAGGCAAAGAAAAACAAGGCAGACGATCAGCTTGGATAGCGAAGCGATCCTGTATTTGGTGTCTTCGTTTGCGGCTCTGCCGGTCGATTTATCCGCCTTGCCGTATACAAAGCAATTGGTGACCACGCCGTTTTTGATCACCGCCGCCTGTGCGGACACGGCGCCGTATTTTTTACACACGGCGGTCGCCTGTTCCGCCTGCGCGACAGGAAGCGAGGCAGGCGCTGGCTGCGCGTCAAATCCGCAGCAGTCGCAAATATAATGGCGTTCCGGCTTCCCGTTTTTGTTGGCCGGATCGGTTTGCGTAAACCTGTGAAGGAGAGGAACGCTTTCCAAGTCGACGGCGGCGCGCAGGATGAGCCGCGCGTCCGCGGCCTCCAGACGGTCGTCGCCCGTGACCTCTGCGGCCAGACGTGCCGTAGAGTCAAGCGTCTCCAATCCCACAGACGCCCGCAGCGCCAAACGCGCGTCCGCCGCCTCGGTTTTTCCGTTGCCGTCTACGTCGCCGTGCGCGCGGTATGATCCCGCCGCCCGTGCCGGAAACACCCACGCCGTTTGCAGCAGCGCGATGATCAAAACAAAAACGACTGTTCTTTTTCCCATGTGAATGAACCTGCGTTTTTCCCGAAGCATCATGATCCACCGCCTTTATGAAGAAAGCTTTTCAAGTCCCACCGCGGCGCGGAGGATCAGCCGGGCGTCGGCTGCCTCGACTTTGCCGTTTTTGTCCGCGTCGCAGGCAAGGAATTGAGCGGAGCCGGCGGCATAGGTCTCCAAGCCGACGGCCTGACGCAGCGCCAGCCGCGCGTCCGCGGCTTCGATTTTTCCGTTCCCGTCTACGTCGCCTAAAATAAAGCCATTTTCACTTGAAACCGGCACGATGATTTCTGAGCTTGTTTGCAGCGTAGTACCCGTTAGTGCAAACGTCAGCGTTTCCGTTCCCGGCATAAGCGCCGTTACGGTCAAGCTGGCTTTACCGGCCTGATCCAACGTCAAAACGTAGGCGTCGCAGGAGAGTATCGCGCCGTCCGCGCGCACGGTCACGGTTTTGCCGGCTGCATTCTCCGCGGAGACCGTAAGTGCCGCCGACTGTCCGCATAAGACCGTAGAATGACCTGAAACGGAAAGCTTTTTCGGAACGGACTGCACCGAAAAGCTCTTTTCGTACAGTTCCGCCATTTTCGTATCCGCGTAATTGACCGCGCCGCTGATTTTTACCCGTACGTCCCCGCTGAATTTCACCTTTGGAGTAAATCGGAAGATTTTGGCATAAAAAACACCGCTGCCCGCTTCCGTCTCCGTTTTATCAACCGGAGTAATAACGCCCTCGACGCCGTTCATGCTGACCGTTTTTTTCGTAACGCTGTCGATTTTCATATAGCTGTCAAAGCTGATCAGGGCGTGATCCGCATAAACGCTTACGTCCTGCACGGCAGGAGCAGAACGCGAGACCATCGGCAGATAGACGTTTGTGTGCTCGGGCGGCACGTCCATCCATTCGCTGGCGGCGTCCTCATAGCCGTCCTTGTACAGGCGCACCTGCCATTTCCCCTCGGGCACGACCCAGGCAAACGCGCCGTCCTCAAGGGTTTCAACAGGGTTTTGCTGTTCCGCGGGAAGCGCGTTCCACAGCAGGATATGTCCCTCGGTATCTTCATAGTAGATAGCTGCCGTTACGCCGGAAAGCACGTTGGATTTTACCGCCTCGTACGCATAACCGGACGGGTCCACCAAAAATGTAAAACGCATTTCTCCGCCCGCTGAAAACGCTGCGCCGTTTATATCCGTACCTTCGACCGTCAATACGCCCGGTACATAGTTAGGATCCGCGGGGTCAAAAAATCCCGCGCCGAGCCAGCTGCCGCTGTTCGCGTCATAAGTCAGCGAAAGATTTTTTCTCTCCTTATTTTTTGTGCTGATCACGGCAAGCGAACGCACACGGTCGTTGTTTGAGACCTGCACACGGAAGGAAAACGCCTTTCCCGGTATGACTGTAAAATTCCGCGCGGCGGTCTGTATGCCCCCGAGGATTTCCGCCGTATAACAGCTGTGCGCCATTCGGAAGGAAACCGGCAGGATCGCTGCGGGGCGGTAAGCGACCGTTAAGGTTTTTTCAGCGGTTTTACCGTTCAGCGTCACGGCAGCTTTCAGTGTAAAAACATCTCCGTCCTTTGCGCCGGGCAAGACGATTTCCGCCGTCCATCTGCCGTTGGCGGCTGCTTTGACTGTTGCGGCGGCTTTGTTGTTGACCGTCAGCGCTACGTCCGCGCCGGGATTCGCAAATCCCGCTGCTTTTACGGTTGCGGTGTTTACCGTCGTCTGTGCGGACAGTGTTACAGCCGCCTCTCCGATCGGCAGGAATGCATGGCCGTTTTTCGCAGCCCACGTTTGCGCGTAAGAACCGAGAATGCCGTAAATGACCGTGTGATCAGGGACTGCATCACCGCCGATGGCATCAACGCCGGGCGGAATGATAATATCCGTTAGCCCCGTACAGCCGGAAAACGCTCTATCCCCGATGTATGTCACACTATTCGGGATCGTGATGCTTGTCAAGCCAGTGCAGCCGTAAAATGCAAAGTCCCTGATGTTTGTCACGCTGTCCGGGATCGTGATGCTTGTCAAGCCAGTGCAGCCGGAAAAAGCATAGCCCTCAATGCTTGTCACGCTACTCGGGATCGTGATGCTTGTCAAGCCAGTACAGCCGGAAAACGCTTCATACCCGATGTATGTCACACTATTCGGGATCGTGATACTTGTCAGTCCTGAGGAGAAGTAGAATGCACGGTATCCAATGTTTGTCACACTGTCAGGAATCGTAATGTTCGTCAGTCCTGTGCAGCCGGAAAATGCCCAATCCCCGATGCTTGTCACGCTACTCGGGATCGTAATACTTGTCAACCCAGTGCAGCCGTAAAATGCAAAGTCCCCGATGTTTGTCACGCTTCCGTCAGAGGGAATAACGCTGTTTTTACAACCAAATATCAGCGAGCGGCTTTCTTTTTCGATCACACAGTTCCCTGCGCTGAAATAAACCGGATTATTTGGAGATACGGTCAAATCGGTTAATCCTGTACAGCTATCAAACGCGCCCCTCTCAATGCTTGTCACACTGTCAGGAATCGTAATGTTCGTCAGTCCTGTGCAGCCGGAAAATGCACAGTATTCAATGCTTGTCACGCTGTCCGGGATCGTGATGCTTGTCAGTCCCGTACAGCCGAAAAAAGCATAGTATTCAATGCTTATCACACTGTCCGGGATCGTGATGCTTGTCAAGCCAGTGCAGCCGGAAAATGCAGCGGACCCGATGCTTATCACGCTGTCCGGGATCGTGATGCTTGTCAAGCCAGTGCAGCCGGAAAATGCCGTAACTCCGATACTTGTCACGCCGTTTTTTATCTCAACAGATCTGATCTGCGTGTTTATTTCCTGCCAAGGGTTATACTCCATTTCCCCGGTTCCGCTGACGGTGAGTTTTCCGTCACTGTCCAGCGTCCAGGTCAGGTCGTCTCCGCAAGTTCCGATTTCAACGACGTCCGCAGCACGGGATGCAACGGAAAAGATCCCTGCATAACCAAACTTCGGCAGATCGATTGCCGTAAACCCCGCCCACGGTACGGCGGAAAACATCAAACAAAACGCCAAGAGGCAAGACAACAATTTCAGAACTCGTTTTTCCATTTACAAACCCCTCCTACTATACTTTATTAAAATTTATTTAACCAAATCCATTTTCAATAATCAAGTAGCCATGTAGTGAAACGACGTTTATCTTGTGCAAACGGTCGACGGCGGTCGGGAGACGCCCGTCGGACATAAAAAAACCGGGGACTTTCGTTGCGAAAATCTCCGGTTTTTCGTTATTCTGTTTTTGTCGCTTCGGCAGTATTTCCCTGTTCCCGAAACTTAATCCGCGAATTTTTCCTTCGCGATCACGGCGACGCCGAAGATGGCGGCGACGCCGAGGAGCAGCACGCACACCTGATACGCGATGGCGAGCTCCAATTCTTTTACCGTGACCAGACCGCCGATCAGATCGGACAGCACCCCGGCGTCGGACAGCAGATTTTTTAAGCTCACGGCGCCGCTTAAAAAGGGCTTTGCGAAGATATCAAACATCTTATCGGCAAGGACGCCGCTCAGCGCGCCGCCCAGCGCAAAGCCGACGGAAAAAAGCGGCTTTTTGGAAAACAGCGCAAAGCAGGCCGTTAAGATCGCCAGCACGAGCATGAGCGCAAGAAACACGACGGCCGCGACCAAAAAGCCCTTGGTGGTGATCGCCGCGCCGAGCTTGTTTTCGTTGCTGGTCAGGATCTCCTTGACCAATTTAAAAACAGTTTGGGTTTTTTCGTCGATGCTGCCCGCGGTTTTCAGGATATCGAAAATGCTGGAATACTCTTTTAAGCCCATAACGCCCGACAGGCTTTCCGTCAGCACGCTGCCGAGGCTTAAATGCAGCAGCGGCAGAAAAAACAGCGCAGGTAAAACGGCCAAACTGAACAGCGGCGTAAAAATCTTGTATGCGGTTTTCACAAAAACGCCCCTCTCTCTTTTATTTTGTCGGCTTATAGGAGGAATTCAGCTGCAC
>JAFSXY010000070.1 GCA_017443805.1 Clostridia bacterium | reverse complement strand
TAATAGGATATAATGAAGCCGGATTTCCGGCGGACGTGCATAGGCGGTTTTCCAGTATTTCTATTATATACAGACAAAATATTTTTTGTCAATCCCGCAGCGGAAAAATTATCTTTTTTTCTGTTTTTTTGTCGAGGACGCCGGAAGGGAAGTGGTTCTATTCTGAATTGCGCTGCTTTTCACGCCGCGCTTTCCTTTTTTCCGGCGGAAACCGGCGAAACGCTGGCGCTGTGCGGCGAGGGCGTGCGGGGAAGCGTGTATGAGATCCGTTTATATGCGGATAAAGCCGTGGTTTTTGTGACGGATGCGGGCTTGTTCTTTTGTTGTAAGAACGGCAATCTAAGCTCCGTTTGTCCGAACGGTCCGCTCAGGCTATCCGCGCAGACGCTGTTTGAAATACTGAACCGGGCGGCGGGTTACGCGTTGTTTGAGCGTGAGACTGAAACGCGTTCCGCTTTTTTAACGGCAAACGGCTGCCGCATCGGGATCAGCGGCCTTTCCCCTGACGGCAGGCTGCTGTCAGGGGGGATCCGTTCCTTAAACATCCGCGTGCCGTTTTCTTCCCCCGTGACGGCGGACGGCGAAACGCTGTCCCTTTTGCGGGAAAAAGAGAGCGTGCTTATCGCGGGGAGTCCCGGCAGCGGGAAAACGACGATGCTGAAAAAACTGATCTATGCGCTTGCGGCCGGACAGGCGGGCGTGTACCGCCGCGTGTCGGTGATCGATACCAGAGGCGAGTTCGCCGGTTTTGTCGGCGGGACGCCTGAGATCCTGACCGCGGACGTGATCAGCTTCGGCGAAAAGGGGCGGTCTGTGGAAACGGCGCTGCGCCTGTTTTCGCCGGAATATCTGGTCTGCGACGAGGTCGGCTCCGTGGATGAGACGCGCCGGCTGCTGGAGGGCGTCAACGCGGGCGTGCAGATCCTGGCCGGCATCCACGCGCGGGATCTGCATGGGCTTTTGCGCCGGCCGCAGTTTAAGCTGCTTTGGGATCACGCGGTGTTTGACCGCATTGCGTTTTTGTCGGACAAGGAGGCGGGAAAGCTCGTGCACGTATATGATGCGCAGGAGGTCGAACAAATGAGATCGAAGGTGTGCGTATGAGAGCGCCGGCGGCATTTTTGCTCTCGCTGTCCGTATTCGGCGCGGCGCTTGTTTATATACGGCGTGAAAAAGCGCGCTGTGAGGCGCTGTGCAGCCTGCGGACCTTTTTTGAACGGCTTTCGGCTTGCTGCGCGGTCGAAAAATCGGACACGCTGTGCAAAATCAAAAACGCCTCCGCGGAGCTTCCCGGCTTTTATGAAGCGCTCATGCAGGCGTACGATCTTTCCGGGAGCCTTGTGTCCGCCTGGCGGGAGGCCGTTCTTACCGGACCATTGTCCGCATTGCTGCAGCAGCCTGCGCTCTCGTATCTGGCGGATTTTTCGGATGGCTTTGAAAGCGTTTCACAGGCGCGGTTCATCGAGCGCTGCCGGGAGGCGGAAGATTATTTTGCTTCGGCGGGAGAAGGGATGCGCCGGCGTTTTTCTCAGCTGCGGCAGACGGCTTTAAGCTTCGGCATACTCGGCGCGATTTTGGTTTTTATTATTGTTGTTTGAGGGGCCTATGGATATTGAAATCGTTTTTAAGATCGCTGCGGTGGGTTTGATCATCGCCGTGCTCAATCAGGTGCTCATCCGTTCCGGGCGGGAGGAATATACCATGCTGACCACGCTTGCCGGCATTGTGATCGTTTTGATGATGGTCATTCCCTACGTGTCGGAGCTCTTTACCTACGTGCGTTCGGTGTTTGACCTGTGATCGTCAAAATCGCCGCCGTCGGCCTGATCGGCGTAACGGCGTTCGTCGTAATAAAGCACGTAAAGCCGGAGCTTGCGCCTCTTACGGAGCTTGCCTGCGCCGTCGTTCTCTTTTTCCTGGTCGCGGGAGAGCTTTCTTCGCTGAAAAGCTCTTTGGTGTCGGCGCTTGAAACGGTCCGTGTCGATTCGGCTTACGTGGAGATCCTGATAAAGGTGCTCGGCGCCGCGGTGGTGACGCAGTTTGCCGCCGATACCGCGCGCGACAACGGCATGACGGCGCTGGCGGGAAAGATCGAGTTTTCCGGCCGCGTACTGATGATCGCGCTCGCGCTGCCGGTGTTCCGGGCCGTGCTGCAGCTGCTTTCAGCAATGAGCTGACGCACGCTTTATTTGAAAGGGCAAACGTAAAATGAAGAAAAAATGGATCCTTTTTGTTGTACCGGCGCTGCTGTTTTTTTGCCCGTATACGGCGCAGGCGTCGGACGTGCCTTCCTATTACGTTGAGGCGTGGGATTTGCCGGACGGGCAAACCGCGGCGCTGCTGGAGGCGCTGGGGCTCAGCGCGGACGACGTCTCTTCCGTCTTGGGCGTCACGCCGTCCGGCGCCTTGGACGTGCTCCGGCGTATTTTTACGTCAAGCCTGCCGGACGTGCTTTCCGCCGTAACAGCCGTTTTGGCTCTGCTGGTACTGGAAAGTCTGTTCCTCTCTTTCTGCACCGACAAAAAAACGGCGGAGCTGTGCGAAGTGATCTGCGCCGCAATGATCGTTTTTGCGCTTGCCGCGTTTACGTCGCGGATCACGCGGTCGTGTTTGTCCGCTTTAACTGTGACGGCCGATTTTATCAAAGCGCTGCTGCCGATTTTTGTCGGCGCGGCGACGCTTGCGGGGGATCCGGCAAGGGCGCTGAGCTTTCAAAGCGTGATGCTCGCATTTTCCTCCGGCGTTTCGGCTGTGTTTTCTTCCGTTTTGCCTGCTGCGGCGGGCGTAAGCATTTCGCTTGCCGCGGCCCAGACGGTAAACCCGGACGGCGGCTGCGGTCGGGCTGCGGCGCTGTTAAATAAGCTGATCACCGGCGCTGCGGGAATGGCGGCGGGAATTTTTGTCGCGGTGCTCTCCGTAAAAAACGTGGTGGCTGGCGCGGCGGATACCGTTGCGGCGAGAGGCCTGCGCTTTTTTGTGGGAAGCGCGGTTCCCGTGGTGGGCTCCGCCATCGGCGAGGCGCTCAACTCCGTGATCGCGGGGCTGGGGCTTGTTAAAACGGGCGTCGGGATGCTCGGCGTGTTATCCGTTGCGCTTATCAATCTGTTTCCGCTTTGCGCGCTGGTCCAGTGGCGCCTTGCGTCCGCGCTGCTTTCGGAATGCGCTGCGCTGTTTCAAAACGCAAGGACCGCGGAATTTTTGAAAGCGCTTGGCGGGCTTTTTTCGGTGCTGAGCGCCGCATTGTGTTTTCACTGCGTCGTGTTTATAATCGGCCTTGCGGTTGTTTGTTCCTGAAGGGAGGCGAAAAAAACGGAGGCGCTGAAAAGCTTTTCGCTGCTGCTGATCTTTCTCTCTTTTGTAAGCGTGCTGTATTGTTATCTTCTCCCCGCGGGCAATCTATCCAAAACGGCAAAATCCGTCCTCTCCGCCGTTACGCTCGCCGTTGTGCTCGTTCCGCTGTTTTCCGCCGTGCAGTCGCTTAAAACTGCGGATTTTAAGATCCTCGGCGCGGAGGAGCCGTCCGTTTCGGTCGAATATGACGCTTACGTAAAGGAGGGGGAGCGCATCGTGCGTGCACTGGTCGATGAAACCGTACAAAAATATACGGACGTACCGTATGAAACGGAAATAGAAGTACATATTCTGGAGGATATGCGCATAGACATAGTAAACGTAAGGATCCGGTTTGCGCAGCGGTTCGCAGGGCTCAGCAATCTTGCGTACGCGCTGAAAACACAGCTTGGGATCGCGCCGGTCGTGGAAACGGAGGCGGAGGAATGACAAAGCTGCACACGCTTCTTAAAAAACTGCGCAAGGATAAAAAAATCATGCTGCCGGCGCTTGCCGGCGTGGCAGGGCTGCTGCTTTTGCTTGCTTCCGGTGCGCAGACGTCCGAAAAAACCTTGGCGGCGGACGATTATTTTGCGCTGCGTACCCGTACGGAGGAGGCGCTGGAAAAAAAGGCGGAAAAGCTGCTCTCCACGGTGGCGGGCGTGGGAAAGGTCCGTGTGGTCGTCACGCTGGAAAGCCTGGAGGAGACCGTTTACGCAAAGGACGGGGAGACCCGCGGCGACAGCGAGAGCGATCAGCACGTGGTCTTAAAGCAAAGCGGCAGCGAATACGGCCTGAGCGAACGTGTGGTCATGCCCACCGTCCGCGGCGTCGCGGTCAGCTGCGAGGGAGCGGCTTCGGCGGCGATCAGGCAGGAGGTTTGCTCCCTATTGTGCGCTGCGTTCGGCGTCAGCGCAAACAGAGTCTATATCAGCCGGATGGCGGAATAGGAGTCAAAAATGCATATTTTATTGGAAAAACGGCACATTGTGCTTGCCGCGCTGGTCGTAATGCTGGGGCTTGCGGTGTTTGTAAACTGGTATACCAGCGGTACGAAAACGGAGCTTTCGCCGGAGGGTACGGCGGAACACACTACCGTCTCCGGCGAGGTCGCCGACGGCGTGGCAAAATTCACCTCAGGCGATGAAGAGGACGCCTTCGCGGAAATGCGCCTGAACCGGGCTTCCTCCCGCGGTGAGGCGCTGGAGCAGCTGCAGGCCGTGATGGCGGACGCAGATGAAAACAGCGAGGAGGCGCTGAGCGCCGGCGCGGCCATCGACGCCATCACGCAGGCGTCCCGCATGGAAACGGATATCGAAAGCCTTGTCACTGCGGCGATCGGCGGCAGCTGTATCGCGGTCATCAGCGAAAACGCGGTGGACGTGGTCGTCAGCGCCGGGAGCTTAAACGATACTGCCGCGCTGCGCATCCACGACATCATCGACGGCGTCTGCGGCGATCAGTTTGAAAACGTACGCATTTCCGCCGCAAGGGACGAATAATAAAAGCAGGGGAACGTCCCTGCTTTTTCGTTTGGTTTTTCAGCGCATGTTCCGTTCTTGACAAATGTCCGCATACGGCGTATGATAAAAAGCAGAAAAAAGAACGGAGGAAAACGGCATGGTACTTGGTATTATCAACGGTTGGGAGCGGGAGCATTTCAGAGCGGTGCGCGATCTGGGGCTGGAGGCGGTTGAATTCTGCATCAACCACAATTACGATTCCGCCGCGGTGCTCGCGATCAAAGAGGAAATTAAAAAATCGTCCGAGGATTACGGCGTAAAAGTGGGCGCCATCGGCCGGTGGGGCATGACGCGCGTCGACGAAAACGGCGGGATCATCCCCGAAGCGCTGCAGCACGATAAAAATTTGATCGACCTTGCGTCTTTTCTCGGCTGTCCGGTATTTAACGTCGGCTGCAATTATACGGAGGGTAAAAGCTTTGATGAGAACTGTGCGTTCGCCATCCGGTATTTCGGCGCGCTTTTGGACTATGCAAAGGATAAAAACGTAAAAATCGCAGTGTATAACTGCGATTGGTCCAACTTTGTATACAATGAACGCGCCTGGGCGGTCGTTCTCGGCGCCCTGCCTGCGCTGGGGATCAAGTACGATACCTCTCACGCCATCAACCGCCGGGCGGATTATCTCAAGGAGATCGCCGACTGGGGCGACCGGTTCTTCCACGTGCACATTAAGGGCAACCTGCAGGTCAACGGCGAAAGCTATGACGACAGTCCTGCCGGGCTGGATACCACTAAATGGAGCGCCGTGATGAGCTTGTTATACATCAAAAACTATGACGGTATGCTCTCCATTGAGCCGCACTCGCACAACTGGCGCGGAAAAAAGGGCCAGTGGGGCGTCCGGTTTACGATCGATTTTATGCGGCCGTATATCATGCCGAACGATTTCCCGGACAACGCAGATCCGTATATGCCGTAACGAAAAGCGCAATTTGTTTCACAGACCGAAAAAGAGTCCTCCGCGATCGTGGGAGGACTCTTCCTTTTTTATCAGCCGTTGCAGCAGCCGCAGCCGTTGTTGTCGGTCAGAACCAGAATCAGGATAATAAAAAGGATCCAGTAGTTGTTGTTTCCCAGGAACATGCCGTTCACCTCCTTCACATCCTTTCATGGCATTGTATGCCGGATGCGAAAAAAGGTGCGTTCTGAAAAAACAGTTTCAGCCGGCGGGCCAGGAAAATTCCCTGCCTGCAAGCAGATGGAAATGCAGGTGCTTCACGCTCTGGCCCGCGGCGTCCCCGCAGTTGTTCACGATCCGGAAGCCCTTTTCATCTACGCCGAGGTCCTTTGCGATCTCGGGAATTTTTTCAAAGATGTAGGCAACGACGCCGCTGTTTTTTTGCGTGATATCAAACGCCCATTTGATGTGCTGCTTGGGAATGATGAGCACGTGGACGGGCGCCTGCGGATCGATGTCCTTAAACGCCAGGATTTTGTCGTCCTCGTAAACCTTCTGTGAGGGAATGTCTCCGTTGGCAATGGCGCAGAATAAGCAATCCATATTTTTCAGCTCCTTTTTTTTATTTGATAAAGCCTGCCGCGATGCC
>JAFSXY010000069.1 GCA_017443805.1 Clostridia bacterium | reverse complement strand
TGGCATTTTCAATTGATATGTGTTAAAATACTCCTGTGATATCTTTTTCATTTGCAAGTAAATTATATCACAAAAAAGACTGCATTCCCACTGTAAAGTGAGTTTGCAGTCTGCTTTTTTAGGGACTTTTTTTACAGCTCCGTTTCGTTTTTCTTTTTTTGGGGTCTGCGCTGCATGCAACAGCCCCTTGTGTTGTTTCGGTCGGATTGTGAAACGGAGATCAGAACTCCAGATTGCGTTCTGTCTCTTTGGAAAACAGGTGCGCCACGTTCCCGCCGAAGGAAAAGCGCAGCGTGCTGCCGGGCGTGAAATTGTCGACGTTCTCACCGAGCGTAAGGGTGGGCACGATGATGATGGCGTCGCGGCCCGCTGCGTTTAAGTGCAGGTGTACCTCGCTGCCCATCATTTCGCTGACGTCCACTTCCGCATCCACGCTGTTGGTTGCCTCAGTCAGCGAGATGTTCTCGGGCCGGACGCCGAGCGTGATCGTCTGCGGTTCAACGCCGTTTTCGCGCAGGCGCGCCTGTTTTTCCTCACTGAGCGCGACGGTCGCGTTCCCGAGACGGACGTAATACGTGCCGTCTTCTGTCAACAGCTCCGCGTCGAAGAAGTTCATCTGCGGCACGCCGATGAAGCCCGCCACGAAGAGGTTTGCCGGATGGTTGAAGACCTCCTGCGGGGTGCCGGTCTGTTGGATGACGCCGTCCTTCATAATGACGATCCGGTCGCCCAGGGTCATGGCCTCCGTCTGGTCGTGTGTGACGTAGATAAACGTGGTGTCGATGCGCTGGCGCAGCTTGATGATCTCGGCGCGCATCTGGTTGCGGAGCTTCGCGTCCAGGTTGGACAGCGGCTCGTCCATCAAAAAGACCTTGGGGTTGCGCACGATGGCGCGGCCGATGGCCACGCGCTGCCGCTGGCCGCCCGAAAGAGCCTTGGGCTTACGGTCCAGATACTGGGTAATATCGAGGATCTCCGCCGCTTCGCGTACCTTTTGATCGATCTCGTCCTTGGGCAGTTTTTTCAGCCGCAATGAGAACGCCATGTTTTCGTATACGGTCTTGTGCGGATATAAGGCGTAGCTCTGAAAGACCATGGCGATGTCCCTGTATTTCGGCGGGACGTCGTTCACGCGGACGCCGTCGATCAGCAGATCGCCGTCTGTAATGTCCTCCAGCCCCGCGACCATGCGCAGGGTCGTGGATTTGCCGCAGCCGGAGGGCCCGACCAGTACGATAAACTCGCGGTCTGCGATCTCCAGATTAAAGTCGTCCACGGCGACCACACCCTGTTCTGTGACCTTCAGGTTGTTTTTCTTCTCCGGCGCGGCGCCTTTTTTGTTTCTTTTCTTTTTTACGTCGCTGTGGGGGTAGATTTTCTGTATATGCTGTAAACTGACTGTTGCCATGCTTTATTGACAACTCCTTCCGTAAATTTTCGTCATGTGCGCGATTTTCTTTGCAAGATCTCCGGGGATCTGCCCTTCGGTCAGCCGCCACTGCCAGTTCCCGTCCGGAATGCCGGGGGTGTTGATGCGGGCTTCTTTGCCGAGATCCAGCCAGTCCTGGATCTGCGCTACGAAGAGGCTTGCAACGCTGCTCATGCCGCCGCGCAGCAGGCCCGTATGAAAGCCTTCGGCGCTGTTCAGTCCGAGATATTCCTTTGCAAGCCGGATATCCGCTTTTGCAGCGTTCTTTTTCCACTGCTGCAGCGTTTCGTTATCGTGCGTGCCGGCGTAGCAGACGCAGTTTTCGTGGTAGGTGTGCGGCAGATAATCCGCTGCCTCCCGGGTATCAAAGGCAAATTCCAGCACCTTCATGCCGGGAAGTCCCGATTCGCGCAGCAGCGCGTGTACCTCCGGCGTCAAGTAGCCTAGATCCTCCGCAATGAACTGCATGTTCCCAAACCAGCCCGTCAGTCTGCGGACGAAGTCGATGCCGGGGCCTTTGACCCAGCGGCCGTTCTTGGCGGTCGTTTCGCCGTAGGGTACCGCCCAGTAGCTCTCCAGACCTCTGAAGTGGTCGATCCTTAATATATCGTACAGCTTTTCGGCACCGCCGATACGGCGGATCCACCAGCCGTAGCCGTCGGCTTCCATCGCGTCCCAGCGGTAAAGGGGATTGCCCCAGAGCTGGCCGTCGGCGGTAAACGCGTCCGGCGGGACGCCCGCGACCTCCACGGGAAGATTGTCCTCGTCCAGCTGAAAGCTCTCGGGATGGGCCCAGACGTCCGCGGAGTCCATGGCGACGTAAATGGGAATATCTCCGATTATGCCGACGCCCTGTTCGTGCGCGTAGGCCCTGAGCGCGTCCCACTGACGGAAAAAGAGAAATTGCAGGTAGATGAAGAAATCCACATCCTCTTTGAGCAATTCCGTGTATGTTTCCACTGCGCCGTTTCTGCGCAGCCGGATTTCCGCGTCCGGCCACTCGGTCCAGGCCTTCATGCCGAAGTGCCGTTTGACCGCCATATACAAAGCGTAGTCAAAGAGCCATTCCTTATTCTGTTCCGCGAAGGCGTTGACTGCGTCCCTGTCACGCGGCAAGCCTCTGTCGGCGGCCTTTTTCAGTACCTTGAACCGGTTGGTATAGATCCTGCCGTAGTCGACCTTTGCGGGATCGTTTCCCCAATTGAAATGCGCGGTTTCACTCTTTTTCAGCAGACCGTCCGCGATCAAAAGATCAAGATCGATAAAGTAGGGATTACCCGCAAAGGTGGAAAAGCTTTGGTAAGGAGAGTCTCCGTAGCTTGTGGGGCCGACCGGTAAAATCTGCCACCAGCGCTGGTCCGCGGCTTTCAGAAAATCAATAAAATCGTAAGCGGCTTTGCCGAACGTGCCGATGCCGTAGGGGGACGGCAGGCTGAATATGGGGCAGAGGATGCCGCTGCTGCGTTCGATCATTGTACCGTCATCCTTTCACGGCGCCTGCCGCAACGCCCTTGATGATGTACTTCTGGCAGGTGAGGTAGAAGATGATGATCGGGATGATGGACAGTAAGATCAGCGCCATCGTTGCGCCGAGGTCCACGCTGCCGTAGGAGCCCTTCAAGTATTGGATATGAATGGGGATCGTCATGTATTTCGTGCGGTCGAGCACCAGATAGGGGAGCAGGTAGTCGTTCCATACCCACATGATCTCCAGCACACCTACGGAAATAAGCGTGGGTTTTAATAACGGCAGCACCACGAGGAAAAACGTGCGGATCGGACCGCAGCCGTCGATGGCGGCGGCCTCCTCGATCTCCAGCGGAATGCTTTTTACAAAGCCGGAGAACATAAAGACCGCGAGTCCCGCGCCGAAACCGAGGTAGACGATGGGGATCGTCCACGGGGTGTTCAGCTTTAAGCTGTCCGAGGTTCGTGCCAGTGTGAACATGACCATCTGGAAGGGGACGATCATGGAAAATACGCACAGATAATATACGATCTTGCTGAACAGCGTGCCCACGCGCGCCACGTACCAGGCTGCCATGGAAGTGCAAAGCAGAATGAGGAAAGTGGAGACCACCGTGATCAGCAGGCTGAACAGGACGCTTTTCCAGAACGGATAGTTGCCGAAGGTCATACCCTTGATGTAGTTCTGCAGGCCCATCCAGGACTGTTCGTTCGGCAATGCGAAGGTGTTGGTGTTGATGGATGCGTTGGATTTAAAGGAGTTGATCAGTACGATCGCGATCGGCAGCAGGTAAACGACCGAAAGGATCGAGAACGATACGGTCAAAAGCGCTTTTGACCGGCGCTGTCTTTTAAGCAGAGAGGAATTCATTACTGCTGTACCTCCTTTTTACGGGTTGCCGAAAGCTGGATGATGGAGATGGTGGCGACAAGGATGAAGAACACGACAGCCTTGGCCTGTCCGGGACCGCGGGAGGTCTTCGTTTCATAAAGCGCGCGGTAGATGTTCAGCGCCAGCATTTCGGTGGTGTGGATATCGCCGTCAAACGGCCGGCCGCCGGTGAGGGCGATGTTCTGGTCAAAGAGCTTGAAGGAATTGGTCAGCGTTAAAAACGTGCAGATCGTAATGGAGGGCATTACGTTCGGGATCGTGACGTGCCACAGCGTTTTCCACGCGGAGGCGCCGTCGATCTTGGCGGCCTCGATGATGTCCTCGGGCACCGCCTGGATGCCGGCGATGTAGATGATCATCATGTAGCCGATCTGCTGCCACGCCATTAAAATGATCAGGCCCCAGAAGCCGAATTTGGATTCGAGCACAAGGGACGTGTCGTAATGGATCAGGATACCCTCGAAAATGGTGGACCAGATGTAGCCCAGCACGATGCCGCCGATCAGGTTCGGCATAAAGAACACGGTGCGGAAGACGTTGGAGCCACGCATGCCGCGCGTGAGGGCGTAGGCGACGGCAAAGGCGAACACGTTGATAACGATCAGCGATACAAGGGTGAATGCCGCCGTATACCAGAACGCGTGGGTAAAGCCCGCGTCCGAAAAGATGGATTTGTAGTTCGCAAGGCCGGACCATTCCCAGTCGCGTGTGATTTTGAATTTGGTAAACGAGAGGAAGAGCCCTTTTACAAAGGGATACAAAAAACCGATGCAGAAGGCGGCAAAGGTGGGTAATAAAAACAGCGGGAACATCCGTTTGATGGGGCGGCGCACGAGTTTGGAGTTCAGCGCGTTGCCGCCGGTGTTTTTGGAGTCCACGTCGTTCAGCCCGACGGCGATCATGGTAAGCCCCGCGAGCATCACCGCGGCGCGCCACCAGGAGCCCGCACCCTCCAGCTTCAATGCCCACGTCTGCAATGCGCCGGTAAGCGGCATGCGGCTGTAAATGTTAAGCGCTGCAAGCAGGCCGATCAGCAGCAGACAGCCGCCGCACACATACAAAACGATCCGCACGGGCAACATTTTTTTGGAAGTCATGGCGTACGTTCCTTTCTTATAATCCGTGAAGAGATTGAAAAAACGGTGGGAACGGGAAGCGCCCGTTCCCACCGAAAGAGTGGTTAAAGCTTTTAATTAAGCGGCGTGATCCTTCGCATACAGGGTCGCCCAGCCGTCAACGGCGGCGGCTACGACGGCGTCCCAGTCACCCTGACCGGCCGTGTACTTGGTCATGGCGTCAACGATCGCGGCTCTGTAATCGTCCACAGCGGGCTCCCAGTTGAAGGCCCATGTCACAACGTAGTTGCCGGCGGCGGTGTAGTCGTTCGCAGCGGCAAAGAATACGTTTTCGGGAGTCTTCGCGCTCTTGAACGGGCAGGGGCCGAACTGCTCCGCCATCATGGTGGTGCCTTCGTCGGAGGTGACGACCCACTTTAAGAACGCAAGCGTCGCGTCAATGTCTTCCTGCTTGGCGTTGGCGTTTACGGCCCAGCAGTTCTCGGTGCCGCAGCAGAGACCGGCTTTGTCTTCGCCTTCCACGCCGCAGTAAATCGGGATCATGGTCAGGTTGGCGGGATCCATTGCGAATTTGTCCGCAGCGGTCAGGTTCGCATACTCCCAGGTGCCGTTCTGATAGAACACGGCTTTGCCCTCGCCGAATTCAGCCTCGGCCTGGTCGCCGGTGGCGGTCGCAAGCGCGGCGCCCGTGGTGGCGGCATCCGTGATGTACAGATCCCAAATGGCCTTATAGTTGTCCATATAGGTGCCCTTGATCTCCGCGGGCTGCTCCTTCACGCCGTCGTCACGGAACTCATAGTAAAGCGGCATGTTGATCAGGTGGCCGGAGAATCTCCAGGAGGAGGAACCGTCAAGGCCGGCGCTCGTGAAAGCGTCAAAGCCCAGCTCTTCGGCTCTCGCGTGGATGTCGTCCGCAACAGCCTTCAGCGTGTCAAAGTCCTTGATCTCGTCAAGCGTATGGCCGGCTTCTTCCAGAAGCGCCTTGTTGACGATGATGCCGAACGCCTCGTAGCAATAACCGACGCTGACAAGTCTGCCTTCGTCGTCGTAAAGGTTAAAGTCGTTGGTGGTCAGTTCGTTGGCGAAATCGGAGCCGGTCAGATCCAGTGCATATTCGCCCCAGGTCTCCACAGCGCCCTGGTTGCCGATCTGGAACATGGTCGGCGCGGCGTCCTTGTCCATCTCAGCGGTCAGCGTGTTGTCATACTCGCCGGAAGCGGCGGTCACGACTTTCACTTCCACGCCCGTGAGCTCGGTGTAGGTCTTGGCAAGATCCTGCCAGGCCTGGTCGGCTTCGGGTTTGAAGTTCAGGTAATAGACCTTACCGCCGTCGGCGGCAGGCGTAGCGGTCCCTGCGGGATCGGTTTCTTCGTTGCCCTGTTTGCCGGTGCATGCGGCAAAGGCGAATACCAGGCTCAGAACGAGCAGGATTGCAACGAGTTTCTTCATGTAGAATTCTTCCTTTCGGTGTGTTTTTGTATTTTCACGTCAAACGACGTAAAATCCCTGTTTTGTACGTTTTCGGATAAAACAGCGCGGGCATGTTCAAAACTTTTTTGCCGTTTTTTCCCGGACGATCTCTTCTATCAAAATAGCAAAAAATTCCTTTTTTGTCAAGGGATTTTATGGATAAGAATAAAGCGTTTTTTTTGTGAAAAACGGCGAAAAAAAAGGAAAAGGCAGCGCTTTCCGGTTTTGTTTTTTCCTCTTTCTTTTATGCGGTCTTTTTACACAAAAATTACAAAAAGGAGTCCAAAATTGACATTCGTGTATTTTTTTCGAGAAAGCGTGTTATGCTGAAGATGCGGCGGGCGGGAGAGCCCGCAATAAAAAACAAGAGGGTATAAAAATGGTGACCCATAATACTGCCGTAATGGCGGAAACAGCGTCTGCGCCGGACGTCGCAAGCAAACGGATAAAAAAAATCTTTTCCGCAATTGCTTTGGTTTTGCTGCCGGAGCTGTTTTTTGCAGGCGCTTACAACCTGGAAAATACTACAGGTGTTATAAGAGATATTCTGTCTAATATACTTCCTCACAGATATCAATATCTTATTGCGGATTTTTTATTTGTATCTTCGTTTGTTTGGCCTTTCCTTGCCCTTGCAGTTCTTGTACTTGTTCAGATTCCGCTGTCATTAAAAAGAAAAGATGAAGACGCCGTTTTTCACATAATCATATGTCTTATTTTTGGTCTTATGTTTATCTTTATGGGAGGCGGATTCGGCTTTCTTTTGTATGAAGTACTGCATTTTTTTGCAACAATGGGATAAGTCGATATTATATGCAAATATGCTAAGACGGGGCCGTCGCATTTAGCGCAGACCAAAAAGAAAAGAAAAACGAAGCGGCACAAGAGTTTTGTCTTGTGTCGCTTCCATTTTTCTGGATCCGGAATATAAATGTTCTCTTACTGGTTATTTATATTCTTTTCCAGACGTTTTTTCACCCTCGACGTACCCATGTACGCCTGTCGGGCAAAGAAAACGCCTTGTTGCATCTAAATGCAACAGCCCCGTCTTAGCATAAGGTGGAAAATCAGGACTTTCTCTGCAGGTCGGCATCCAGTTTTGCCTTTAAGCCGTCGTAGATGCTCTGCGGAATGTCGGGGTTGCCCTTGGAGTAGCTGGGAAGCAGCTGATCGCCCGCGACGGCGGGGTCGGTGCAGCGGGTGTCGCTGCGCCATTTTTCGCGTTCGGCCGGATCTCTTAAGTCCGGGATCGCCTGCGGGCGGTTGCCGTCCAGCACGGAAAAGTAGGCGAACATGCCGGGCAGGAACATATCCAGCGCCTCGTACACGTCGATGATCTCGGCCTGTTTATTGCCCTTGACGGCCTCGCAGGTATTGTAAAGCAGATAGTAGTCCGCGCCGCCGTGATCGAAGCCCTCCGCCAAATCTGAAAGGCCGTCCGAAGTGTCGGTATCCGTAAAAGCGCCGTCGTCGGAGCCCTCCACCTTGTCGCAGTTCATATAAAGCTTCTGTACGCCGTCTTTTCCGGCGACGTTGCGTTCGCTTTCCAAAACGCCCATATCGCCCTGACAGGCGTACCAGAGCGAATATTTCACGCTGCCCACGCCGTGCAGGCTTTTGATGAGTGCGCCGTTTTCCAGTGTGATGATCTCCATGCCGAAGGGGCCGGCTTTGGCGCCCATGCGGTACATTTTTTTGTTGAACGGCGCCTCAAAGCCCGTCACGCTGACCGGCCGCAGGCCGGCGGCATGGATGATCGGGCCCGTGGAGTGCGTGCAGTAGTAAAACGCGGACATCGTGTTGCGCCAGTGGTCCGGATCGGAATGGCTGTGGTGGTGCCAGTCGTTTTCGCAGTTGTGCATATATTCGCCCTCGCCGTATTGGAACGCGCCCATTTTGCCGCTTTTGAACAGCTTGCGCATCTTTCTCGCGGCGGGCATAAAGCAGCAGTTTTCGCCGTAGATGTAAAGTTTTCCGCTGCGCTCCACGGCCTCCACGAGTTCCACGGCCTCGGCCATGGTCTGTACGGGCAGCAGTTCGCTGAACACGTTTTTGCCCGCGTTCAGCGATTTGATCGCCAGCGGCGCGTGGGCGTTGGCATAGTTTGCCAGCACCACAAGGTCCATATCATGCTCCAGAAAACGGTCGAAATCGTCGTAGTAAGCAACGTCTTCGCCGAAGCGTTCTTTTGCGTTCTTCAGGCAGCGCGGGTCCTTGTCGCAGACCGCCGTTAAAACGGCGTTGTCGCTTTTGCGGCAGTATTCCATAATGGTCTGCCCGCGCCCCGCACCCAGCACGCCGATGCGTACCCGCGATTCATGATTATTTTTATATATCATTTTATATGGCGTGCCGTCCTCGTAGAGCATCTGCACGCTGTCGATCTTCAGATCCTTTAATACCTGCTCCCAGCGGGTCTGCATCCGGTAATCGTACTCCACCGGCAGAAAACCCGCCGCAAGGTAGCTGCGGATCGCCGTTTTCCGCTTTTCGTCCGTCGTCAGGGAAATAAAACGGACGTTGCGGGCCAGCAGCGTTTTGACCGCGATCTCATTTAAGTGTTTTGCAAGTCCCTTTCCGCGGTGATCCTCCCGGATCCCAACCATGTGCACGTCGCCGATATTGGTTTTTTGATAAACAAACGCCGTGACGGTGCCGATATGCTCCCCGTTGTGATCTAAAAAGAAAACGTCTCTTGCGGGATCGATATCCGGAATGCCCGGTATATCCTCGTTATAGGCCTGTTCGTCTGTCCGCCCGTTTAACAGATCGCCGTTGCGCAGACAGTCGCACCACGCTTTCATGTCTTTTTGCGGATCAAGGTGCGAAAAAGAATAGCCTGCCGGCAGGGGCGTTTCCTTTACGGGCGTGCCGGGAATAAAATACATTTTCAACTGTTCCATATCCATCATCTCCGCCGTTATTTTAACACAGGAAAATGAAATGGTCAACAACGAAGGAAAAAAGAAAAATCTTTTTTTCGGAACTTAAAGTTCGGTTAAAGTAGCCCCTGTATACTTGGAATCACAGGAGGCGAAATACCATGACTTATCAGGCAAATTTTGAACGTACCGAAATGAAATTCATTCTTTCCCCCACGCAATACTATAAAGTCCTCTCGCAGGTCAAAAAACGCTGCCGGCCGGACGAATACCCCTCCTCGACCATTACCAGTATCTATTACGATACGCCCGATCATCTGCTGACGGGAAGATCCATGGAAAGCCCGGTCTATAAGGAAAAGCTGCGGCTGCGCGCCTATGGCGACGTAACGGAACAATCCACCGCCTACGCCGAGATCAAGAAAAAGTACGAGGGCATTGTGTATAAAAGAAGGACCGGCCTGAACTTAACGGACGCCGAACGGTGGCTGAGCGGGGAGAAGCACCGCTTTTCCACCCAGATCGAAAAAGAGATCGACCGCTTTGTAAGGTTTTATAAAAATATTGCGCCGTCCACGCTGATCGCTTATGAACGGGATTCCTTTTTTGCAGACGAAGCGGGCCTGCGGCTGACCTTTGATAAAAACATCCGCTTTCGCACAGAGGACTTGAGCCTGCTGTCAGGCTCCTACGGCGAAGCGTTGCTGCCGGAGGGACACGTGCTTTTGGAGGCCAAGGCGCCCGGGGCGCTGCCTATGTGGTTTGTGCGGCTGCTCAGCGAAAACGGGATCCGTAAAACAAGCTTTTCCAAGGTGGGCGCCGCCTACGAAAAAACATTGTATCAACAACGAAACGGAGGAAAAAAATATGCTTAACGATCTTTTTAACGGTTTATTTGATACCGAATACCAGAGTGTGATTTCCGTTACGGACTTTCTTCTTTGCCTCGGCGTGTCCCTTGCGCTCGGCCTGGTGCTGGCCTTGTGCTTCCGGTATAAAAACAAGCTTACCAAAAGCTTTTCCGTCGCCGTTGCGCTGCTGCCCGCCGCTGTGTGCGTGGTGATCATGCTGGTCAACGGCAACATCGGCGCCGGCGTGGCCGTTGCAGGCGCGTTCAGCCTCGTGCGTTTCCGCTCCGCCGCCGGCAGCGCAAAGGAGATCGTCGCGGTCTTCATGGCCATGGGCGCCGGCCTGATCGCCGGTATGGGCTACCTTGCCTACGCCGCACTTTTTACGGGAATCATGGGCGCCGCGTTCGTTCTCTACACGCTTGTAAAATTCGGCGAGGAAAAAGGGAGCAGTGCCGAAAAGACGCTGCGCATCACGATCCCGGAGGACTTAAACTATACGGGCGTATTTGACGACGTGTTCGGTGAATATACCGTGTCCAACCGTCGCGTGAGCGTCAAAACGACCAACATGGGCAGCATGTTCAAGCTCCGCTACAACGTCACCTTAAAACCGGGGGCGGATGAAAAGGCGTTTCTCGACGCGCTGCGCCTGCGCAACGGCAATCTGGATATTCTGCTCAACGAGGCGGAATACGACTCCGGAGATCTGTAAGCGAAAATCATTGTGTTGAAAAAAATAAACAGTTTGGCAGGACGGTTTTACGCCCTGCCTCTTTTCATAAGCGGCCGTCGTTTTCCGGAAAGTGCAAAACAGTGTTTTCCGGAAAGTGCAAAACAGGGGCTTTACACAAAAGGAAAAGTGGCTTATATTGAAAGGAAATACATCGGCATAAAAGGAGGAACCGTGATGGCGGATCTGCAGGAATTCAAATGCCCGAACTGCGACGGGAAGTTGGAGTTTGACGCCGGATCGCAGAAAATGAAGTGCCCGTTCTGCGACAGCACCTTTGATCCGGCAGCGTTCGGGGAGAAGAAGCTGAAAACGGAAAAGCCGACGGAACAAAACGAGCGGCTTTGGGCGGACGCGCGCGCAGGGGATAAAAACGTATGTGTGCAAGTCCTGCGTCGGCGAGATCCTCAGCGATGAGACGACTGCGGCGACGGCCTGTCCGTTTTGCGGGAACCCGGTGGCGCTGTCCGACCGCTTAAGCGGGCTATTGCGTCCGGATGTCGTGATCCCGTTTCAGGTGACAAAGCAACAGGCAATGGATACGCTGAAAAAACACGTCAAAGCAAAACGCTATGCGCCGCGTATGTTTTCAAGCGAAGCGACGCTTTTCTCCGTTCGGAGGTCACGCGTACCCGCCGCGTACAGAAAAGCACTTCCTCTTCCTCCTCTTCCTCCTCTTCATCCCGTTCTTCGTATTCTTCGCGGGGGTCGCATACATCCTCTTCCGGCCGCAGTCACGGCGGCGGAGGCGGAAAGTTTTGAATTCTGTGTTATTCGGCGAAAACGGGATTTTCCGGCGCCGCGTTTTCAGTTCCGGATCGAAGGTTTTTCTCGGTTCATCAACGTAAAAAACGGGGTTGTTGCATTTCGTTGCAACAAGGCGTTTTCTTCGCCCGACAGACGAACATGGGTACGTCGAGGGCGAAAAGAAGTCTGAAAAAGGATATAAATAAACGGTAAGAGAATATTTTCCGGATCCCGAAAAATGGAAGCGACACAAGACAAAATCCTTGTGCCGCTTCGTTTTTCTTTTCTTTTCTTTTTGGTCTGCGCTGAATGCGACAGCCCCGTTCTCAAATATTTTCCTTTGCCTCATTGTTTGTCCTGACTCAGATCACGTAATCGTTGCCTGCGTTGTTCTGCCGCATCAGATCCGCGATGGTCACGGAGTCCAGATAGCCGTTGATCACGTCAAAGAATTTTTCCCACATGGGCAGCGTCCGGCACTCGATGCAGCGTTCACACACGCCGGCGTTTTCCTCCAGGCATTTTACCGGCGCAAGGCTGCCCTCCGTCAGGCGTAAAACGTCGCCCACCCTGTAATCCTCCGGCGCGCGGTTCAGCTTATAGCCGCCGCCTTTGCCGTGCATGCCCTCCACCAGATCGTTCGCCGTGAGCACCGGCATGATTTTTTCAATGTATTTCAGCGAGATATCCTGCCGCTCGGCGACGTCCTTCATGGGGATATACGCGCCGTTGGAGTGCTCCGCCAGATCCACCAGCACGCGCAGCGCATAGCGGCCTCTTGTTGAGATCATCATGTTAACACGTCCTTTGGCAGACGCAAAGCGTCCGCATGATTTAGCAGTTAGCTGTTAGTTGTGGACGGGCTCTACCCGTCCCCGGTTTTAAATGAATAATTAAAAATTAACATTTTTCATTATTTGATCGTTCCGCCGCCGAGCACCGTGTCGCCGAGGTATAAAACCGCGGCCTGTCCCTTGGTGACGGCGCGCTGGGGAGCGTCAAATTTGATTTGCAGGGCGTTATCATCCGTCTGTATGACGGTGGCGGGCTGCGCCGGGTGGCGGTAGCGGATCTTTGCCGTACAGCGCAGCGGCGCGTCGATTTTTTCCATGGCGATAAGGTTAATATCCCCGACGGTCACCGTATCGGTGAACAGTCCTTCGCCGAAGGAGAGCGTGACCGTGTTGTTTACGGGATCGATGGCCGTAACGTAGTAGGATCTTTCGGCCGGGATACCCAGACCGCGGCGCTGGCCGATCGTATAGTGGATAATGCCCTTGTGTTTGCCGAGGATATGTCCTTCCCGGTCAATAAAATTACCCGGTTCGGCTTTTTTGCCCGTATAGCGCTCAATGACCGCGGCATAGTCGCCGTCCGGCACAAAGCAGATATCCTGGCTGTCCGGCTTAGATGCGTTGATAAAGCCGTTTTCCCGCGCAAGGGCGCGCGTAGTGTCTTTTGTTAAGCTTCCCAACGGAAACAGCGTATGCGCAAGCTGCCCCTGCGTCATGCTGTACAGCACGTAGCTCTGGTCCTTGTTTTCATCCAGGCCTTTTTTTAGGAGCCAGCGTCCGTTTTCTTTTTCGATGCGCGCGTAGTGGCCGGTGACCACATAATCGCAGTGCAAAAGCTGTGCGCGCTCATAAAGCTTTTCGAACTTCATGTAGCGGTTGCAGTCGATGCAGGGGTTCGGCGTGCGGCCGCACTCGTAGGCGGCGATGAATTTCCGGATGATCTTCTCTTCAAAGTCCTCCGCAAAATTAAAAACGTAATAGGGCATTCCCAGTTTTACGGCAACGCTTTTGGCGTCCTCAACGTCCCGCAGGGAACAGCACGTGCCTTCCCGCAGCGTTTCTTCGTCTGCGTTGTCATGCAGCCGCATGGTGCAGCCGACGCAGTCATAGCCCGCGTTTTTTGTCAGCAGCGCCGCCACGGCCGAGTCAACGCCGCCCGACATGGCGATCAGCGCCCGGCTCATCGGCCCAACCTCAGCATTTCGTCAATGCAGTGTCTGGCATCCCGTAAAATGTCGGCGGGAAGGGTGATCTCCTCGCCGCCGTCGCCCTTCAGCGCGTAATACAGATCCATCAGTGTGGTCGAATGCATATTGTGGCAGACGCAGTCCTTGGAGACTGCGTAAAAACGCTTGTCCGGGCAGGAGAACTGCAGATGCTGCACGATGCTGTTTTCCGTGCCGATCAGGAATTCTTTTTTGTTGCTGTTCATCGCATGATCCATGATCCCCGTGGTGCTGCCGACATAATCCGCCATGGCGGTGACCTTCGGATTGCACTCCGGGTGGACCAAAAACAGCGCGTCCGGGTGTTTTTCTTTTGCTGCCGCGACGTCCGCGGGCGTGATGCGCAGATGCGTGGGACAGCCGCCGCGCATAAAGGCGAATTCCTTTTCGGGGACCTGCTTTGCGACGTAATCGCCTAAATTGCAGTCCGGTACGAACAGGATCTTATCGTTTGGGATATTGCGGATGATCTTTACGGCGGCGGACGAGGTCACGCACACGTCGCAGACGGTTTTGGTCTCAGCTGCAGTGTTGATATAAGCTACCGTCGTGTACCCCGGGTAGCTCTGCTTTAACTGCGTGAGCATCTCGCGGTCGATCTGGTCCGCCATGGGGCAGCCTGCGTCCGGATTTGCCAGGATCACTTTTTTGTCCGGCGCAAGGATCTTGACCGTTTCCGCCATAAACCGCACGCCGCACATGATCACGGTTTCCGCGTCGGAGGCTGCGGCCTGTTGGCTTAAACCGAAGCTGTCGCCGACGTAATCCGCCGTTTCGCAGAGCTCGCGGCGCATGTAGGCATGCGCCAGCACGCAGACGTTATTCTCTTTTCTGAGCCGGACGATCGCGTCCTGGACCTCTCTTGTTGTCATGGCTTACTCTCTTGTCGTCAGATGGAGCAGTGCTCGCAGCTGTCGCAGTCCGGAAACTGCGTCCGGTCGTATTCGATGCCGTTGCGCTCATAATAGTCCTGCAGCGCCTTTTTAATGACCTCCTCCGCCAGCACGGAGCAGTGAACCTTGTGGGCGGGCAGGCCGTCCAGCGCCTCGACTACCGCTTTGTTGGTAAGCGCGAGCGCCTCGCTTAAGGGTTTTCCCTTGATCAGCTCCGTCGCCATGGAAGCGCTCGCGATCGCGCTGCCGCAGCCGAAGGTCTCAAATTTGACGTCCGTAATGACGTCGTTATCTATTTTCAGATAGATCTTCATGATGTCGCCGCATTTCGCGTTGCCGACTTCGCCTACGGCGTCCGCATTTTCGATCACGCCCACATTGCGCGGGTTGCGGAAATGGTCCATCACTTTTTCACTGTATAATGCCATGGTCTTTCCTCCCTGAGATCAGTCCTTGATCGTAAATTCCTTTTTGCCGGAAATAAGGTCCCGCCATACCGGCGACATATTCCGGAGATATTCAACTGTCTGTTTTACTGCATTTATAATATAATCTGCGTCTTCAAGCGTGACGCTCTCGTCCACGGACAGCCGCAGAGAACCGTGCGCGATCTCGTGCGGGCGGCCGATAGCCAGCAGCACGTGGCTGGGGTCCAGCGAGCCGGAGGTGCATGCGGAGCCGGAGGAGGCGCACACGCCCTTGTCGTCCAGCAGCAGCAAAATGGACTCGCCCTCGATGCCCTCAAAGCAGAAATTTACGTTGCCGGGCAGTCTGTGATCTCGGCTGCCGTTTAACACGCTTTTCGGGATTTCGGAGAGCCCCGCGATCAGTCTGTCGCGTACCGCGATCATTTTTGCGGTGTTTTCTTCCATGTTCGCGCAGGCTTCTTTCAGCGCCGCAGCCATGCCCATGATGGCGGGAATATTCTCCGTGCCCGCGCGTTTGCCGCGCTCCTGCGCGCCGCCGTCGATGACGTTTGTGAGCACCACACCGCGTTTTGCATACAAAAAGCCCGTGCCCTTGGGACCGTGGAACTTATGCGCGGAGGCGGAGAGCATATCGATATTCATTTCGCCCACGTTGATCGGCAGATGTCCCACAGCCTGCACGGCGTCCGTATGGAAAAGCACCTTTGCCTCCCGGCAGACGGCGCCGATCTCCCTGATGGGGTTAACGGTACCGATCTCGTTGTTTGCAAACATCACCGTCACAAGGCAGGTGTCCGGCCTTATCGCCGCTTTGACCTGCTCGGGCGTGACGCTGCCGTCCGGCTGAACGTCCAGCAGCGTAACTGCAAAGCCCTCTTTTTCCAGCCTGCGCAGGGTGTGCAGCACCGCGTGGTGCTCTACTGCGGTGGAAATGATGTGTTTTTTATTTTTTCTCGCGCCGCTTCTTGCCGCGGAGATGATCGCCTGATTGTCCGCTTCGCTGCCGCCGGAGGTAAAGGTGATCTCCCGCGCTTCGGCGCCGATGCAGGCGGCAATATCCTCCCTTGCCTGCCAGAGCGCTTCCGCGGCCTCCTGGCCCGGCGTGTGCAGGCTGGAAGGGTTGCCGTAGATCTCCGTAAAGTAGGGCATCATGGCCTCCAGCGCCGTTTTGCTCATTTTTGTGGTCGCCGCGTTGTCGGCGTATATCGTTTTCAAATTGATAGAACTCCTTTGTGTCTGTTTCGTGCAATTACCCCCTTTTATGGGAGGTTAGTGTAATGATAGCACAAGGTTTTCCCCTTGTCAACAGGATTTACCGAAAAACAGGTAGGTAAATAGAAAAACGGCAGGTTGTCTGTTTTTACACGTTCCTTTACTCATATTTTATGCAGTTTTTTCGGTGTTGCGCAACCGGTTTCTCCGTATTTTTTTGAATAATGCGGCAACGTATAAAAAAAACGAATTCGATACTTGAGTTTGAAGAGCGGATATGTTAATATTAAATAGAAAATAGAAAAAGTATTCAAAAAAAAGGCTTATTTCTTATCGATTAAAAAGGATGAGGAAGATGGACTGGAAAAACAAAACGGGCAAAGGTATTTCCATTGCAGTGCTTGACAGCGGTATTGATTTGAGCCGCCGTGAATTCCGAAACTGTTCCGTTGTTGCCGTGAACGACTGCAATGATGAAATCGGACACGGTACAGCGGTAGCGTCCATACTGGCACGCATGGCGCCGGATGCACAGCTGTATTGTTATAAGCTGTTCGACGCCACCGGAGGCGCTTCCAGCGAGGCGTTGATCGATGCGCTGACGCAGTTGACTGCCGAACGGCATTTTGATATTATCCATTTAAGCTGCAGCGTTGTTGTCTGCGACGATATGGACGGATTATTCCGAATCTGCCGGCAGATTACCGACGCAGGGACGGTGATTGTGGCAGCCTTTGACAACGAAGGCGCCGTATCATACCCTGCCGCTTTTGACAATGTGATCGGCGTAGACTGGTCAACCTTGTGCCTGGCAGGCGAGGACTATATTTTTCTTGAAGACAGTGCCGTCAATATTCAGGGGGTCGGCGCGCTGCAGCGCTTACCCTGGCGCGACGGCAGTTATAAAGCGGTAGCAGGCGCCAGTTTTGCGGCCCCGTATATTTCCTCAATTGCCGCCAAGATGCTGGAAGCAGGCGTGGCGCCGAAAGATATTCTGCACGAACTCAATCAAAACGCACGACGGCGCTATCGTGTGAACAACACCGATTATCACCCGCAAAATCAGGCGCTGCGCATTCATAAGGCGATCGCCTTTCCGTTCAACAAAGAAATTCAGACGCTTTCTTTATATGAAGATCAGCTGGTTTTTTCTCTTGCCGATATTTACGATCTGCCGCAAATGCGCAATGTTGGGAAAACATGCAGCGAAATAATGCATTTCGGTAACTCCGGGCGTACGGTTCAATCCTATAAAAAGATTGAGTGGACGGATGATTTCGATACGCTTATTTTAGGGCATCTGGATGAGATCTCCTCAGCTTTTGAAACAGATTTTTTGCGCGCAATGCTCGAAAAATGTGTGGAATTCAAAAAAAATGTATACGCTTTTGATCCGCTTACCAACTACCCGGATTTGACGGAAAAAATTCGCCGGAACGGAAATTTCGCGTTTTATCCGAAGGCTGACAAATCCGAGATATCCTGTCGGTTCCTCGATAAGTTATTCGGGATCGCAACGCCTGTGGTCGGGGTTTTCGGTACCTCGCCGAAACAGGGGAAATATTCCCTGCAGCTTGCGATCCGGAGAAAAATGACGGAAATCGGTTATAAAGTCGGCTTTTTGGGTACGGAACCGACAGCGCTGCTCTTTGGCGCGGATCTGGTTTTTCCCTTCGGTTATAACGGTGTGCATGTATCCGATACGGACTCCGTTCTTTTGCTGAACCAGTATATGCATCAAATTGATCGCAAGGGCTACGATATTATCATTACCGGTTCGCAGTCGCAGACCGTTCCGTACAATCTGTTCCGGATGAATCAGATCCCGACTGCACAGTATGCCTTTTTTGTCGGCACCAATCCGGACGCCGTGATTTTGTGTATCAATGCGTATGATGAGATCGACTATGTGCGGCGTACCGTCGGCTTTTTGAATTCCTACCTTAATTCCAGGGTCGTCGCGCTTTCTCTCTTTCCGAAAAGCTATGAGCGGGAATGGACGGCCGCGGCAAGCGAGACGATTATGCTTTCGTCTGATGAAGCATACGCCAGAAAAGAGTATTACAGTTCACAGATCGGGATTCCCTGCTTTGTTTCGGGCGATGAAGCGGAGCTTGAAAAGCTGGTGGATCATTTAACAGATTTTTTTGTGGAGGAGTAATGGGATATGCAGGATACTGTTCTTGTCGGTTCAAAGTACAATTTTCTTGTCGAAAACGAAGGAACCTGTTTGGTCTATAATACTCTGTATCCGGCGCTCTGGGAGGTTGACCGCACGCTGTTTGACTTTCTGAAGCAAAAGGAAGACACGCAGAGCTGTCCGCTGGATGCGGATCTTAAAGCTCGCGCGCTGCAGGCAAAGCTTCTTTGTCCCGCGCAGGAGGATCAGAAAAAGACGGCGTTGTTTCTGCTGAACAAGGCTGTTTTCAGCAACGATCTTTTTGTGTCCATTCTGCCGGCACGCGGCTGTAATTTTCGCTGTGTTTACTGCTTTGAGGACCACAAAAACGAAAGCCTGACAGATGAGGGGGAAAAAAGAATCTGCCGTTTTTTCAAGCGCAACGTGCGGAAATTCAAAAGCGTGAAAATCGACTGGTTCGGCGGAGAACCACTGCTCGAAAAAGACAGGGTGATCTCCATTATGCAGGCGGCGCAGGATGCCTGCGAAAAAGCGGGCGTTCCCTTGTATGCAAACATCATAACGAACGGATATCTGCTGGATCTGGATACGTTCCTTGCACTGACAAAAACCGGCGTTTTATTCTATCAGATCACGATCGACGGCCCGGCGCATATCCACAACCGGTACCGTCCGCTGACCGGCGGAGGGGAAACGTACGACCGCATCATTCAAAATCTTCTGGAGATCCATCGGCATGCGGGGAACTCACTTTTTTCCGTCGCCGTCCGAACCAATCTGGATCAGGATACGATTTCGGAATATCCTGCATTCCGGGCGGAAATGCAGCGGCTTTTTGAAAACGATCCCCGCTTCCGGTTTTCGGCGAACCAGATTGCAGACTGGGGCGGAGAAGACGTCAGACAAATGCATCTGATCGATGATCAAACAGGTCTCCTTCCGGAGGAAAAGGAAAAGTATCTGCCCTCGGAGGGGGAAATGGACAACAGCGATTTTATGCTGCGCCCGTTACATGAAAGACGCTGCCATGCGGGGCGGTATTACGGCTTTGCGGTGGCGCCGGATCTGACCGTTCACAAATGTACCAATCTGTCTTTTAATACAGATAAGAAAGATTCGGATCAGCTTTTCTTTGTCAACGAATGCGGCTATATTGCCAAAAACGGCAGCGTCGTATTTGATGATGCGAAACTGGCCGCATATATGCAGCTTCCCGTTCCGGAGGAACAATGCGGGGACTGTGCATGGATGCCCTATTGTACTATGGTTACCTGTCCGAACCAGGCTTTCCGAACAGGCCGGCCGAGGTGTATGCTTGACAAAACAGCCGGTACGGCACATCTGGAAAAAGAGATCATCCGTTTGTACAAAAACGGCAGATATAAAAAAATATAGTAAAGAGGTAAAAAAATGAATACTGCGGAAAAACTTCAGAAAATTTTTGAAAAAAACGGTATTTTTGTTGACGAAGACGAGCGGGAAGATCCGTTGGAGATCAATTCCCTGCAATTTGTAAAGCTGTTGGTGAGCATTGAAGAGGAATTTTCCATTCAAATCGACGAGGATTATTATTCGGGCGAAGGTCTGCAGAGCTTTTCCGATTTTGTGAACATGATCGACGGCGCATTGAATCAGTAATTCGTTTCTTTAGAAACGATCCAAGGAGTATCAACCGTTGGAACCGACAAAAAGAAAAAAATATTTTATTTTCGGAAATCTGGTATACGTCATAAAACGCATGGCCGGCTGGGATAAAAGCTCTGTTCTGTTTATGCTTTTTAACTCACCGGTAACCGTGATCGGCAGTCTGGCCGGCACCACGTTTGCGCCTGCGGTGTATTACGTAATCGAGCAGCAAATGGGGTTTTCTTTTCTGCTCCTGACTGTCGCCGTCTTTTCGGCATTGTTGCTGCTGGTCAGTTTTCTGAGCTATCTTTTCAGAAAAGCCGCGGCGGTAAAACAGATGCAGAACCACGAGCGTTTTCAGATTCTGCTCGTTGAAAAGCTGATGACTTTGGACTATGAGCTTTTGGAAGGTCCTGTCGGACGGCTGTTCTATCAAAAAGCGAAAAACGCGCTGGACAGCAACGGGATCTACGTTTTTCTGGATGCGTTCTTTCAAACGCTGACCGCGCTGATGGGGTTCGGCAGCTTCAGCGTTATTATCGGGCGACTGAGCCCGTGGCTGATCCTGGCGATCATACTTGTCCAGCTTTTGGGTATGTCCGCCATGCTTCTGGGCGGTGTGCTGGTCAACGCCATGCGCAACCAACGGGCGGAAACGGACAGGAAGCTTGCCTATATTGCCAAAAACGCCCGGGATTTTCAGATCGCGAAGGACGTCCGGCTTTACAGCATGAGAGACTGCCTGCGATATCTGGAGGAAACCTTCATTTCCCAGAAGGCCGCGCAGGAAAGAAAGGTCGACATTCTCTATAAGGTGACCGATCTGGTGAGCGTCGTGTTTTCTCTGCTGATCCGGGTCGGTGCTTATGCATATCTGATTTACCGGATCGTCAAAGCCGATACGCTTTCCGGCGCGGAGATCACGCTTTATCTTGTCTCCATGGTCAGCTTCGGCGAATGGGTGGGCGAGCTTGCAAAAAGTATCAGCAGCTTTTTTGATTGCAATCTGCGGATCAGAAATTTCCGGGAATTTATGGATCTTGAAAACAGTACGCGGCAGGCGGGCGGAAAACCGCTGCCCACGCAGACGCCGTATGAAATAACGGTCGATCACGTCAGCTTTGTTTACCCCGGCAGCGAAACCAAAACGCTGGACGACGTCTCGCTTCGCATTGCCCCGGGCGAACACGTGGCGCTTGTCGGCGTTAACGGCGCCGGCAAAACGACGCTGGTGAAAATTCTTTGCGGCCTGTACAGTCCGACCGAGGGGAGGATCCTGCTCAACGGCACTGACATTGCCGATTTTAACAGGGACGAATACTATCAGGTCGTTTCCGCCGTTTTTCAGGACGCCAGAGTCATGCCTCTGTCCATACTTGAAAACATTTCCGGGCAGTCCCGTGAACAAACCGATCTGCAGAAACTGGAAAACTGCATTCGTTTTGCGGGGCTGGAAGATAAACTGAAGACGCTGGAAAACGGCGTTGACACCCTGCTCGGGAAAAGCCTCTATGAAAACGGAACGGAGCTGTCGGGCGGCGAGCGGCAGAAACTGTTTCTCGCCCGTGCGCTTTACAAAGACGCGCCTGTTCTGATCCTGGATGAACCGACAGCTGCGCTTGATCCGCTGTCGGAGCACCAACTTTATATGCAGTACGATCAGCTGTCCGCCGGAAAAACGACGGTCTTTATTTCACATCGTTTATCCTCCACACGTTTTTGCGACCGCATTATTTTTCTTGACGGCGCAAAGGTCGCGGAAACCGGCACGCACGAACAACTGATGGAACGGCAGGGGAAATACGCCGAAATGTTCCGGATCCAAAGCAAGTATTATGAGCAGGAGGTGCCGGCCGATGTCTGAACGAAATTCCCGGTTTTCCGTCGTTAAAAAAGACGGCAGGCTGATCTTGCGCGCGCTTCGTCTTGTCCGGTCCTTTGCGCCCGGGCTGATGTTCTGCACTTTGTTCTCTTCTTTGCTTTCCGTTGTGCAGACCTACCTGAACATCTATCTTCCGGCGATGATACTGGATGAATTTTCCGGGGAGCGTCGGCTGAACACTTTGATTGTTCTGGTAAGCGTCTTTCTCGGCGCGGAACTCGTTTTGCACACGGCGCAGAAGTTCCTGAACGTCAAAAGCAGCGTTTTCGGCAAGCTCTGTCAGCTCAAGGAAGAAATGTATCTGAACCAGAAAAGCTTTTCGCTGGATTATCCGGCTATGGAGGATCCGGCGATCCGGATGGAGCGGCAAACAATCTCCGAGAACCGCGGCGGCGGTGGTCTGAACACCGTTGTTGAATACGTCAACGCGCTGTTTTCTTCAGTACTTTCCATTTTTACCGCCGTGGCGCTGCTGTGCGAGATCTTTTCCTGCCATGCACAAACCGCGCTCAGCGGTTTTCTCCGTTTTGCCGATTCCGATTGGGCGCTTCTTTGCCTCGGGGCGCTTGTGTTGGTCGCCATGATCCATATCGGCAGAATTACTGCCGTTAACGGAATGGACGTTTACCGCAGTTCATTGGAGATGCCGCAGATTTATAAAGTCAGTCACTATTATTCCAATGAATATCTGGATGACGCCAGCGCGCTGAAGGACGTACATATCTTCGGACAGCAGCAGACCATTCTCGATTCTTTCTCCCGTGCTTTTTCCCGTTGGACGCAAACTTGCATTCATATGCAGAACAAAAACGGAAAAATCATTTTGGCAAGCTCTGTTACCAACGCTTTGTTTCGGGCGCTCACATATTTGTTCGTTGCCGTAAAAACCTACGTCGGCGCTTTCGGCATCGGCAGCTTTTATAAATACAGCGCCTGTATTTCCAACCTGATACAAAGCAGCGGACAAATCGTGGCAACGATCGTCAACCTGCACATCGTCACGACTTATTTTCAGCTGTTTTTCGATTATCTGGATCTGCCGGCGGCGCAGCAGCAGCCGGGAGCGCCGATCCCGGATAGTGAAAACGGCGCGTATGAGATTGAATTTCATCACGTTTTCTTCCGCTATCCGCATACTGACGCCGACGTTCTTGAGGACGTAAATCTGAAAATCAGAAGCGGCGAGACGCTTGCCGTGGTCGGCGTGAACGGCAGCGGCAAAACGACGCTGATCAAGCTGATGTGCGGATTATACAAACCGACGAAGGGATATATCAGCTTAAACGGAACGGATATCCAAGCCCTGGATCGCGGAGAATACATGAAGCTTTTTTCCGTCGTCTTCCAGGATTTCAAGCTCTTCTCCTTTTCTTTGGGGTTCAACGTTGCAGCCTCAACGGACTATGATCCGAAAAAAGCCGAACAATGCCTGACGGACGCCGGAATGGGGGAGCGCCTCCGGGATTTTTATAACGGTTTGGAAACGCCGATCTACAAGGATTTTGATATCAACGGGATCGAAATCTCCGGCGGCGAGGCGCAGAAAATCGCCATTGCCCGCGCGATCTATAAGGACGGACCAATTGTGGTGCTGGATGAGCCCACCGCCGCGCTGGACCCGATTGCCGAAGCGGAGGTTTATGAACACTTTAACGGTATCATAAAAGGAAAAACAGCCGTTTTTATTTCGCACCGTCTTTCCTCCTGCCGCTTCTGTGACCGGATCGTCGTATTTCGCAGAGGACATATCCTGCAGACCGGGACCCATACGGAGCTGCTTTCCGATGGATCAGGAGAATATTTCCGGCTTTGGCAGGCGCAGGCGCAGTATTATCAGCAGGAAGCGTTTGCACAGGAACACAGGCAACTACTGTAAGGAGTTGAAAATCAATGGAAAAGAAAAAAAAGGTTCTTCCCGTCGGCGACGCGCCGATCCAATATCTCATGCGCTTTTATACGCCGATGATGGTCACCTTCCTGGACAAGGAGGAAGTACTACCCTGGTTTTCCTCTTCCTTCTTTTTGATCCGTACGCAAAACAAGAAAAGACCGGATGGACTGTATAGTTACCGCTGGATGATACAGAAAAACAGAAATCCCTTTATATGTAAGTTTCCCGCTCCGTTTTTTTATCCAAGCATGATGAAAGAGGAAAAACTGAAACAACGCGTAAAACAGATGATCGACAACGATTGGTACGTAATGCTCCACGTGGATCTTTATGAGCTGGAGCCCTTTGAATACTATCAGAAAAATCATTTTGTACATTCCATTTTGTTGTACGGTTACGATGAGGAAAAGCAAAGCGTTTTTCTTCGCGGCTACTGTTTCGGCGCCTCCATTGTTACGATCGAAGTGGATTTTGCGTCGTTCAGCCGGGCTTTTTTCGGCAGCAAAAAAAACGACGTATGGATCTTTCGCAGGAAGAAGCTGCGCCATCCGGTCAAATTTGATAAAAAGCTCTTTTTCAAGACCGTGAAGGCGAACGCGACCGGCCGCTGCCCCGGTCTTTACTACCAGCTTGTCACCCGGTCGCCTTTGGTCCCTTTTGGGTCTTATTACGGTTACAAGGCGCATGCGGATCTGCAGCAGTCGATGCAAAGACTTTTGGAGGGGGATCCATATGTGAATCCCGAGATCCGATTGTATTCCTATAAGGAGATGGCCCAATGTATGTGCATGCGGCTTGATTATATCCGGACGCAGTTCCCTTGTGACGAGCTGGATGCGGCCCGTGCGGCGTTTGAAGCGCTGAAAAAAAAGTATACCGTAATGCTGAATCTCTGGTTAAGGATCCGTGTAACAGAAAGAACAGAAAAAGCAAGTGAAAGAATGGCCGAACTCGAACAACAGGCCTTTCAAATGGAAAAACAGGCGTTTGAAAATCTGTATTCCGCTCTGAAAAAGCTTTGGGGCTATCGTTGATCATGCCTCCTCCCGCCTTTTAATGAAAACATTCACATATTTTATTAATATTTGGCGTTTTTTTTGTAAAATTGGTTGACAAAGAGACTGCTTTCTGCAATAATATATAAATGAAAGGAGGGATAATGATGAAAAAGCTTACGAAAAAGAATATGACCAAGAAGAACGTTACGATCCAATTCGAGGTTCTCAACATCGTTGGTTGGTACAAGGGCTGGATCCCTGTCTGCGACAGAACAGCATAAGACATTTTTTAAGTAAAAACAAAACCGACGCCGATTACGCATCGACGTCGGTTTTGTTTTGGTGTCGGATTTGCTCAATACGTCATTCAGCCCTCTTCGGCGATGATGCGGCCCATCAGTACGCCCATCACGGACGCCATCATCAGGCCTCTGGTCCAGCCGGAGGAATCGCCCAGACAGTGCAGCCCGTGCACGCTGGTGTTGAAGCGCTCGTCCATTTTGATGCGGTTGGAATAGAATTTGAGCTCCGGCGAGTACAAAAGCGTTTCGTAGGAGGCAAAGCCCGGCACGACCTGATCCATCGCTTGGATGAAGTTGATAATATTGATCATGGCGCGGTAGGGCATGGCTGCGGTGATGTCGCCCGCCACGGCGTCCGGCAGCGTGGGCTTTAAGTTGGACTGCGACAGCTCCTTGGGCCAGGTGCGCTTGCCGTCGAGGATATCGCCGAAGCGCTGCACAAGGATGTGGCCGTTGGCGAGCATGTTGGTCAGTTCGCCAACTTTCTGCGCGTACTCGATGGGTTGGTTGAAGGGTGTGGAAAAGTTATGGGAGCAGAGGATGGCAAGGTTGGTGTTGTCGGATTTCAATTCTTTATAAGAATGGCCGTTGACCACAGCCAGATCGTTGTCGTAGTTTTCCTGGCTGACAAAGCCGCCGGGGTTCTGGCAGAAGGTGCGCACCTTGTTCTTAAAGGGCTTTGGATAGCCGATGAGCTTGGACTCGTACAGCGCCTTGTTTACTTTTTCCATGATCTCGTTGCGCACTTCCACGCGCACGCCGATATCCACGGTGCCGGGCTGGTGCGCGATGTGATATTCGGCGCACAGCTTTTCCAGCCAGTCCGCGCCGCGGCGGCCGGTGGCGATGATGGTATGCTCCGCCCGGAGCTCAAGCGGCCGGCCGTTCTGTACGGCCGCAACGCCAAGGCATCTGCCCTGCGCGTTGTCAAGCAGCAGCGTTTCGCACTCGCAGCCGAACAGGATTTCTACGCCGTTCGCGAGCAGATGCTGTTCGATGGCGTAATAAAGCGCCTGCGCCTTTTCCGTGCCCAGATGGCGGATGGGGCAGTCCACGAGCTTTAAGCCCGCCTGAATGGCGCGCTTGCGGATCTGCTTGACCTCTTCGGAATTGTCGATCCCTTCCACGTGCGTATCCGCGCCGAATTCCAGATAGATGCCGTCCGTATAGTTGATGGTCTCCTGCGCAAGCGAAGCGCCGATCAGATCCGGCAGGTCGCCGCCCACTTCGCTGCTCAGCGATAGTTTACCGTCCGAGAAGGCGCCTGCACCCGAAAAGCCCGTGGTAATATGGCAGTTCGGTTTGCAGCTCATGCAGCGCTTGGCTTCCTGCTTGGGGCAGCGCCGGTTCTCGATCGCCTTGCCCTTTTCTATGATCATGATTTTCTTTTTGCTGCCGCGGCGCAGCATTTCCAGCGCGGTAAAGATCCCCGCCGGGCCGGCGCCGACGATCAAAACGTCTGTCTGCATCCTATAGACTCCTTAATTCTGCTTTTTTACAATGGAATACTCGTCTCCGGG
>JAFSXY010000006.1 GCA_017443805.1 Clostridia bacterium | reverse complement strand
TGTTTATGTGATCAACGGTGCGAGAGGATTCATTCAGGGCTTCTGTCACATGTTCGTCATCCTGTCGATCATGAATCTCATAGACCGCTTTCTGATCGATGGGTATTGGGTTGGACACACAAAGGCATGGGACATTCCGGGGACCGAAGATTTGAAGCCCTACATCTCGTCCTCAGATAAAAAGAGAAAATGGATCATGGGTACGGCCGGAATGGCGGTTATATCGGCTGCGCTGTCCGGAATCATGTGCCTTATCATCAGATAATTTCGACCATTCTTTTGCCGGTAGCTGCTAAAGACTTATTGGTGAAAATGATATGAAGATTCATAAATATAAAACCGATGCCGGAGACGGCCGGGAGCGCAGCGAAAGTATTTGAGAGGAGAAGGACGAGATGGAGACAGCAAGAAAGACCAAAAAACTCCTGATCGCGGGTATCGTCGGATGCCTGCTCTATGTGATCGGCGATTTCCTGTTTGCGGCGACCGGGAAGGGGCAGACGACGGAAACCATCGGACTGTTTACGAAGGTCGCTTATCTGGATATGGCGGAATGGCGCATGTGGGCGAGCATTCTCTGCGGTTTCGTTGGGACGATACTGTACTACATGGGATTCCATCGAATGTACGGACTTTTGAAGATCCATGTGACGGAACCGAAAAACCAAATCTGGGTCAAACTGTTTCGTGCAGCATATATCATGGGGACCGTGGCGTGGGCATGGGTCCACGCGATGTTCATGACAAACGCGCTGATCTTCAAATATGTTTTTGAGGCTTACGGAGAGATTCAGACCGCGGCTGACATCGCGAACCGTGTGTTCTATGCCAACGCGCCGGGTATGCTGACGGCCTACGTCGTCTGTGATCTCGGTCTGGCTGTCATCATGATTACCATAGTCTGGAAGAAGATCATCCCGTTAAAAAGCACCGGGGCAAGGATCCTTGCGACGCTCTGCAATCCGATTATGATGCCGGGCGTTATCGGAAATCTGTTCACCCTGTTGCCTTGGCCGATCAACCAGCTGGATCACGGGACGGAGTCCTTCGGACATGCGCTTGTGCTGATGCTCGGGCTGATCCTGCTGAAAGAGATGGTAAAGGCGGGAGAAATCGCAAAGTGAATAAAAGGAAGAAATAATACCTGATATACGGATCGGAGGACGGATTTCATGCTTTTAACCATTTTTCTGGCAATCGTGTTTTGCGCGGCAATTACGCTGATGCTGATTTCGGCTGTGGCGTTTATTCAGAACAAGAAGTTCTTCTCTTCAGCGCCAAAGGAGGCGCAGGAGGTCATAGAGCCGAGGCCTGAAGAACTGTTTTATGGCGCGAGAGTGATTGGATGGGCACTCCTGGTGTTCAGCATCCTTTTGATACTGGGCGTAGGCGTGATTGCCATCTGGGACGGTTTCCGAAGCGGGTTTACCTTTTGGCAGTTCTTTCTGCGGTTTGTACTCATCTTCACCATCTACAAAATCTATGACATGGTCTGCTTCGACTACTTCCTGCTGATGAAGTTTCACTTCTTCCAGTACTACTATCCGGAGGTAGAGAGTGTGTATCCATTGAAAAAATACGGTTTTAACATCAAGAGTCAGCTGTTGAAGCTGCTGGTCATATTCCCCGCGGCATCTGCGCTTGCGGCGTGGATCTGCACACTGCTCCAATAGAGGAGGCATAGAGATCGAACGTTTTATCGGAGGGAATGTATGACATATATGCCATACCTGTGCAATCTGGACTACGTGATGTTCGGCGCGTTCGGCGTGCCGCTGTTCCGGGAGCACACCTGTTTTGAGGACGGGGACTACTGCGATTTCAAGCTGAAGTTGGACGCCGAGCCTATGGCATACTGGCCGCCGGTCTTCACACAAGGCAAAGGATACAAGTAAAAAACGGGAGAAAAACGCGAATGGCAAGAAAAGATTCGGAAAACCAGAAAAAATCCATGGGCGCACTGTTCCGCGGTAGGGCTATCTTCAAGCCCCTTAATACGGGACGGATCGACGAGCGCGTCGCCTGCGTGCGGGAATGGGTAGCGAACATCTTTTTCTACACGAAAAACGGAACCACAATTATGATCGACGCGGGGTATAACTACGCGCGGCTGCAGGAAAAGATGACGTGGCTCGATATCGACCCCGCTTCCGTCAAACATAGCCTCATCACGCATCAGGATACGGATCACGTCGGCGCGCTGGAAACGGACAGCGAACAGCTTTTCAAGGACGCGACGGTCTATATCGGCGAGATCGAAAACCGCTACCTGACCGGCGAAACACGAAGAAAGGTCATCCACGGGCTTTACAAACTGCCGATGGTAAAAACAAACAACAAGAAGGTTTTGCTGAAAGACGGGCAGATATTCCATATCGGCGATATCAAAATCGAGTGCCTGTTGGTTCCCGGCCACACCTGGGGCCATATGGTCTACCTGATCGACGACGAATACCTGTTCACCGGCGATACGATCTGGTTCGGCGCGAACGGCGGCTACAGCTTTATCGCCATGCTGGCCGAGGACAACAAGCTGGCGGTGAAGTCGCTGGAAAAACTGGAACGGGACCTTCGCGCTAGGAATATGCCTCTCAAGATCATCACCGGGCATACCGGCTGGACGGACGATCTTGATTTCGCGTTCCTGCACCGCACGGAGCTTTGCAAACCCTTTACGAAGAAATACGTCGACCCCTCCGCGCCGTACGACGGTTATGAGGAGGACGACGACACGGAACAAAACGCAAGAAATAATCTGCTTGGGAAGGTGAAGACGAGATGAAACCGGATTATAAAAACTGGATGCCGAAGGGCATGGTACTGACCGCCGCGATCGCGACCGCCGTATTCGGGCTCCTGTTCATCGTTTTCGGCTGCACGGGAATCGTTTCCGGCGCGCTGAAAACCGTGCTGTTTATCGTGTTCCTGATCGGGACGGTCGTGGGCGTTTGCGTATCCCTGTGGATGCTCCTGCTGTACCGCGCGTTCTCCTACAACGGCAAACGGCAAATGTCGCGCCAGATCATCGAAGGCATCACAGAATACGTGGATCTGCCGGACGGCGGCGTAGGGCTGGACGTGGGCTGCGGCAGCGGCGCGCTGACCATTGCCTGCGCCAAACGCAACCCGAACGCGTCTTTTATCGGCGTGGACCGCTGGGGCAAGGAATACGCCTCCTTTAATAAGCCCCTGTGCGAAAGCAACGCCGGGGCGGAGGGCGTTAAAAACGTCTCGTTCGGGCGCGGCGACGCAACAAAGCTGGATTTCCCGGACGAGAGCTTTGACGCGGTGGTAAGTAACTACGTGTACCACAACATCCCCGGCGACCGGCAGGCGTATCTGCTTGAAACGCTGCGCACGCTGAAAAAGGGCGGGACCTTCGCCCTGCACGATATCTTCTCAAAATCCAGATACGGCGATATGGAGGCGTTCGTGCGGAAACTGAAGGATATGGGCTACGAGCGTGTTGAACTGATCGACACCACGAACGGCAAATTCATGTCAAAGTTTGAATCTGTGTGGATGGAATTATCCGGCTCCGCGCTGCTCGTGGGCAGAAAGTGAGGAAATAATGGGACTCTTCAAAAACTACGTAAATCAAACAAGAAAACCCGAGGGCTTTCTCGGAAAAATGATGGTGGACGGCATGAACGGCGGCCATGCGAAACTGGCGGATTGGGGCATGTCGCACTTGGAAGGGATTGCGCCCGCCGCTATCGTCGAGCTCGGCTGCGGCGGCGGCAGAAACGCTGCGGCGCTTTTGGAACGCTATTCAAAAGCGCTTCTCACGGCGCTGGATTATTCTCAAACGTCCGTAAAAAAGACGAAAGCGACCAACAAAAAGGCGATCGCCGCGGGCCGGTGTACCGTGCAGCGGGAAAACGTGGCTTCGCTTCCGTTCGACGGCGCCGCCTTTGATCTTGCC
>JAFSXY010000068.1 GCA_017443805.1 Clostridia bacterium | reverse complement strand
GCAAAAGGTCAACGCCTATCTTGCCGCATTCCAAAGGGCGATCACAAACGGTCATATTGACAAGTGTATTCAGATCGCCCGCGAAGGGGTGGCGGAATTCCCAAACGAAGAACGACTTCTGAATAAGCTGATGTACGCGCTTTTTGTGTCCGGCGACGATTCGGGAAACATCCCGGATTGGAAAGAGAATATGATGAAATACGATGTGGAGATCGTCAGGCTCGGCGAACGGCTTGCGCGGTACGCGAAAGACACCGACGTCCGGTTTGAAGCGATCACACGCCTTGCCTTTCAGCACACAGAAATGGGACGCAAAGAAAAGGGACGGGAGGTCTTCCGTCAAATACCCAAAATGGATCAATGCCGGGAGGGCTTTTTATGGTTTGCGCTGGAGCCGGACGAAAAACTGCCGTTTGTGCGCGACTATATCCGTGACAGTTATATGTCTCTCTGTCATGCCGTCTGTTTGTTGGCGGAGGAAGAACTGATCCCGGATGAGGAAGCGGAAAGAGTATTTCAGAAGATGTTTGCCGTTGACGAGATCATTTTTGACGGTCAGCGGGGAACAGACAGCCCGTGGTATATCGCGGAAAGCCGTCTTGAACTCGCAAAAGTATTGGCAAGACTCGGCAAATTACCGGAAATGTATGAAGCGCTGAATACAGCCGTTGACGCAATCATCGCGTTTGAAAAGAGGCCGGAAAGCTGGAGCTATTCATCTCTGTTGCTTGGAGAACAGAAGAAAACACGCGACTTCGATACGGCGGATTCACGCCCTCCGCGGGAGATCATGCGTGACAACCGCTTAACCGCAAAGGAATTTGATGCGGTACGGGGCAGCGAAGCATTTCAGACGATCCTCCAAAAATTGGACTAAAAAAACGAAAGCGGTCAAACGTGATCGCGCCAGTGACCATATTGCTGAAAAATGTGAAGACAGTATCATTCTGATATTGATTTATTTTTCAGGATGTGCTAAACTATTTCCATATTAAGAAAGCGAGGCGGGCAAAAAAATGACACAGTATCAGCGTATCAATAAAAAACGTGCCGTTTTGTTTGCCTGTTGACTCGTTTCAACCTATTGGTATCATTGACGGCACTTCCGTTATCGGGAGCGCCGTTTTTTTATTTAACAGGAAACTTCTCCGCCGGACAAAGGCAAATTGACTGTTCCTGTTAAACAAAAAAGATTTTTACGCCTGCCGATTTGCCCTTCGGGCACGGCAATGGCGTATACGAAAGCGCTTGCCGCGATGCGGCGAAGCCGCTTTCTTGGGTCAATCATGGAACCGCTGAACGAAAAGCTTTTTCTCGACAAGTATAATAAAGGGAGCGAAAAGAACCGGCTGCATAAGGGGCTCGGTCTGATCGAGTTTGCCCGTACAAAGGAGATATTGCTTGAAACGCTTCCGCCTGCGCCGGCTGTGATCTACGATATCGGCGGCGCGTACGGCGAGTATTCCTATTGGTTGGCGTCGCTGGGGTATGAAGTCCAGCTTTACGATCTGTCTGAGAAAAACATTGAAATGGCGAAAAAGTACGGGAAGAAATGCTGCGTCGCGCTCTGCTGTGCCGAGGTTGCCGATGCAAGAGCGATCCCGCAGCCGGACGAAAGCGCCGACGCGATCCTCCTTTTCGGCCCGTTATATCACCTGACCGAAAGAACAGAAAGAGACAAGTGCCTTGCGGAATGCAAACGGCTGTTAAAGCCAGGCGGCTTGCTGTTTACCGCGAATATCACCGCCTACGCCTCCACACTGCACTTCGTTTCCGTCTACGATAAAAAGAGAAAACCCGCGTTAGACAGCGACGATGTTTTCAGCGGCTTGGAGCGAACAGTGAAAACAGGCGTGCACGTCGGCGGCGGGCTGGGGTTTGGATATTTCCATAAGCCGGGAGAGCTGAAAGCGGAGATCGAAGACGCCGGTTTCCTTGACGTGGATATCCGCGGCGTGATCGGTCCCTGCTGGCTGATCCGCAATCTCGACCGCGCATGGAAAAACAAAACGAAGCGAGAGAATATCATGCGTGTCGTGCGCTTGCTGGAAAAAGAAGACAGCTTGATGGGGCTATCTACACATTTTCTGAGTATATCAAGAAAACAGAAAGACGATGGCCAAAAGATAAGCGACTGATTTGCGGAGGAAACCTGTTATGTCTGCACAAAAAGGATTGGAATGGACCTTTGACACTGTAGCTGCAACATACGAGAAATTGCGCCCCGGTTACGTGGATGATTTATATCGAGCCATATTTGACTATATACCGAGAGGCGAAATGAGTAATGTTGTTGAAGTGGGCAGCGGCAGCGGACAGGCTTCCGCACCCATGTTGAAAACAGGGTGT
>JAFSXY010000067.1 GCA_017443805.1 Clostridia bacterium | reverse complement strand
GGTCGGCTTGCCTGCGGTCGGCTTGCCTGCGGCGGGCTTGCCCTGCGCTGCGGCAGGGGCCTTTTGCGCGGCAGGCGCGGGCTTGGCGGCAGCGGAGCCGGCTTCTGCGGTCGTTTCCGCCGCCGTTTGCGTTTCAACCGGCGTTTCCACCGCTTCGGGCTCCGGCTGCGCAGGCTTCTCCATGGCAAAGAACGCATCAAAATTTTCAACGGCGTGGCTCGTCGTCACGGTATCAAACACATAGTCGAGTTCCTCCGGCGTCAGCGTCGTCTGGGACTTGCGCACGGCGTCGGAATAATTTTTCAGCATATCGATCAACACCGTGCTTTTGAGGTTCAGATCCTTCGCAAGCTCATGTATCTTATACTTTACTTCCATAGACAGTTATTTCCTCCTCACAGATCGTTTTCATAACGGCGGACGCAAAATCCTCGTCCTCCAGCGCGAACACACAGCTCTGCTTCCCGAGCAGGGCGCCTGCCTGCGCCGTTGATTGCTTCAGCGCCGCCAACGCGCCGGCATAATCGGCAGATATCAATTCCTTTCGGTGCCGCGCGGATGCGTCGGACGTCAGGAGCACCAGCTTCACACGTCCCCGTTTTACGGCGTCAAACACCGCGTCGTGCCCGATGAGCAGTTTTCCCGCACGGCGGGCAAGCCCGAGCATGGAAAGCGTTTTATCCATCCGATACCGCCTTTTCCTCTGCGCCGGCGATTTCCGCGGCAAGAAGCGCATAAACTTCATCCGACAGCTTGCAGGCGAACGCCTTTTCCAGCCGACCGCCCTTTTGCGCCTTTTGCAGACATTTCGGGTCCCTGCAGAGATATGCGCCGCGGCCGGATTTTTTTCCGGTCAGATCCATGCCGACCGCGCCTTCCGGGGACCGGACGATCCGCACAAGCTCCTTTTTCGGTTTGGACTCATTGCAGCCCACACACCGGCGCATGGGGATTTTTTTCTGCTGCATGGCGCGCCCTCCTTATCAGAGCTGAATCATAGGCTGATAATCGCCGTAGTAAGGTTTGATGTCGATTTTCCATCCGGTCAGACGGGCTGCCAGACGGGCGTTTTGTCCCTTGTTGCCGATGGCGAGCGAAAGCTGCGCCTCCGGCACGGTCACACGGCAGGTGCGCTGCGCTTCGTCGGTGACCTCCACGCTCACGATCTCCGCGGGGGAGAGCGCCGCGCCGATGTATTCTCTGGGGTTTTCGCTGTATTTTACGATGTCGATCTTTTCGCCGCCCAGCAGATTGATGATCGCGTTCACGCGGGAACCTCTGGGGCCGATGCACGCGCCGATGGGATCGATATTCTCGTCCTTGGACCAAACTGCGATCTTGGTCCTGGAGCCCGCCTCACGCGAGACGGATTTGATTTCCACCGTGCCGTCGAAGATCTCGGGCACCTCCTGCTCGAACAGACGCTTGACTAGCCCTGTGTTGATGCGGGAAATAATGACCTTGGGGCCCTTTTCGGTCTCCTTGACGTCCACCACGTATATTTTGATCAGATCGCCCACATTCAGTTTTTCGCCGGGGATCTGGTCCTTTTTGGGCAGCAGCGCCTCGCTCTTGGAGATCTCCACGGTCGCGTCGCCCGTTACGGGGTTTACGTTTACGACCTTGGCGGTGACGATCTCTTTGTTTTTGCTCTGGAAATCCTTGAGGATCTGTTCGTGCTCGATCTCACGCACGCCCTGCCGCACAATGTGCTTTACGCTCTGCGCGGCGATCCGGCCGAGGTTGGCAAGCTGTAAGGGCGTTTCGATCACGTCGCCGTATACGGCGTCCTCCTTGATTGCCCTTGCGTCCTCCAGGCTGATTTCCAGATCCGGATCCAGCACTTCCTCCGCTACGGTCTGTCTTCTGCAAAGGTGCAGCTCGTAATTCTCGTCCAGCTCGCAGACAATACCGGCCTTTACGCCGAATTCCTTTCTTGCGGCAGTTGCCACTGCGTTGCAGATCTTTTCGCAGAGCAGCTCTTCGCTGATCCCCTTTTCCTTTTGAAATACGGCGATTGCATCGCGCAGATCGGTGTTCATTTTTTTATATCATCCTTTCCGAATTATTCCATATCAAAATCGTCCAGACGGACGCTTGAGATTTCTTTTTTTTCAAATGTGTGTTCGCTTGCGTTATCAAAGGCGACGGTCACGCTGCCGTCGGGCGCATAGTCCCGGAGCGTGCATTTCCAAAGCTTTGCGCCCTCATACCCCACGCGGAGTTTTAAGATGATCCGCGCGCCGAGGTATTTGCGGAAGTGAAAATCCCGCACGAGCTCCCGTTCGATCCCGGCGGAACAGACCTGCAGGTTGTAGCTCTGTTCAATGGGGTCCAATTCGTCCAGCGGCGCGTCAATGGCGTCGTTCATCGCCACGCAGTCGTCAATGTTGACGCCGCCCTCCTTATCGATCACGATCCTGAGATACCAGTTGGCGCCCTCTTTTACAAAACGAACGTCCCAAAGGATAAGCCCCAGCGCGTCCGCCAGCGGCAAAGCCAGGTCCCACACGGCGTTTACGACGTTGCCGCCTTTTTTCTTTTCAGCCAAATCAGGCCCTCCCTTCCGGCAGGGACGGACGATCATCCGACCTTACCAAAACAAAGGAGCGGGTCGCCCCACTCCATGTCAATACCTTGATACTGCAGGCAGTATACCATATAATGAAAAAAAAATCAAGTCTTTTTATATAAAAATAACACTTTTTAAAGCTCCCGTTTTTCATACCCGTTTTCGGCGTCGAAAAACCACGCTTTTTTCCCGCCGGACGCGCGCAGGATCTGCGTGCTGCCGTCCGACATGACGCAGTAGGCGGCGCCGTTTTCCAATGCGACGCCGGAAAGGCCGGTTTCGTGCACGCGGACGTCAAAGCTCTTCCAGAACACCTCGTCGTAATGCGGGCAAACGGCGTATGGGATCAGGCCGATGCCGGGGGTAAACATCTGGCTGTCGTAAAGGCCGCAGTTATCATAGCCCCGGCTGAACCAAACCATGGCGCCGGCGCTGGAGCCCGTGAGCACCGCGCCGCGCAAATAGGCTTTTTTGATCAGCTCCTCGGCGCCGGTTTTTTCCCAAACTTCTTTGGTGAATTTCAGGTTGCCGCCGGGCACCTCGATGATATCGGCAGTTTCCAGCTTTCTGCTTATGATCTCCGGCGTCATATAGTCCGCCGTTAAAAGCAGCGTATCCACGCTGCAGCCGAGCTTATGGTAGCAATTGAGCGTTCCCTTGTTGACCTGGTCGAAAGCTGTGGTGGGCACAAGCAGAAAATTCGGGTTCTCTTTTCCCGTACAGCGTTTTACAAACTGCACAAACGCCCAGATCTGCTCCGAGTCCGCGTCAAACCCGCCGCCGCGGGCAATGATGGTTCCCATTTCCATGCACTCCTTTTTACGGTTTTCTGTCTTAAACAGCATACATCATTTTATAAAAAAAAGCAAGCGTATCCGCAGTCTCGCCTGCGGCGAGTAGTTCCGGCTTACGCCGGATAGGTTCGGCTGCGCCGAATAGGCGCGCTTCGCGCGAAGAAGATAGTTTTGATTTTTGAAATTAAAAATCAAAACGCTCAGCGGATGCTAAAAAGCCCGGGCAGG
>JAFSXY010000066.1 GCA_017443805.1 Clostridia bacterium | reverse complement strand
TTCCCCCGGTACTATGACCTCTGCTGACTTCTCACAGTTCGTTGTTACTACGCCTCGATTTGCCAGTACGCTCTTTCTCCGCGCCTGTGAGACCTCCCCGGGTAAGAGCAACGACCTTCGCCTCATATATCTGCCGCATTTACAGCGCAAGGTCCGGGCAGTATCGGACTTTGTTTTGTTTGGGAAACTCGTCCGCCTTGCGTTGCCTTCTATGCGGTTCCTGTTCGTCAGACCGAGGCTTTGCCCTCAGAGGTACTTTCAAACCTCCGAATCCGGCTTCCTTCAGATTCCGCCTCTCAACGGACACCCTTGCCTTTGGCTAACAGTTCCTACTGCCAAGTCTGTAGCGGACTTTCACCGCCAAGTCGTTGCCCATGCCGGGCGCACCAACAGAAAAAGCCCGAAACCAAGGTTTCGGGCTTTTTTCATTCCGATCATTTCATAGTTTTATAAACCGCTTTTCCAGCACGCAGGCGCGGTAAATAAGCTCGCCGAGCAGGTTTTTCCTGCATAAAGCGGCTGTTTTCGAGAGCAGCTTTTTTGCAAAAGAACGGGCGTCCGCCGGCGCGGGGATCAGATGCCGTTCCAAATGTCCGTCGTCAAGGATGAACGGCTGCGACAAAAGCAGCCCGCCCGCGTTTCTGATCCGGAAGCGCACGTAGCAACCGAGATCATCTTCGTGTTCAGCCAAATGAAACCGCGGCCCGGACGCGATCACAATTCCGTTTGAGATCCATTCGATCGCGTCGCAATGCTCCGCCGAAACGGCGATCACGCCGTTTGCTTCATCCACGTCGATGCGCCTGACGACGGCATAGTCGCCGCTGCCGACAAAGCTTTCGCCCAGCTCCTCGCGGGCGATCCTTGAACAGGCGAAAAACGTGCCGTTCTCCATGGCCTTGCGCAGCGCGCCCTCGCTTAAATCCGGCATCCATATCATTTCCGCCGTCAGTCCGATATGGGACGGCGCGTGCGAGTCGTCGTTGGAAAACGCCCATATATTCCGCCCGCGCGGGATGCAGTACATAAGAAGCTTATCCCACAGCGCGCGGTCATGGCGCGTGGGTACGTCCCTGCAGTTAAAGACCTCGATCCCCACGCAGCTCGGATGCTTTAAGAGCGGATCGGTAAAAACCGAAAGGCTGCTCCAGTCTTCGATGCGGGCGCGGTCCTTTCCGGCGGCGAGAAAATCCCCGGGGTGGTTGATAAACGAAATGCCGCCGGCTTTCTCCGTTTGCGCGATCGCGGTCTCGTAATCCTCCTCTTTGCCCAGAACGTTTTGTCCCCAGCCGCAGAAAAAACCGTTGACGTGGTTCTTGCGCATGGTCAGCGCGTTTAATTCGATCCCGCTTTTAACGTCCAGCATCCCTTTCCCGCCGCGGTCCGCGCCGGCGGAGATCTCGGCGCAGCGCTTTTCTTCCATGGGATGCACCAGGCCGCGTTTTAAGTAACGGTTAAAGCCGATCACCGGGATCATCCGATGCGGCCGGTCCCAGCCGGTATGCACCACGCCGTGGTCGGTAACGGCCAGAATATCGTAACCGTGCGCGTAATACGCTTCCACAACGTCCGTCATGCTCATTTCCCCGTCGCTGTACAGTGTGTGCGCGTGCAGCTGCGCGCGGTACTGCCGCCAGGTATCCCAGTTTACCGTCTGATACGGATTTTTGATTTTATAATCGGAAGGTTCCATTTTTTATTCCACAGACCGGAAATTTTCAATTCGTTTTCTGCGACAGCCGGTAATACACGCCGAAAGCGGAAAGCAGCGGCGTCAGGCGTTCCAGAATTTTCCCGAACAGCAGCCGCATGCGCGCGCCGAATTCATCGGCCTCGTACATATTCCATTCGTTGGCGGGCGCGTACCGGACGCAGATACAATCCAGATAGTCGCCGGATCCGCCCTCGTTGAGCGAATTGACGCCGAACGCCTGCAGATCCTCAAAGAGCTTCTGCTTTTCATCATAGCGGTCCGGATTGAGAAGGGAAAACTCGCCCTTGTTGACGCTGGCCTTCCAGAAGCGCCAGGAAAGCTCGGAGCGTTCGACATGCTCCAGAACCGTCTCGTTTTCCGCTGCATTTTTCGCTTCGGCCCAATAGCCGTCGATCAGACGAACCTCACGGTTTGATAACTGCATGCTGCCTTTCGGGCTTTCATAGATATGCAGATGTCCCTTTCCCGCGGTACCCGCGCGGGAAACGTACAGATCGAGCGCAGAGCGCACGGACTGCCAACCCGCGCCGTAATACGCCGATAAAAAGCCGTTCATTTCATTTTCGATATCGCAGTAGGGATCCTGCAGGCTTTTCGCGATCATATACGCGCGCAGTTCGCCGAACTCCGTATCGCAGCCCTCTATATAGTAGTTGCCCTCCTCATACACGCCTTTTACGTTGTGCTCGTAAAACACCCGGATATTCCGCCGGATAACGCCGAAATCGGGGAAGACCATACAGGTATTGAGGTAGTTTGTCGTGTAATCCCAGACGTAGATACGTTCGCAGATCGCCGACCAGTCGTTCAGATCCTGCATCAGGGAAACGTTTTCTTCACAGGAAGGATCGTCCAGCGCGTGCGCAAAGCAGCACTCGATCGTACAAAGCCGGATGATCACGTTGTCGCGCGGGACGATATTCTTGGGCGCCTTGCGGGTGTACTGGTACGCAAAGGTGTCAATGGCGACGTTATCGTAGCCCGCCTCCTTCACCGCGTCGGCGATTTGGTTAACAAAGTTCACCATCGTGGCGGACTGTACGCCGCCGTGCGCTTTTTCGAAGGCGCGGCAGCGCTCGCACTCGCAGTAGTCCTGATTGTCGTTCTGCGTAACGGATACGATCTGCAAAGACGCGTTCGGATCATGCTTTTCGGCAAGAATGGCAAGCACGTTCCGCGTGGCGATCGCCAGCACGTCGGGATTGGTCAAACACGGCTGCGCAGCGGTGCGTTTGCCGTCGTGCAGCGCAAGATATTCCGGATGGGCGTCCGCATAGTGCGCGGTCTCACACAATCCGCCCATCGTATGACAGAAGCCGCCGAGATAATCGACCGTCGCGCCCGCCTCAGCCGGCAGTCTGCGGTATACGCCGCCGGTCAGTCCGTTGGCCAGAGAATATTCCGCGTCATGGGGACTGCGCCAGTCGGTATCCGTATACTCAAAAAACGGTTCGTAACGGATATCCGTATCCGCGGGGACCGTGACGGCGTCCGCCCGCGGCAGGACCGTTAGACGCGAGGTGTAGACCTTTCTGCCGCAGAAGGTCTCCAAAAACCGGTTCACGCCGGCGATCAGCCCGCGTACGCCCGTGCCGGCGATATGGATATTGCCGTCAAGCACGGCAATGCGGTACCCGTTGACCGCTACGCCGGAAACGTCGGCAGCCGCCGCGGCGCCCAAAGCGATATACCGTCCGGAGGCGGACGTTACGACAGGGATCTGCACGCCGAAGACCTCCGACAGACCGCTGCTGAGCCGCTCGGCCGCATAGGACTCATACGCCGTGGGTTCGGCAGGGATCAGCACGGACCAGCCGGCGTCCACCGTAAGATCGCCGTCCGATGCGTAGGCAAGAACAAAAGAAGATAAGAGCATACAGCCGCAAAGCATTGCGCATAAAAGCTTTTTCATAACGCACAAAACTCCTTTATCAGAGAATGATTGTATTCGTTTTTATTCCAGAACCGCGCCGTCGGAGACCGGGCCGACCAGCTTTGCGTAACGGGCAAGCCAGCCGGTTTTTACGGGACATTCCTGCAGCGTGACGGACTGTCTGCGCTGTTCAAGCACCTCGTCGGGGACCTCCAGCGTAATGGTTCTGTCGGGGATCGAATAGGAAACGACGTCCCCGTTCTCCACCAGCGCGATATTGCCGCCCAGCGCCGCCTCGGGCGAGACGTGGCCGATCACGCCGCCGCGGGAAAGGCCGGAAAAACGGCCGTCGGTGATCAGCGCGATCTCCTTGTCCATGCCCATGCCGCACATCAGAGCGGTTAGCATCAGCATCTCCTGCATTCCGGGGCCGCCCTTGGGGCCTTCGTAGCGCAGGACGATCACGTCGCCGGGTACGATATCGCCGAAGATCAGCGCGTTGAGCGCTTCCTGATGGCTGTTGAATACCTTGGCGGGGCCGCGGTGCACGAACATATCTGGATCCACGCCAGCCGTTTTGATCACGGCGCCGAGCGGCGCCAGATTACCGTACAGGACGGCAAGTCCGCCCTCGGGAGAATAGGGATCGGCAAACGGACGGATGACGCCCGTGTCGCGCACAGCGGCGGAAGCTGTGTTTTCCGCAAGCGTTTTGCCTGTCACGGTCTCCTGTCCGCCCCAGAGCACGCCTGCCTCGATCCCCTGCCGGATCACGGCGGACACGCCGCCGGCGTTGTCCAGATCCACCATCAGGTGCTCGCCGGACGGCGAGAGCTTGACCAGATGCGGCGTATTGCGGCCGATGCGGTCAAAATCCTGCAGCGAGATCCCGATCCCCGCCTCATGCGCCAGCGCGGGCAGGTGCAGCGCGGTATTGGTGGAACAGCCGAGCATCATATCCAGCTTGATCGCGTTGTAAAAGGATTCCTGCGTAATAAAGCCGGAGGGCTTGAGATCGTATTTTGCGAGTTCTACGGCGCGCATACCCGATTTTTTCGCCATGTGGTACCTTTTTGCGCTTACGGCGGGAACAGTGCCCGTGCCCGGCAGCGCGATGCCGAGCACCTCCGTCATGCACGCCATGGAATTTGCCGTAAACATGCCCTGACAGGAACCGCAGGTGGGACAGACCTCATCCTCGTACGCGCAGTAAAGCTCGCTGTCCATCGTGCCCGCGATCACCTTGCCGGCGCACTCCGCAATGCTCTGCACGTCCACGCGCTCCCCGTTGTAATGTCCGGGCAGCATCGGTCCGGCGGTGACCACGATAAAGGGGATATCCAGACGCAGCGCGCCCATGATCATGCCGGGGATGATCTTATCGCAGCCGCAGACCAGCACCAGCGCGTCGCAGATATGCGCCTTTGCCATCGTTTCCACGCTGTCCGCGATCAGCTCGCGGCTGGGAAGGGAGTATTTCATGCCCTCGGTGCCCATGACCAGACCGTCGCAGATCCCGATCGTGCCGAATTCCACCGGCGTGCCGCCGCCCATCAGGATACCGTCTTTTACGGCCTGTCCGATCTTATCCAGATTGGAGTGCCCCGGAAAAAAATTGGAATAGGAATTGCACACGCCGATAAACGGCCGGCGGATCTGCTCGTCCGTCAGTCCGGCGCCTTTCATCAGCGACCGTGCGCTGACTTTGGTGTCGTCCGATTTTAATTCGTAGCTCCTGTATTCGTCCTCGTCGAGCGGTCTTTTATTCATGCGGATATTCCTTTCTGTAATATTATTTCTTTATTGTAATGATAGCATATCCTCCGGTTTTTTACAATAAAAAATATGCAAATGAGAAAAATCGGCGCACAATTTACAGCTTGTTAACATATTCCGCCGCGTTTGGCGTTACAATAAAGAAAAAAGGAGATTTTTTATGATCGGCCTCGGCAAATGGCAGGGCTCTGCAAACGTACAGATCCTAAAATTCAGCGGCGATGTTTTTATTACCATTGCGGACAACGACGGCGCCTACGCGGTGGACATCCAGCTCCCCGAACAGCTCCAGAAAGTGAAACTGTGTTTTGACACGATCGAAGAGACAGACGACAACGGTCTGAAGGGCAAGGGAAAGCTTTTGACGCCCGCGGGCAGAGAGCTCGGCTTTGAAGCAGGCGTTACGTTTGACGGCGATGAGATGTCCGGCTACCTGAAGATCGCGATCGCGAATATCAAGATCAAAAACGGACACCGCATCGGCTGACAGTTCTTTTGCTGCATATTAAAAAGCGACGCCCCCCGGCGCCGCTTTTTTCATTGTCGATCAGATATGAAAGGGTTCTCCCTCAACGGGCACGTGCAGACCGGTCGCGGGATACTGCGCCGCAAGATATTCGCAGTAGCCCTCCACGTCCATCCGCTTTGTAAGCGGTGGAAACGCGTTGTCAAAATGATCAAAGAGGATCTGTTTCGGCTGCAGCGCCTGCAGAAAATCCGCCGCCAGGTCTCTTATGCCGGAATTCCCGCTGAACGGGAATATAAACAGGTCCGGCAACACAGGGTATTCCGCATCCGGATGCACGCCGAAAGAGCCCATCAAAAGCACCGTTTTGCCTTCCGCGGTGATCTCAAACGCAACGGTCTCGCCGTTTTCCGGCAGCGCGCGGATGAGCCAGAGCAGGTAAAACGTGCGCGGGAAACGCAGGATCTCCCGCGGCAGGATGGACAGCACGTACCCCCGGTCGAAGCGGATATGCCGCCCCGGCAGGATCCGGATCTGCACGGAACCCACGGTGAACCGGTCGCCCGGCGCGATCAGACGGATCTTTTCCGCCGCAACGCCTTTTTTGACAAGCGTACGCTTCGGCGTTTCGGTACAGTAGACCGGCATGGAGGGCGCCGCCTCCAGTACGCTGCGCACGCCTGTCAGGTGGTCAAAATGCCCGTGCGTCAGCAAAAGGGCGTCAAAATCCGCGAAAGCCGAGGGATCGAGCTTTCTAAGCTTTCTGTTTTTTCTGTTGAAGGGATCGAACAGTATTCTGGTCCCCTCGCTTTCCAGCGCGATCGTCGCCGTGCCGTACCACGTAATTTTCATAGTTTTCCCCTTCCGAAACGGTTTTCCGCATACAGCTATTCCTCAAAATAACGGTCCTGTCGGGACGTGCGCCCGATCAGCACGACCGAAACTGCAAACAGCACGATAATAAAACCGACGAAAACCCACGTACTGTAAAAGGACGCCTGTACGGCGATATAATCGTAAAGGCCGTGGAGCAGCGCGGGCAGCAAAACGGCCAACACCCGGTAAAACGCCGACGCGGAAGCGTTTGAGCGGATCTCGTTCTTTTTTGCCAACGCGTAAAATACGCCCATAAAAACGCCGAAGCTCGCGTGCCCCGGCACGGCGGTCGCCGCCCTGAGCAGCGCCGTACGGAAGCCGAAGATCAGCACATAGCAGACGTTTTCCAATACGGCAAAGCCCAGTGAAACGAAGACGGCGTAAACAACGCCGTCAAACCGGCAGTTGAATTCCTCGGACCTCCATGTCCGCCGCCGGAGCATCCAGTATTTGGTCCCCTCCTCGGCAAACGCGACGATGCCTAAATACGTAATGACGTTATAAAGGACCGTATCCTCCGCAACGGCAAAGCCGAGCAGATAGCAAAGCCCGTTTTCGACCAGCGCGGAGACAACCATGGCCAGACAACCGGCGATGATCAGCCGGCGTGAAAGTTTCAGGCTCTCATGTTCAAGCCGGTCGGCACGGTATACCCGCCACATCAGCACCGCGGCGGGAAGCACGGCGGCAATGATCAGAAGCAGGTGATTTTTTACAAAGGGGTATGAGGAACGGTAAAACACAACGGCTCCTTTAATACGGAAATGATTTATTCAAATCTTTTCGCCGCGGACTGCAGATACTCCGTAATCGGCAGCTGCTGCGGGCAGGCGCTCTCGCACTGACCGCAGGCGATACAATCGGACGCTTTTCCCTTTCCGGCCGTAGCGGAATCATACGCCTCTTTTCCTTTCTGCCGGTTGCAGACCGCGAAGATCTCCGGGATGGGAATGTTCATGGGACAGCCGTCCGTACAGTAATGACAGGCCGTACAGGGGATGGAGGCGTCCTTCCGCAATTCCGCCTGTGCCTTTGCGATCACGGCCCGTTCTTCTTCGTTCAGCGGCCGGAAAGCTTTCATATAGCTGAGATTGTCCTGCATCTGCGCCAGGTTCGACATACCCGAAAGGACTGTGATCACGCCATCTAAAGACGCCGCGTAGCGGATCGCCCAGGAGGCGAACGACGCGTCCGGATCGGCAGCCTTAAAAAGCGCCTGCACCTGCGGGATCGGCGCGGCCAGCGCCCCGCCTTTGACAGGCTCCATGACCGTAACCGGCTTGTTATGCCGCCGCGCGACCTCGTAGCATGCCCTCGACTGAACGTCCGGGCTCTCCCAGTCCGCAAAGTTTATCTGCAGCTGGACGAAATCCGCTTCCGGGTGCGCCGTTAAAATCTCATCCAGCAGCGCGGGCCCGTCGTGGAAGGAAAAGCCCCAGTGCTTAATGAGGCCCTCCTCTTTCAGCCGGGCAACGTAGTCTCACAGACGGTATTCGTCGTACTTTTTATAATTGTTGCCCTGCAGGGAGTGCAGAAGATAATAATCAAAATATCCCGCGCCGGTCCGTTTTAAGGATGTATAAAACTGCTGTTTGGCGCTTTCTTCATCATGGCACTGCATCCAGGCGCAGAGCTTGGTACACAGGGTAAAGCTCTCCCGCGGGAATCGCTCCGTGATCGCCTTGCGCACGGCAGTCTCGCTGCCGCCGTTATCGTAAATATACGCGGTGTCGATATAGGTGCCGCCGGCGGCAAAAAACAGATCCGCCATTTTGCAGGTCTGTTCGATATCCGTTGTGCCGTCCGCGTTTTTCGGCAGCCGCATCATACCGAAGCCGAGCTTAAAAACGTCTTTTCCGAACCAGGTATCCATCCAAAGCGCCTCCCTGTGTATTATCAATCTTATCATATAGAATAAACGCGCTTTTGTCAATGGAAGCGCACGATAAAAAAGCGCGACGTACGGAAAAACCGGGGACCGTCCGCTGCCGTTTTTCCGCTTTTTTCCAGAAATAATACCGCAAATACTTGAAAAACGCTGCCGGGGATGTTATAATCCATTAAAACAATCGATTTGATCCTATTAAAAACATTTATGCGGAAAGGAATGAAACCATGAAAAAAGGACGCGCGTTTTTTTGCATTCTCATCAGTCTGCTCCTTGTCGCGCTGAGTCTGACCGCCTGCGGCAAAAAGAGTGAAAACGCAGACAACGGTCCTGCCGACGCAGTCGCGGACACGCCGGAGGAGGCAGGCGTAACGGTGGGCGGCGAAACGTTTGAGCTCACCTACGAATCCAACCACAAATGCCTTTATTACAAAGAGGATCTGCGGCAGTTCCAACGGGATACGATGGGCTCTTTCCGAGAAATAAGGTACTTTAAGGACGATACATTGCTGTTCAGCATCCATTTGGTATACTACGAAGGAAAAACCGTGGAAGAGGTCATGGAAGGCAGCGACAACACGCTGACCGAAAAAACGGTAAACGGGCTTACGTACCGGTATTTTGAGTATGACGAGAACGGCCTGCCCGGCCACACGTACGTGTACGCCTACGACGGAACGGCCTACACGATCAGCTTTGTATCGGGAACGGATATATCCGCGCTGGAGAACGCGTTTATGGAAAACGTCCGTTTTGCGGAAGAATCATAACGGAAAGGAAAAATAAAAAATGAAAAAACTGACTGCAGTTCTTTGTATCCTGTTAAGCCTTGCGCTGGTCGCGGCCGTGTTTGCGGCCTGCGGCAAAAAAGTGGAAAAAGCCGACGACGACAACGCCGAGACCGACGCGGTGCTCATCATTGAGGGCGATACAGCCGAACCGGACGCCGCCGATGCGGACGCGACGGACGAGACCGAAGCCGAGCCCGTTTCGTATCCGACGGCGGACGGCCAGAACGTGAAAGCGTACGACGTCTCTTTCTATCTGCCGGAAAATCTTACGCCGAACGGTTACAACGGCATGCTGGGCGTTTATGAGTTTTACACGGGCGACTATTCCAATTCCAGCCCCACCGGTATGGATTTCACGCTGATGGTTTCCGCCGAGTCCAACACGAACGGCGATCTTGCCGCCTACGCGCGCGACGCAAGCAGAAAATCTTCCGGCGCGGACGCGGAACCGGAAGAGGTAGAATTCAACGGCTTTACCTGGCTGCGTTTCACGGTAAGCGCGGATCAGGTGAACTACTACGCCGTATTTAACGACGGCCTATATGAGATCGTCACGCGCCGCGGCGGCGACACGCAGGAAAACTACGACGCCGCAAAGCAGATGCTGGAGGACACGCTCTTCCTTGCCGTCGCGCAGGATTAAACCGCTTTCCTGTTTACAAGAAAAAAACGCTGTGCATTTCAGATGCACGGCGTTTTTCGTTTCATTTGCAAATTATTTCCAGATATCTTTTCCCTTGCCGGCGCCGAGTTCAAAGTGCAGCTTGGCAATACCGAGATCCGTTTTCGTATAAAATCCGCGGCCTGCTTCGGCGGCCACTTTCCCGTTATCGTAGAAAAAACGGAATTTCTGCTGGTTGACGGCCGTCGGCGCAAGTGCGGCGGCTTTCACACCGTCCGAAAACCACGCCGGCGCGTCGTTTTTCAGATCAGCCAATTCCTCCGGCGCTTTGGATCTGTGCGCGGCGCCCTGCGTTTTGCCGTACCCCAGCGCGATCACGAGCAGCAGTTTTTCCCCTTTTTCGACGGTATAGGCGCCCGGGACTTTTTTGAACGTCAGCGCCACCCAGCAGGTGTTCAGCCCCATGGCCTGCGCGGCGAGCACCAGCTTTTCGCCGTAATAGCCGCAGCTTTCCTCCAGCGCGGGACCTTTTTTCCCGACCAGCGCGAAATAATTTGTCACGCCGCTGAATTTGCCGTAATGCGCCATGGCGGAGTCAAACGCCTTCGGTTCGTTCGTCACCAGCTGGATATGCAGGCCGCTTTGCGCGTTGATCTCTTCGATCTGCCGTTCCAGTTCGCCGACGATCTCCGGCGGCAACGGTCTGTTTTCATAGCTTCTGACGGAGTGCCGCGCCGTCATTGCCTCCAGATAATCCATACGTTTCTCCTTTCCGTTACAGCAACGCCCTGCCGCTGCCCCAGGCCGTGCCGACCTGCCCGCCGACGACGTGGTACGTGCGGTTGAACGGATCGAAACAGATGGGGGCGACCTTGGCGACGTCCACTTTTCCGTCCGTCATGGCTGCTTCGTCCACACTGACGTTGACGATCTCGCCCTTTAAGATGCAGCTTTCGGGATCGTAGCTTTTCACCTTGCATTCCATACAAACCGCCAGCTCGTTGATGATCGGCGCGTTCACAAGCGCGCTTTTCGTCGCGGTAAAGCCCGCGCGCGCAAATTTATCCGGCGTTTTGTTGCCCGACGCCATGCCCACGTAATCGCAGGCCGCCACGTGCGGCGCATCCGCCATGCTGATTGTAAACGCGCCTGTCAAAGCAAAGTTTTTACAGGTCTTGTGCCCCGGGGAAAGGCAGACGGACACTTCCTTTTCCTCGCTGATCCCGCCCCAGGCGGCGTTCATGGCGTCCGGCACGCCGTTTTCATCATAGGTCGCGATGATCCATACCGGCTGCGGATAGCTCAGCGCGTCCGCGCCGAAATTTTTTCTTGCCATAATTCTGACTCCCTTTCTTTCATCTCCGATTGGATCGAATACAACCGGATCAGTTTTTTTAATGTCCGTACAGGCGCGCCAAACCTCCTTCGGACGTCTCGCGGTAGATCCGGTTTAAGTCCATGCCTGTCTGGTACATGGTTTTGACGACCATGTCAAAAGAGATCTTCCGCGTAGAGGACAAAAAGCTTGCGATCCGCACGGCGTTGATCGCGCGCATGGCCGCGACGGCGTTGCGCTCGATGCAGGGGATCTGCACAAGCCCGCAGATGGGATCGCAGGTGAGCCCCAGATGGTGCTCCAGCGCCACCTCGGCAGCGTATTCGATCTGATCTATGCCCATTTCAAACAGCTCCGCCAGCGCGGCGGACGCCATGGAGCAGGCCGTGCCGATCTCCGCCTGACAGCCGCACTGCGCGCCGCTGACGGAGGCGTTGGTTTTTACAAGATTGCCGATGATCCCCGCCGCGGCAAGCGCGCGCAGGATCTGTTTGTCCTCCATGCGCTTTTCGTCCTGCATATAGCGCAGCACGGCGGGCATTACGCCGCAGGAGCCGCAGGTCGGCGCCGTGACGATGGTGCCGAGATCCGCGTTCTGCTCGCTGACGGCAAATGCATAGGCGCAAACCAGACGGTTCTCACGCGTGGCGCCGCGTTCATCCATATGCCGCTGATGGTACAGCATCTGCGCCTTCCGCTCCACGCCCAGGCCGCCGGGCAGCGTGCCGCTGCGGGTCAACCCCTCGTTTACGGCGTCCTGCATGGCGTTCCAGACGGTGTACAGATAATCCCAGATCCCCTTGCCCTCTCTGAGTTCCACGTAGTCGCTCAAACGCAGACGGTTTGCCTTGCAATAGGCGGAGATTTCCGCGAAGCTCTGTTCCGCGTACAGCTCGGGGCTTTCCTCTTCGGGGCGGCCCTCGATCCGGATATCGCCGCCGCCGATACTCATAACGCGCATTTCACCGGTTTTTTGTCCGCCTGAAAACGCCGTAAAATCCAGGGTGTTGGGATGCGGCAGGGAGAGCGTGTCGTTTTCGTTAAAACAGATCTCCGCCGGAACAGGCGACAGCGTCTCCCGGATCACCCGGTCCGTTCCGTGTCCCCTTCCCGTTTTTGCAAGCGAGCCGTACAGCATGATCTCAAAGCGGTCCGCTTCGGGATGCTCGTCCAAAAAAAGCTTTGCCGCGCGTTCAGGTCCCATTGTATGGGAGCTGGAGGGCCCTTTGCCGATTTTATAGATCTCACGAATGGATTTCATATTTGCGCCTCGCAATGATTTTTTCCGCATAAAAATTATAAGATTTTTTTTACGCCGTGTCAAGCAGCGCCGTTTTATTACTTCGGCAATTAAATTATTTGAATGATAAACGACGGTTTTATGATTGCCGAAGTAATATTTCGCCATGTTTTTTGCCGTAAAACGGCAAAAAACGGCGTTATGATCGTTTTATTAATGCGGCAGCACAACCTTTCTTATTTCCAACTATTTAATTGCCGCATTAATAAAAAAAACCGGTTTGACATCCGGATCTGAAAAGCGTATACTGAAAAAAAAACGAAAGGTCAAACAGATATGTCGGACAGCAAACTTTATTTCGACGCGCCGGCCGTGCTTTTTGAAGAGGCGCTGCCGCTCGGCGCCGGAAAGCTCGGCGCCATGATCTACGGCGGAACGGATGAAAACCGGATCGATCTGAACTACGACGAGCTATGGACCGGTTTTCCGCGCAACGAAAACCGGGAAAACGCGGCGGAAGCCTTCAAAAAAGCGCAGGCGCTCGCCTACGAAGGAAAACTGAAGCAGGCGCAGAAGATCATTGAAAAGGAGATCGGCACCGCCAGCGTGCAGGCGTACCAGCCTGCAGGGACCCTGTTTATAAAGCGGCCGTCCGGCGACGTTTCCGCTTACAGCCGCACCCTGCAGCTTGCCACGGCCACAGCCGAAACCGTTTTTACGGACGCCGGTACACAGTACCGAACCGTTTGCTTTACATCCGCGCCGGCGGACTGTCTGGTGATCCGCATGACGGCAGACAAACCGGGCGCAGTGTGTTTTTCGCTGCGGTATGAAAACGTTTTGCGGCATGAAACAGGCTGCGGGGACGGCGTTTTTTACGCAGACGCGGAGTGTATGTTTGACTCCGCGCCGAACCGGGATCACTTCCCGGCGCGCAATTTTTTGTACGCGGACGCGCCGGAGCAGCGCGGCATCCGCTTCCGCGCAGCGGTGAAGCCTCTGGTCGAGGGCGGCGCGATTTCGGTCTCAAAAGAAGGGATCGAAGTGCAGAACGCAGACGCAGCCACGCTGTTTATCGCAGTGGAAAGCAGCTTTAACGGCTATAACAAACATCCGTTTACAGAAGGAAAGGAATTCCGAAACGCCGCGGTACAAAAGGTGAACGCTGCCTCTGCCCGGCGTTTTGAAGCCCTGCTGAAAGCGCACACGGACGACTTCCGCCGGTATTACGACCGCGTGGAATTTACGCTGGAAGGAAAAGACAAAAGCGATCTGCCGACCGACCGCAGACTGCTGGAATTTGAAAACGACAAATCCGATACGGGGCTTTATAAGCTGCTCTTTGATTACGGCAGGTATTTGACGATCTGCGGTTCCCGCCCGGGCAGTCAGGCCATGAATTTACAGGGCATCTGGAACAAGGACGCCAATCCGCCCTGGTGCGCCGATTATACGGTAAACATCAACACCGAGATGAACTACTACCCCACCCTGATCTGCGATCTTGCGGAAATGCAGGAGCCTCTGACCGATCTTCTGCGCGGCGTATGCGACCGCGGACAGGAAACGGCCAAAGCATACTACGGCGCACGCGGCTTTTGCCTGCACCACAACACGGATCTCTGGCGCGCCTGCCAGCCGGTAAACGGCGCGGCGCAGTGGCTTTTCTGGCCTATGGCGGGCGGCTGGCTCTGCCGCCACTTATTTGAGCAGTATGAATTTACCTGCGACGAAGCGTTTTTGCGCGATACGGCCTTCCCCATTATGGAGAAAGCGGCGCGCTTTTATCTGGACGTACTGACGGAAGATCAAAACGGATTTCTGATTTTTGCGCCGTCCACCTCGCCGGAAAACAAATTTAAATACCGCTGCGGCGAGAGTGAAGTAAGCCTGACCACGACCATGACCATGAGCATCATCACCGAGCTCTTCGGCAACGTGCTGCAGGCTGCCGATATTCTCGGCATTTCGGACGACGTAACGCGCGAAGCAAAACAGGCGCTGCCGAAGCTGCTGCCCATCCGCGTAGGCAAAGACGGCCGCATTATGGAGTGGTACAATGAGCACAAGGACGCCGAACCGCACCACCGGCACATCTCCCACCTGTATGCGCTGCACCCGGCAAGACTGATCACGCCCGAAAAAACACCCGACCTTGCCGCTGCGGCAGTGAAAACGCTGGAGGCAAGAGGCGACGACGGCACAGGCTGGAGCCTTGGCTGGAAGATCAATTTCTGGGCGCGTCTTTTTGACGGCAACCATGCCTTAAAGCTCATAGACATGCAGCTTCGCCCCGTGGTTTACCCGGGACATCAGATCAAAAAACACGGAGGCGGCACCTATCCCAACATGTTTGACGCGCACCCGCCGTTCCAGATCGACGGCAACTTCGGCGCGACCTCCGGCATTGCGGAGATGCTCTTACAAAGCGACGGTGAAAAGATCTGGCTGCTGCCCGCGCTGCCGGACAAGTGGCATACAGGCAGCGTCCGCGGCTTACGCGCCAAGGGCGGCGCCAAGGTGGATATCACCTGGGAAAACGGCAAAATCACAAACTACAAAATCACCGGCGGCAAGGATCTGCCTGTCATTTTGTGCAGATAACAAACGTAAAAACGGGCGCGCCGCAAAAGACGGCGTACCCGTTTGATTTTTTTTATGCGGACGTTCAACGATCCTCTCTGCGGATCGCTCGGAAAAATCTTAACAGGGCTTATTCTGAAGAAGGCCCCGCCTTTTTTGCCTGATACCTGTAAAGACCGACCAGCACGGATATAAACGTAAACGTCTCGTTCGCCATACCGGCGACGGAATGATTGACAAGGTTGTAAATAAACCAGCAGACGCACACGGGGATCGTCAGCAGGCGCAGCCGCTGGGTATCCGTCTGCCAGTTCCCGACGGTCGCGCAGACGGAGGCAACGCATGGCAGCAGGCTCCACGCATTCTCCCAGGTGAGCGCCGCGCTCACGATCGCCGCGGCCGTAAAGAAAACGGGTACATAGAGGCCGGACGCCCACTTTTTTTCGCGCCGGCTGTAAACAACCGACCGCAGAACGTTTATCACGTTCATGAAAATGGGCGTTACAAGCCCCAAAAACGCATAGTGCACACACCATAACGAGGAACACAAAACCATCAGCAGCATGATGGTTTTGTGTTTTTTAAACTGATACATACTGATGGCGGTCGCCATGGCGCAAAACCCGAAGATCTGCGCAAAGACGTAAGCATGTGCGGATAAAAACGAGAGCATAGACCATGTTCTCCTTACAGTGATAAAATCAGCAAGCAAACAGCCCCTTGACGCAGGCAAGGAGATACTTCATGTAATAGCCGAAATGTTCCTTATCTTCCACAGTGCCGGAATCGGACATGAACAAATTGTACGCTTTTGCGTCGTCCCGGTCGAACAGATCGAAGTAGGTCAAAAGCTCGGTCGCGTAGGTATCGGGAGCCGTTTCATCCAGCGTGATCAGTCTGACGCCCTCGTTTTCGCTGTTGTAGGAACGGAAGCCGACGCCCGTCGTATTGACAAGATCCACGCCTTTATAGCTGATTTCAAAGGAATTCACGTGGTCGTGCCCGAAGAACATCGCTTTCACGTCGCCGCGGTCTAAAATCGCGTCAAACTGTCCGTTTGAATAATTCGGCGGGCAGGGCGTTTCGTCAAGCACGCCCTTTACGCCTAAGGGAAGCGTATAGAATTTTCCGTCGTGCTCAACGCTGCCCTCCACCTTTTCGTCGTGCGAAACGAGTGCGTCCCAGATCTCCGGGACGATGATATGCTGGAACGCAAGCGAAGGGATCTTTTTCCCGTTTTCCCGCTCCAGCCGTTCGGACACCGCCCTGAACCAGGCGACCTGCTTTTTTGTCACGCAGCCGTATCCGCCGAGATCGTTTTCATGGTTATAGTTGCCGGAGTCGATCATCCAGATATTGGAAACCATTTTATCGGGATCGGCAGAGGAATAGATCGGCAGATTGTATGTACCGAGGTTTTTCTCCCCGAAATCTTCTCCCGCGCAGCCGATAAAGCACTTGTATTTTTCATAGACCGACATCTGATATGCTTT
>JAFSXY010000065.1 GCA_017443805.1 Clostridia bacterium | reverse complement strand
CGTCGGTGTATCCTGCGATATACGCAAAGTATTCGTCGGATTCAAACACAGGTTCGTCCACATACCGCTTATACTTTTTTCTTTTGCTTTTCTGCGCCATATCAAATCATCTTAAAATGCTTCAATGCCTCGATAATTATCCTTTCCTTATCCGGTGGACATTGAGGCTGCTTTGTGTTTTCTTTTTTCGGCTTTTTGAAACTCTCTCCGACCTCTAACCCAAGCTTGCGCTTGACTTGTGATATGTAAAGCGAAGAAACCTTTACGCCGTATTCTTTTTGGATATACGCCTTGATCTCCTCATAGGTCGGATGTGCTTCGGAAGCGGTCAGATCCTGCTCGTCAAGGTCGATTTTGAAGCCCACATACATATCCGGAATTTTTCTGACCAAAGAAACAACAGTCTCTACGTGATTCGTCTGCGGGAACATATCCACGGGCTGACATTTTTTGACGCGGTAGCCCTGTTTTTCAAAGAGCACCAGATCCCGGGCGAGCGTTTCGGGATTGCAGGAAACGTATACGACTCTGTCCGGCTTCAGCGTACAAACGCTTTTGATAAACTGGGGCGTGCTGCCTGCGCGGGGCGGATCCATAATGACCACGTCCGCATGCTCGTGCGCAGCCGCCATTTCCCGCAAAAAAACAGTGGCGTCTGCGCAGATAAAGCGCATATTTTTAACGCCGTTTAATTTCGCGTTTTTTCGCGCGTCCTGTACGGCGTCGGCGTTTAATTCCACGCTGACGACCTCGCCTGCCGCATCGGACAGCGCCATACCGATGGTCCCGACGCCCGCATAGGCGTCAATAACGCGTTCGCATCCGGTCAGGCCGGCATATTCAAGGACCTTTTCGTACAAGATCTCCGTTGTCTCATAATTTACCTGATAAAAAGAGCGCGGCGAAATATGGAACCGTTTGCCGAGCAGAAGATCGGTGATATGCCCTTCCCCGTAAAGCACCGTTTCACGCGTGCCGAGGACGAGGCTGGTATGGCCGTCGTTTATATTCTGCACAATGGTGGTGATTTCCGGGTGCGCTTCCGAAAGCGCGCGGCAGAAGGCGTTTTTAGACGGGAAAACAGGCGTGCCGGTTACCAGCACGACCATGATCTCGCCGGTCCCTTTGGCGACCCTGACCAGCACGTGCCGCAGAAAACCGCGCCCCGTATCTTCGTTATATACAGGCAGCTTAAAGGCCTTCAACAGATTTCTGACCGAAACGATGATCGCGTCCGCACGCTTGTCCTCGATCAGACAGGCGTCTGTTTTTACGATCGTGTGCGTGCCGGACTGGTACACGCCGGATATGACCAATCCGCTGCGCGTCGTTCCAAACGCCGCCTGCACCTTGTTGCGGTAGTGGTACGGCTGCGGCGCCGGCAGGATCTCCTCCACACGGCAAAACCTGCCCAATAACTTGACAGCCTTCCTTTGTTTAAAGGAAAGCTGTTCTGCGTAGGTCATATTGGTCAGCTGGCAGCCGCCGCATTTTTTTGCGACGGGACAGGGTAAAACGTTACTCACTTTTCATCTCCAAAAGCGTTTTTTCGCCGGAAACGGCGTCCACGGAAAGTCGTACGGACTCAAAGATCGCGGCCTCGATATCGTCGTCGGTCGCGCCGAGAGACAAAGCCCACTTTTTATCAATGAACATATCGGCGAACATAATATCGGCAAGCTCCGCGGCATCGATACCGGGCTCTATCCCGCGCGCAGCGTAAACTTTTTGCAGTTTTTTTCCGTACAGACGGAACATCCACCTGGGAATATGGACGATTTTCCGGTCCGGCGTACCCATGGCCCGATGCACAATTGGCAGGAGATCGTCCCACGTCAGATTGTAATATCCGATGGGATAGGTTTTGCCGCCTTTGCTGCGCTCGGCCGCGCCGACGATGCTCTGCGCAGCCTGCCGGACCGTGACCATGGCGGCGCCGCCCCCGGGGCACATGGTAAAGTGCGCGGTTTTATCCATATTGTAAAGCTGCTCCGCCAAACCCGTCCAAACAGGTTTTCTGCCCGGCTGCGTACCGAAAACATAGGGCAGCTCCAGCACACAGACGTTGGTCTCTTCGTCCGCGAAACCGAGGGCGATCCGCTCCTGCTCGACGCGGCTGCGGATATACGGATGAAGCTCGGACAGATGCATATCCGGGAAGGTTTTGTCAAAATAGGAAAAATAGGAGCCCAGTATCACGTTGTTTTTGATCCCGCACTGTTTGGCAAGCGTCAAAAAACGGCGTACGGGTTCAATATTGTATTTGCGATAGGCTTCATATACGGGCGGTGGAAATTCCACTCGCTCGTCCACGCCTGCCGCGAAAACGAAGGTATCGCAGCCGTCCATCACAGATAAAAGCTGTTCGTCCGACATTTCCGAATAATTGCCGAAAATAAGCTCCATTTCCGCCGGGATCGGCGCGCCGTCCGGCAACGGCGGCAAAGCGACGCTTTTAACGGCATATCCCTTTTCAATGAACAGCCGTGCGGCGGCGCAGCCCAAAAGACCGGTCCCGCCGACCATAAAGACCTTCATGCCCTGTCCTCCGCGATCAGTTGATCCCCGCCGCCTGCAGGTTTGCCTGATGCTCCTCCAGCGAACCGGCAACATAGATCTTTCCGGTTGCGTCATGAATAAAGTAATAGTAATTCGTGCTGTCCGGGCTTAAAGCCGCGTCGATCGCATCGTGGCCGGGATTGCAGATCGGACCGATGGGCAGGCCGTTGATCTGATAGGTGTCATACACCTTCAATAAAGATGCATATCTGCCGGACGCAACGAGCTTATCCTTTTGGTTATCAATATATTTTGCGGTGGAATCACAGTTGATAAACGGGAAGGAAGAGTTTTCAAGTCGGTTATAGATCACAGAGGCGATCAAAGGCATCTGTTCGGCGTCCTTGGCCTCTTTTTCCAGGATGGACGCGACGGTAAGCACCTCGTCCATGGAATAGGCGGATCTGTCACAGCGTTCGGCAAAATCCGCCGCCCATTTCTCGCTGAAATTCTTTAAGAAACGGTTGAAAACGCTTTGCGGGTTTTCACCGATGTAGAACTCGTAGGTATCAGGATAGAGGTATCCCTCCAGATAATGGTAGCGCTGATCTCTGTCCTGAATATAGGTCAAAAAGTCATAGCTCTCAATAAATTCCACGCTGTCTACAACGCCATAGAGCGCCGAGGACGAGGCGACGCCGTTGGAGGCAAGCTTTTCAACGATCTGATCGATGGTATAGCCCTCCGGGAACGTGATGGACACCGTGCTTTCGGTCGCGCCGGCGGTGATGATCTCCCGCATCATACCCTCCAGCCCCATATTTGCGCTGACGGTGTAGGAGCCCGCCGGATAGATCTCCTCCGGATCGTGGCCGAGAAATTTGTACGCCAGCTTGCAGAACGTGGCGCTGTAGATCAGATTTTTACTTTTCAGCTCTTCGATCACGTCGTCGGTGTTCATATTTTCGGCAATCACGACGCGGATCTGGGTATCGCTCCTGTTGATTGCCAGGATATCGTTGATACAGCCCATGATCGGGATACGGATGATCAGAGAGACCGTTACGACCACAAGCAGGACAAGCAACGCGACCTTCCAGGCCGTATGCCGGCTGCCGCCCTGTTTGTCCGCAGCGCCCTTTTCGGATCTGCCGGCAGTCTGCGCGGCCTTCTTCCCCGTTTTGCCGCCGCTCTTCTTTTTTCCCTTTGCGGACGCGGCTGCTTTGGGCTTCGGCAGAGGCTCCTCCTCCGTATGGAACGCGCCGTGCTGCGCGTAATACTTGGAAGCGCTGTCCTGATGCTTGGCGCTTAACGGTTTTTCCGCCGAGCGCGGGGTCGGCTCAAACCGGCTGAAATCGATACTTTTCAGATCGTCCGAAGTCGCGTCGTATTTGGACGGCGTACGGAACGTAAAGGAATCCGCATTGGCGGAAAAATAAATTTCTCCGCTGTTTTTGACGTCTTCCTCCTCCGGCTGCGCCGCAGGCGCGTCGTCCCCGAAAAGGCTGAATTTTTTATGGAGAATATCGTAGGTATCCTCCGCGTTGTTGTT
>JAFSXY010000064.1 GCA_017443805.1 Clostridia bacterium | reverse complement strand
TTGTCAATCATCTGTACGTTCCCAAGGGCTTTTTCACCCAGCCGTTTGAAACGGAGGACTCCCTCAGACGGCGTTTGCAGGGGATGTCCACGGACGCGACCGTGACCGCGGTAGAGGGAATCGGCTGCTTTACCTGCAAAAAAGCATAGGGGAATTGTTTTATGACATGGTGGGTTATCGTATTGGAAGCGTTAGCGTTTGCCGCAGTTTTTACGGCGATCGTGTTCCTTGCGTACAGCGGGGACAAAAAATACAGCGCGGCGGGCGTCCATAATTATCCGCAGGATATTCAGGAGGAATACTTCAAAACGCACGAACGGATGGACGTTTCCGCCAAATCAAAAAAAGTGATCGTCACCAAAAGCTTCGGCATTCTGGTGTTTACAGGCATTCTGCTGGTCTGCGCGCTTATTGCGGGCGCAAAAACCTTTTGGCAGGGCTTTTTGCTGGCGTTCGGCCTGATGGTATGGATCGGCGCGTACGACACGTTTTTCCTGGACTGGGTGCTGTTCGCGAATCTGCGCATGTTCCGGCTCGAAGGAACCGAGCACATGGACAAGGCATATCATCAGAAATGGTTCCATTTGAAAGGAATGCTGTTTCCGGGGATCGTGTTCGCGCTGATCCCGGCGGCAGCCGTCGGATTGCAGATTTCAGTCATTCGATAGGAGGTTATTATGGCAAGAAAAGATTCGGAAAATCAGAAAAAATCCATGGGCGCGCTGTTCCGCGGCAGGGCGATCTTTAAGCCCCTTAATACGGGGCGGATCGACGAGCGCGTCGCCTGCGTACGGGAATGGGTCGCGAACATCTTTTTTTACACGAAAAACGATACGACTGTTATGATCGACGCGGGGTATAACTACGCGCGGCTGGCGGAGAAAATGGCGTGGCTGGATATCGACCCCGCTTCTGTCAAACATATCCTCATCACGCATCAGGATACGGATCACGTCGGCGCGCTGGAAACGGACAGCGAACAGCTTTTCAAAGACGCGACGGTCTATATCGGCGAGATCGAAAACCGCTACCTGACCGGCGAAACGCGCAGAAAGGTCATCCACGGGCTTTACAAACTGCCGATGGTAAAAACAAACAACAAGAAGGTTTTGCTGAAAGACGGGCAGATATTCCATATCGGCGATATCAAAATCGAGTGTCTGTTGGTCCCCGGCCACACCTGGGGCCACATGGTCTACCTGATCGACGACGAATACCTGTTCACCGGCGATACGATCTGGTTCGGTGCGGACGGCGGCTACAGCTTTATCAGTACCCTTGCCGAGGACAACAAGCTGGCGGTGAAATCGCTGGAAACGCTGGAAAATAATCTCCGCGCAAGGGGCAAGCCGCTCAAGATCGTCACCGGTCATACCGGCTGGACGGACGACCTGGACTTTGCGTTCCGTTATCGCACGCAGCTTTGCGAGCCCTTTACAAAGAAATACGCCGACCCCGCCGCGCCGTATGACGGCTACGTGGAGGACGACGATACCGAAGAAAACGCAAGAAACGTACCGCTTTTGAAGGTGAAGGGTACCCGGCCGCCGGATTACAAGAACTGGGTTCCCAAAAACATGGTAAACGGCGCGGCGGCGGGTTCCGCCTGTCTGCTGGGGCTTGCCGCCGTGTGTGCCAGTAAACGCGTGATCCCGAACCGTGCCCTGCGGACGGGCCTTACCTGCGGTCTGCTTGCCGCCGGGGCTGCGGCGGGCGGCGCGGCGGTCTGGCTCGATAAGCTGCATAAAACCTTTGATCACAACGGAAAAACGAAGCTATCCAAAACCATTGTGGAGGGCGTCGCCAAATACGTTACGCTCCCTGATGGCGGGATAGGCCTTGACGTGGGCTGCGGCAGCGGCGCGCTGACCGTTGCCTGCGCGAAACGGAATCCGGGCGCCCAAATGGTGGGCTGTGATATCTGGTCCGGCGCGTACAAGGCCGTGTTTACCAAAGAGCTCTGTGAAAACAACGCGAAAGCGGAGGGAGTGTCGAACGTGCGCTTCGAGGAAGGCAACGCCGTACACCTGCCCTTCGACGATGAGAGCTTCGACGCGGTGACAAGCAATTACGTTTATCACAACATCGCGGGGAAAGATAAACAAGAGTTGCTTCTGGAAAGCCTGCGCGTACTCAAAAGGGGCGGCACGTTTGCGATCCACGATCTGATGAGCAAAAGCCGCTACGGCGATATGGACGCGTTCGTGCAAAAGCTGAAGGATATAGGCTATGCGGACGTTCATCTGATCGACACCACAGACGGTCTGTTTTTAGAACGTAAAAAGGCGGTATGGCTCGATCTCGGCGGCTCCGCGCTGTTCGTGGGCAGAAAGTGAGGGAATAATGGGACTCTTCAAAAATTATGTAAATCAAACAAGAAAACCCGAGGGCTTTCTCGGAAAAATGATGGTGGACGGCATGAACGGCGGCCATGCGAAACTGGCGGACTGGGGCATGTCGCACCTGGAAGGGATCGCGCCCGCCGCTATCGTCGAGCTCGGCTGCGGCGGCGGCAGAAACGCTGCGGCGCTTTTGGAACGCTATTCAAAAGCGAAGCTCACGGCGCTGGATTATTCGGAAACGTCCGTAAAAAAGACGAAAGCGACCAACAAAAAGGCGATCGCCGCGGGCCGGTGTACCGTGCAGCGGGAAAACGTGGCTTCGCTTCCGTTCGACGGCGCCGCCTTTGATCTTGCCACGGC
>JAFSXY010000063.1 GCA_017443805.1 Clostridia bacterium | reverse complement strand
GCGCGACCACGGTATTGTTGAGCGTATGCGCAAGGTACTTGCCGTCCTTGCCGTTGACGCGGATCTTCAGGCGCCGCGCCTGCGCGTCGCCGAGGTTGGAGCAGGAGCCCACCTCAAAATATTTCTGCTGACGGGGGGACCAGGCCTCCACGTCCACGCTTTTGACCTTGAGGTCCGCCAAATCTCCCGAACAACACTCGAGCGTCCGCACGGGGATATCCAGCGAGCGGAAGAGATCCACGGTGTTCTGCCAGAGCTTGTCGAACCACATTTTGCTGTCCTCGGGCTTACAGACCACGATCATCTCCTGTTTTTCAAACTGATGGATACGGTAAACGCCGCGCTCCTCGATACCGTGTGCGCCTTTTTCCTTGCGGAAGCAGGGAGAATAACTCGTCAGCGTCTGCGGCAGAGACTCCTCGGGCAGGATCGTATCGATAAACTTGCCGATCATGGAATGCTCGCTGGTGCCGATCAGGTACAGGTCCTCCCCTTCTATTTTATACATCATGGCGTCCATTTCCGCAAAGCTCATCACGCCCGTGACCACGTCGGCGCGGATCATAAAGGGCGGCACGCAATAGGTAAAGCCGCGGTCGATCATAAAGTCGCGCGCGTAAGAGATCACGGCGGAATGCAGACGCGCGATATCGCCCATCAGGTAATAAAAGCCGTTGCCCGCCACCTTGCGCGCGGAATCAAGATCGATGCCGCAAAAACGCTCCATGATGTCCGTATGATACGGGACCTCAAAATCCGGCACAACGGGCTCTCCGTAACGTTTGACTTCCACGTTTTCAGAATCGTCGCGGCCGATGGGCACCGAGTCGTCGATGATGTTGGGAATGGTCATCATGATCTTTTTGATCTTTTCCGCAAAGACGCCTTCCCTTTCCTCACAGGCAGCCAGCTCCTCGGACTGGGCGTTTACAAGCGCCTTTATACGTTCGGCTTCCTCTTTTTCGCCCTTCGCCATCAATCCGCCGATCTGCTTGGAAAGCTTGTTGCGGTCGGCGCGCAGCGCGTCCGCCTTTGCTTTGTTTTTACGGCTCTCGGCGTCCAGCTCCAACACCTCGTCCACCAGCGGCAGCTTTGCGTCCTGAAATTTTTTGCGGATGTTTTCCCGCACCGCTTCGGGGTTCTCTCTTAAAAATTTGATGTCGATCATATCTGAATTCCTCCGGTATTATTGATCCTCGTTGAAAGCGGAGACCAGCTTTTTCAGGTCCTCCGCGTCAAAAAATTCGATCTCCAGTCTGCCGCCCTTTTCGCCGGCGACAACCTTTACGCGGCGGCCGAGCGCTTCCGACAGCGCCAGCGCCGTCTCCTCATAATCCTTGTTTCCCAGCCTTCTCTGCTGCGGCGCGCGCGGCGGCCGGTTCATTGCCTTGACAAGCGCCTCCGTCTGCCTGACGGACAGCTTTTCGCCGATCACCTTTTCCGCGGCCGGCGCGACCTGCGTTTCATCCTTCAGCCCCAGCAGCGCGCGGGCGTGTCCCGCCGAAAGCGCGCCGTCGGAAACAAGGGCCTGCACGTCCTCCGGCAGCGCAAGCAGCCGCAGCGTATTTGCCACCGCAGGTCTTGATTTGGAGAGCTTATCCGCGACCTGATCCTGCGTCAGGCCGTACGTCTCCATCAGTCTGCGGATGCCCTGCGCCTGCTCTACGGCGTTTAAGTCCTCCCGCTGCAGGTTTTCGATCAGTGCAATCACGGCGGCCTCGCTGTCTGTCAGTGCCCGTACGATCACCGGCACCTGCGTCAGACCCGCCTGCCGCGCCGCACGCCAGCGCCGTTCGCCCGCGACGATCCGGTAGCTGCCGTCCGATGTGGGCCGCACCAGCAACGGCTGCAAAACACCGTGCTCACGGATACTGTCCGTCAGCTCCGAAAGCGCTTCGTCATCAAAAAACTGCCGCGGCTGTGAACGGTCCGGCTCTATTTCACCGATGGGCAGGGTTACGGCGCCGCTGTCTGACAGCGCATCCGCGGAATTATCTAAAAACAGATCGGAAAAGCCTTTGCCCAATCCGCCTTTTCTTTGTGCCATAATTTTCCTCCACTCCCAAACAGTGACAATTATTTGCCCTGCTTGGCCAAAAATTCTTCCGCAAACGCCAGATAACTCTGTGCGCCCTTGGAGCTTTTATCAAAATAGATGATTGGCTGGCCGAAGCTCGGCGCTTCCGACAGGCGCACGTTGCGCGGGATCGCGGTCGCAAACACCTTTTTCGGGAAGAACTTTTTCACTTCCTCCACGACCTGTTGCGTCAAATTCAGTCGACCGTCAAACATAGTCAAAAGAACGCCTTCCAGCTCGATATAGGGATTATAAAGCCGTTTGATCTGCCGTACTGTCGCCATCAATTGGGACAGGCCCTCCAGCGCGTAATATTCGCACTGGATCGGGACCAGAAAGGTATCTGCCGCGGTCAGGGCGTTCAGCGTGATCAGCCCCAACGAAGGCGGACAGTCCAAAAAGATATAATCATAGTTCTCCCAAAGCGGAACAAGCGCGTTTTTTAACAGGCGCTCCCGGTTCTGCGCGTCCATGATCTCCAGCTCCGCACCCGCAAGATTCATATTGGAGGGCAAAACGTCCGTTTTTTTAAACGCCGTATGCATTACTGCGTCCGCGGCGGCGCGCTTCCCTGTCAGAACGTCGTAGGAAGAGACTTTTACGGAGCGCTTGTCGATCCCGAACCCGCTGGTAGAGTTGCCCTGCGGATCGATGTCGCAGAGCAAAACGCGTCGGTCGAGAAAGCCGACGCACGCCGCAAGGTTCACCGCTGTAGTAGTCTTCCCTACGCCGCCCTTCTGATTGAGGATCGCAACCGTTTTTGCCATGACCTCCCGCCTCCTTTTCTTATAACTTTTATATAGTATACCGCCTATTTTTACGGAAATCAATGCTTTTTTGTCCGGAAAAAGAGATTTTTATCGGCAGTCATCGGCCTGCAGCGCGCTCTGTCGGAAAACGCCGTGCAATTTTCAGTGTAAAAATTGAAGTGTGAAAAGTGAAACTTCGGAAAACCCTTCGGGTTTTGATTTTAATTCTTTTTTCAAAACTATCAGCTGCGCGCGAAGTGCGCCTATCCGGCGAAGCCGGAACTGCACCCGCAGCGCGGGTGACTGCTCGCCGCAGGCGAGACTCGAGTCGCCCGCCGCATTGTTTCACGTGAAACAAAAGACAAACAGGCAGCCTCGGGGAAGAACTGCCTGTTTGCCTTGATGTGGGGTGTGAAAGAGAAAGATATGGGCTGTATTGATATGGGGACCCTGCGGCCCGAATATCCGAAAAAAAATTGTTTGCGGGCTTTTGCGTCGAACGGCGCTCAAGCCTTCGGAATACGGATGCGATACTCCACGCATGTGTCCGTCTCCGTTTTTTCGCTCGTCGCGCGGATTCCGCTTTCATTCATAGCGTCCACGGCGTGCTCAATGGTGTTCAGGAAAACGTTCAGATCTCTGAAAAACGTGCGCAGCCGCGGTTTTTTCCCGCGCCGCCCCTTCAGGATCTCCTCCGAACGAGTTTTCGCCTCGGCAAGCGTCAGCTTTTCGGCAATGATCCCGTCCAAAAGCTGTTTTTTTTCGTTGTCGTCGGCATGATGTAATAATAATTTTGCAAACGGCTCGGACAGGTTGTGTTCAATCATATTCTGCCGCAGCTGCACAGGAATGGACAGATACCTTGCCTGCGCGCGGATCTCACGCTGGGGAATGCCTGTCCGCAGAGAAAGCTCGGCGTAACTCAGAGAAAAGGCTTCGCAGATCTTTTCGATACAGGCCGCGGTTTCAAAGCAATGCAGGCGCGCCTGCTGCACGTTTTCCGCAAGGCTGCACAACGCGCAATCCATCACGTCGCCGGGGATCAGTACGCACGGCACCTCACGAAAGCCGAGCGAGACCGCAGCCCGGAACCGCCGCTCGCCGGATACGACGTAATAAGCGTCTTCCTCCGCATAGCAGACCGTCAGCGGTTCCAGCAGGCCGAGCTGCGCGATGCTGTCCGCCAGGGAAGCGTCGTCCTCGGCCCGAAAGCAAACACGCGGGCGCAGCGGAAAGGAACGCAGGTATTTTACAGGAATATAAACGATCCGACCGCCGACCTTCAGCTTGTTGTTTTTCATCTTACACCAAAAAAAGACTGCGATATTCCCGGACATCTCGTCCTTGCAAGCAAAGAATACCACAGTTTTTTTGCGAAAAAAACAGAAATTTGCGCGTTATATAAGCAAAGAAAGGGGAGTCAGAGCGGTTTTTTTGCGATCTGCGCGGCATTTCTGGGATATTTTGTCGGTGTTTGCGATTTTTTTTCAAAAAGCAGAAGCTCCCGCGCCGAACCGTCCGGCAGTGTGTAAAACTGTTTTAAACGGAGCACGGCGCCGAGGTTTGCCGCAGCTGTACAGCCGCGCCGGCGTTCCTCTTCGGACAGCGGCGCTTTCAGCGGCGCAAAGCGCCCGCCTGTTTTGACAAGCGGCACGCAATATTCCGATAAAATGTTCAGCTGCGCGACAGCGCGCGCCGTCACGACGTCAAAAGAAGCGCGGTATGCGGGGTCTTGGCCTGCTTCCTCCGCCCGGACGTGCAGGACCTCCGCCTGCAGCCCCAGATCGGACAGCAAAAACCGGAGAAATTCCAGCTTTTTATTCACAGAGTCCATCAGCGTCAATGAGATCCCCGGCGACGCAAGCAGCAGACAGACGCCGGGAAAGCCCGCGCCGGTACCGACGTCGCAGATACGCATACCGAAAGAGAGCGGAAGCTCTTTCAAAAGATACAGGCTGTCGGCAAAATGCCGCACAACGATCCCATCCGGGTCCGTGATCGCCGTTAAGTTTACTTTTTCATTATATTCCGTCAAGAGTCGGGCATATCGGTCAAAGCGCAGAAGCGTCTCTTCATCAAGCGCCAGACCGATCTGCGACAGGCAGCTTTCCAGCAGCGGTTTTGAAATAAACATAGGCCTTATCCTTTCGCCAGATGGATCAGCAGCACAGAGATATCCGCCGGACTGACGCCGGAGATGCGCGAAGCCTGTCCGATGCTGCGCGGTCGGATCGCGGAAAGCTTTTCGATCGCCTCCAGCCGGAGATTTACGATTTTATGATAATCGATATCCGCAGGGAGCAGCCGCTGTTCCAGCCGCTGCATCTCGGCGATCTGCGCCTGCTGACGCTTGATGTAGCCTTCATATTTCAGATCTGTTTCCACCTGTTCAAATACCGTCTCGGGCAGCGCGGGCCGTGTGGGATCAAAACGCGCGAGCGCCTCATAGCTGAGCTGCGGCCTGCGCAGCAGCTCGGCAAGCTTCACGCCGGTGGTCAGCGGCGATGTTTCACGTGAAACAAGCATGGCGTTGATCGCTTCACCCGGCGCGATCACGGTCTTTTCGACGCGGGCGCGTTCCGCTTCGATCTGCGCGAGCTTTGTCTGCAGCGCTTCATAGCGGGCCTCCGGGATCAGGCCCAGCCGGTAGCCGTACGCCGTCAGACGCTGGTCGGCGTTATCCTGCCGCAGCACAAGCCGGTATTCCGAGCGTGAGGTCATCATCCGGTACGGCTCGTTGCAGCCCTTGGTAACCAAATCGTCGATCAACGTACCGATATAGGAGGAGGACCGGTCCAGAATAAAGGGTTCCCGCCCAAGAACCTTGTGCGCCGCGTTGATACCGGCGATCAGGCCCTGCGCGGCAGCCTCCTCGTAGCCGCTGGAGCCGTTGAACTGACCCGCGCCGAACAATCCGGGCAGGGAAGTGAACTCCAGCGTCGGCTGCAGGCGCTGTGGATTGACACAGTCGTACTCGATGGCGTAAGCGTTGCGCAGAACCTGCACGTGCTCCAGGCCCGGAATGGTATGCAAAAACGCCTCCTGCACGTCGATAGGCAGGGAAGAGGAGAGTCCCTGCAAATACATCTCCTCCGTATCCAATCCGCAGGGCTCAATAAAGATCTGGTGCCGCTCCTTGTCCGCAAACCGCACCATTTTATCCTCGATGCTGGGACAGTACCGCGGCCCGACGCCTTCGATCACTCCGCCAAAAAGGGGAGATCTGTCCAGGTTTTCCATAATAACCCTTTTCGTATCGGCGTTCGTGTAAGTTATATAGCAATCGCATTTATTTTCGGGCGGCGTTTCGGCGGCAAAAGAGAAGGGGACCACGTGCGCGTCGCCGTGCTGGGGCTCCAGCGAAGCAAGCGCCACGCTGCGGCGGTTGACGCGTGAAGGCGTGCCGGTCTTAAAGCGGCGCAGCTCCACATGCAGGGCTTTGAGCGCCTCGGACAGGCCCATGGCGGGGAACATCCCGTCCGGGCCGGAGGAAAAACAGTACTCGCCGACGTAAATTTTGCCGTCCAGGAACGTACCGGTGGCAAGGACCGCCGTTTTGGCGCGGTAAACGCAGGCAAGCTTTGTTTTTAACAGCCACGCTCCGCTTTCTTCCCTCTGCAGGTCCACGATCTCGGCCTGTACAAGCGAAAGGTGCGCCTGCCGCTCCATGGTGTGTTTCATGTACTTGGAGTATTCCCGCCGGTCGATCTGCGCGCGCAGGGAGTGGACCGCGGGCCCTTTGCCGCGGTTGAGCATCCGGCTCTGCAGGGTGTTTGCATCCGCCGCCTTGCCCATCTCGCCGCCCAGTGCGTCGATTTCACGGACCAGATGCCCTTTCGACGTGCCGCCGATGGAGGGATTGCAGGGCATATTGCCGATCCAGTCCAGATTGATCGTAAAGCACACGGTCTCGCACCCCAGCCGCGCAGCGGCCAGAGCGGCTTCGATCCCCGCGTGTCCCGCGCCGATCACCGCAACGTCGTATGCGCCTGCAAAATACTCCATAAGTCTGCTCCGTCTTCCTTTTTCGTCGAGTTTATGCAACAAATCATATTATACTCAAACGAAAAAAAATAGCAAGAGGCTGTATCAAAGGATTTTCAATTGCTTTTCCCGTTCGGACATGCTACAATAACGAAAGAAAAAAGAGCGAAGGCAGGAAAAAACCATGTCCACAGTTGCGGCGATCTCCACCCCGAACGCGGCGGGCGGGATCGGCATCATCCGAATCAGCGGGCCGCAGGCGATCGGGATCGCGGAAAAATGCTTCCGTCCGGTCAGCGGACGCAGCGTTGCAGCCATGGCGGGCTATACCGCGGCCTACGGGCAGTTCACAAACGGAGACGAAATTCTGGACGACGGCGTATTGCTGGTCTACCGCGCGCCGAAGAGCTATACGGGAGAAGACGTGGCGGAGCTTTGCTGCCACGGCGGGATATATGTAACACAAAAGGTGCTGAGCGTTGTGCTTGCCTGCGGCGCGTCGCCCGCGGGGCCCGGCGAATTCACAAAACGTGCGTTTTTGAACGGAAAAATGGATCTTGCGCAGGCGGAAAGCGTGATGCAGATCATCTCCGCACAGGGGGAGGCTGCGCTTACTGCTGCCGAGACGGCGCTGCAGGGAAGCGTCAGCAGAAAAATCGACGAAATCTGCCGAAGGCTGGTCGGGGCGGCGGCGGCGCTTGCCGTGTGGGCGGACTACCCGGAGGAGGACGTGCCGCCTGTAGAAAATGCGGGGCTTGCCGAAACGCTGTCCGCGTGCGAAGACGCGCTTGCAAAACTGATCCGCGATTACGAAAACGGACGCGCGGTCACCGAGGGCGTGAACACGGTCATCTGCGGCAAGCCGAACGTAGGGAAGTCCACATTGATGAATTTGCTCGCGGGCTGCGACCGCTCCATCGTCACGCCCGTTGCGGGCACCACGCGGGACGTGGTGGAGGACACCGTAAGGCTTGGCAGCGTGCTTTTGCACCTCTCCGACACAGCCGGCCTGCATGAAACGGACGACACGGTGGAAAAGATCGGCGTCGACCGCGCCAGACAGCGTCTGGAACGCGCCTCCCTCGTACTGGCGGTGTTCGATCTGTCGCGCCCGCTGACGGAAGAGGACGATGCTCTTCTTTCCCTTTGCCGGGCCAAACGCGCCGTTGCCGTGCTCAACAAGGCGGATCTGCCGCACGTCTGGGACAAAGCGCGGATCACGGAAAAGATCCCGCACGCCGTTACCGTCAGCGCGCGGGACGAGGGGAGTATTGAAACGCTCCGTTCAGCCGTTGAAGACGTCCTCGGCGTAGAAGGGCTGGATTTCACCGAGGAGCTCTTAACATCCGCCCGACAGAAAAACTGCTGCGTTTCCGCGCTTTCAAACATACGCGACGCCCTTTCCGCTCTCGCGGCGGGCATGACGGCGGACGCCGTGAGCGTGGACGTCGACTGTGCCGTCAACGAGCTGTACGCCCTGACGGGAAAGCGCGCGACCGAAGAAGTCGTAAACGAAGTCTTCCGCCGCTTCTGCGTGGGGAAATAAGCGTCCGCATTGCGGCCGCAATGAAATATTTCCTTCGGAAATGTGAAATATCTCCTTTGGAGATATGAAGTATTTCGTCTGCGACGAAATATTCCGGACGGGCTCCGCCCGTACCCGATCTTAAATAAAATCAAAACGCGAAGCGTTTTCCGAAACATTTTGTCGAAGACAAAATATTTCACCGCCGCCAGGCGATTTCGCCCGTCCGAAAGGACGGATATCGCATTGCCGCAGGCAATATATCACTGCGAACGCGCAGCGGACGCCTCGCGTCACCGCAGCAAAACCTGTACAAGCGCAAAGATCGCCGCACCGGACGCCGCAGCCAAAATCAGACGCAGTACGCTTGCGATCCGGATCTCCTTACGGTCAAATCTGCCCGCGGGCGGTTTGACCGTATTTTTGATCACCGCCGCCGCCTTTTCCCGCAGCCCGGCCTCGCCCACACCGTAGTATTGGGGCTTGACAAACAAAATCACCTTTTCAAAATAATCGCTCTCCGGCTGCGGGATCTCCACAACCTGCCGGTTGACGCCTTTTAACATCGCACAAAACCTCCGTTTTTTTCTTTCGTCATCATTTTTGACAGCGGCGGAAAAAATATTCCATGCGGCGCGTCTTTTGGTTTTTTTCCCAAAAAAAAGACGGCTTTTTTGCCCTCTTTGCATATTTTAAACACGAAACCATTTTATACTATCCGTAATTTTTTTTGCAGGCGACGGCACTTTGCAGCTGTTGAAAAGTATGTTCAAAGTGTTAATAACTTCCCGCAAAAACCTTGATAAACTGCGATTTTTGTGTAAAAAAGTTATAAACATCCACAAGTTTTGAACATTTGAATTCTATACAGGCTGTTTTCCGGCCTTTTTTGTTATACAAACTGGATTTCTTTTTAAACAAAATTTCCGGCGATTTTTAGTGAAATTCACCTATTTTTAACAATGGCCCGCACCGCAGTTTTTGTGACGGTCGGGTGTAAAAAAAACGCCGTACAGGCCGGTTCGGGCCCCGGGATTTTCCTTTTTCCGAAAGAAAAACTTTTTCTTGCTTTTTAAATATTTTTTTTGTATAATGTAAAAAGCATAATAGCGGATTGTTTCTTTGGGGGAAGGAAAATATGAAAAAGAAAGGAAAAATTCTCTCCGTGCTGCTGGCTGCGGTCCTGCTTTGCCTGACTTGCTCCGGTATGCTTATGCCGCGTGCGGACGCGGAGAGCGGCAAATGGGTGGCGACCTGGAGCACGAGCCTTGTGGACGCCTCCATTTCGCTTTCCAACATGGCGCTGCAGGACATTATCCCTGCAAATTCAACACTGCGCACGGAGATCGTCGTTACGACGGCCGGCACAAAGCTGCGGTTTGAATTATCAAATAAGTACAGCCTTACGCCGATCACGATCAACGAAGCCTCGGTCGCGCAAACGGATGGACAGTATGAGGCAAAGATCAAGGCCGGTACGCAAAAGCCCATCACATTTTCCGGCAACGCCTCGGTCACTATCCCGGCGGGCGGAAGGGTCGTTTCGGACGAGATCCCGTATACAACCAAAGCGCTTGACAAGCTGAGCGTCAGCCTGTTCATCCGCGATACGTCTTATATCACAACGGCGGGCCTTTCCAACGGCCGGACGTATCTGAACGCGGGCGGCTATATTCTGGGCAAATCCAAGATCAACAACGCTTCGCTTCCCAACAGTACGGAGATCAGTATTTCTTCCAGCACCATCACCTATCACACCATTCCGCTGCTGGAGGAGGTAGATTCCTTCTCGCCGGACGTAAACGCGGGCTGCGCGGTCTTCGTCGGCGACTCCACGCTTGTCAACGACGCCTATCTGTATTACGCAAAGCGCGTGATCAGCACGGGCGCACAGAACATCGGCATCGTCAACAAAGCCATCATCGGCAACAAGCTGATGAGCAACGGCAGCGGCATCATCGGCAAGCTGTACGGCGAAGCGCTCATCGACCGCTTCCAGCAGGACGTGCTGGACGTGGAGGGCGTCCGCTACTGCTTTGTCAAAATCGGCCTGAACGACGTGCTGCACCAGTTTTCCGCATCGCTTTCGCCCTCCACGCCGAAGCTGTCTCCGGACCAAATTATAGCCGGTTACCGGACGCTGATCCGTATGGCGCACGAAAAGGGCATTAAAATTTATTTCTTTACAAAATCCCCGTGGAACGGCTACAAACGCAGCTTTTTGGGACAGACGGACGACCTGGTTTGGAGCCGGGAGGCGCAGGACATGTGCGACGCGCTGAACAAGTGGATCACGGAGAACAACGAGGCGGACGGCTTTATCGACTGTTCGCCGCTTGCGGATCCCTCGGAGCCCACAAGGCTTTGTCCGTCCTTTACCCCGGACGGCGCACACCTGACGGACATCGGATCCGTTGCGCTGGCGGACCTGATCGAGCTGGAAAAGGTCGGGCTCTCGTCCTCCGCGGGCAAAAAGGCGGCAGAGATCGCAAACGTGAACCCTTACGCGGAAAAAGAAAAAATCCTGCAGAACATGAACACTACGGTTGCGCCCGTCACCCAGAACCCGACGGCCGCGCCGACCGCGCCGGCAACAACGGTCAACCCGAACAGCGAAACGGCCTACGAATACATCGCGCCGCAGACGAGTCCGGAGCCCTCCACCGAGCCCTATACGCAGCCGCCCGTACAGACGCCGTCTTCACAGACGCCGACCTACACGCCGGCCGGAGAGAACGTCAACTATAATACACAGGAAAAATCCGGCGCCGCCTCCATCGGCAACGGCGCGCCGATCGTATTTATCCTGATTTTATTCTTTGTGATCATAATTGCGGCGGCCGTGGTCATCCTGACCGTCGGAAAAAAACCGGAAGAGGATTATTAAACCATGTACCAGTTTCCCATCGGCATCATCATCGACAGTTTCCGGACCGATCCGCACACAGCCGTTCTGAAGGCGGCAAAGCTCGGCGCCGCCGGCATACAGGTGTATGCAACGCGCGGTGAAATGTCGCCGGAAAACCTTTCCCCCGCCCAAAGACGCGACTTCCTTGATTTTGTAAAATCAAACGGCCTTGTGATCTCGGCCTTGTGCGGCGATCTGGGCTGCGGTTTTTTCCGTCCGGAGAAAAACCCCGCGCTGATCGAAAAATCAAAACGGATCCTCGATCTTGCAAAGGATCTCGAAACGGACGTCGT
>JAFSXY010000062.1 GCA_017443805.1 Clostridia bacterium | reverse complement strand
TCCGCCAGCGCGGACAGCGGCGCAAGCGTGCAGATCAGACACAGGCTTAATGCCAGCGCCAGTATATTTCTGATTTTTTTCATTTTATCAACGCCTCCCATTGAACCGTATAAGACCAGTATACCAAAAAATCCGAAGAAAAGCAAGCGACGAAAAAAAGGGCGCCGCTTTTATGCGACGCACCCGTTTGTTTTTTTATAGATGATTTTGTCTGTTATCTTACAAAGAGCAGCAGCGACGCAAGCAGCGGCACCGCAAGAAAATAGGTCACGATGTTGAACATCTTCAGCGGATAGCTCTTTTTGTACTTCTGATTGAAGATCAAAACGGCAATACTGAAATCGGACGCCACAAAGAGCGCGGCGCCGCAAACGGCGATACACGCAGAAATTACGGCGCACGGCGCGTTCGCCTGAATAAGGCTTACGCCCATCACGGCCGCCTTGCAGAGCATAAAAACGATCACGGTGCCGTAGAGTACGATGGGAACCTTCAGCCAACCCTTGAATTCGGTGCCGATCAGCTTGGAGAACACAAGGAAAAAGACGTCGAACAGCACTACGGCTATGATCTCCGGAAGAGAGAACAGCGGCCGGTCCGGCGCGGCGCTTTTTATCACAAGCAGATAAGCGGCAATGAACACAAAGTGCGCGGAGAAGAAAGCTAAAAAGCCCACGCCGAAAAAGATCCTGCTGCCCGTGAGGTGCAAAAACAGGTCGCCGATCCAGCAAAGCAGCAGCGCGATCCCGATCAGCAGGGCAAAGTGCGAATAGTTGTTTGATATGGCCGCGGCAAGCGCGCCGACGGCTAAATAGCCGGTGGCGGCAGCCATTTTGATCGCAAGCGATTTTTTCGTCGGGCCGTTTCTCTGCGCTTTCACAAAGCTCGGGCTGAGCGCGATCACCGCAAGAAAGACTGCGCCGAACAGGAGCTTTAAGATCATTTCGTCTTCTCCTTCCTGCGTCTGTAAAAGTAGATCTGCGCCGCAAGCACGGCGGCGGCCGCCAGTACGCAGAGCACGATGCGCGCCGGCGTCACGGTCAGGCCGGCGGTGCCGTCGAGCAGGCCCTCGTAGTGCAGGTCGATCTCTTTCACCGCGCCGTAGATCGCCGCCGTGCAGGCCCGCATATCCCGCGCAGCGGCGGTATGCCCGTCCAGCAGGATTTCTGCCTGCGTCATTGCGTCGTCATAGGCTTTTTTATAGTCGTTGAGCAGCGTTTTTTTGTAGGTAAGCGCCTCCAGATGCGCTCCGGCAAAATCGTATGCGTCCCGAAGCGCAGCGTAAGCGGCGGCGCATTCGTTTTTGTAGTCAACAAACGCGGCGGGATCGTCCGTGATGATCACGGAATACCCGCGGGAAATCAGATCGTCCCACCATTTGGCGCAGTCCTCCCGCGCGCCGCAGGTGGCGGGGTCGGAGGTGTCGGCCACCGCGCGCATCCCGTCCGGCAGGCTGTTTACAACCCATTTGTAGTAGATCACGCCGTAGCGGTTGGCGGTTTTCAGATTTACCGCCGCTGCGCCCTCCGTATGCCGGACGTGGGATAAAACGGAAAAAATAACGTTGCCGCGCTTTTGCGTCAGCATGGCGTACCGCTGTCCGTAGTCCCGCACGGCCGATTGTACGTCCTTTTCCTTGCCGGTCACAAACAGCAGCGTGCTGTCCGCGGCGTCCGTTCCATCTACAACGGACCTAACGTCCTCTAAAATCGATACGTCAAAGCGGGGGACCAGAATAAAACCCATGTCCCTTGCGCGCTGCAGCAGTTCTTCCAGCGTAGGGACACTGCAGGCCGTTACGGGGTTATTCTGACCGCCCACGTGCAGGCGCAAAGACATCCTCTGCAGTTGCTCCAGCGTATAATCCCGTACGGCGGCGGTCTGTGCATCGCCCAGCATCCGCATGGCGCTTTCGGCTTCGATCGCGACGGGCACGCCGTCCTTTGTAAGACTGACGTCAACCAAAACGCCGTCGATACCGGTCTGGGCGGCGGCAAGCACGCCCTCCTGCGAATTTTCCGGGTACTCAAAAATCATGCCGCAGTTTGCGATCCCGACAATACCGTCCGGCAGAACGTCCGCCGTTTCCTGCGCCGCAGCCGTTATGCCGAAACACGCGAGTATGGCGCACACGGCAATAAAAAGAAAAAGAGTTTTTTTCATGTACAGAGACTCCAAATTATTGTATAGTATTATACTATCACAGAAAAACCGGATGCACAATACTCAAAAATGACAAAAAACAGGCCAAAAATTACATTCAATAAAAAAAATATTTCATGTCTGATAAAATAATTGCTGTTTACAAGCGGAAAAAAACGTGCTATAGTCTATAATGGTGAGAAATGATGTCTGTAAAAAAGAAAGCGATAACTTCATTTATTTCGGTCACGCTGGACCGGCTGCTCCGGTATATCGATAAAGAGCCGGAGAAAAATCTGGTCAAGATCATCGGCGTCGCCGAAAAGCTGGTCGGCAGCGGCATGTTCCCGAAGGAGAACTTCGCCCGCATGAAGGCCGGCGCTGCCGATCCCGATAATATCTATACGCGGCTCGTTAAGAGCATGCTCACGGATATCGACCGGGACCTGTTAAAGCATATTTTTATGTCGCTTGCCGTGGAGGCGGGCTATTTCGGCACGAAAGAAGTACGCGCCAACCGGGAAAAAGATAACTGCAACATTCCGTTCCAGATCTTATTCGATCCCACAAGCGCCTGCAACTTAAAATGCAAGGGCTGCTGGGCTGCGGAGTACGGACACCGGCAGAACCTGTCCCTGCGCGAGATGCGCGGCATCGTTTCGCAGGGAAGAGCGCTCGGCACGCACGTGTATATGCTCACCGGCGGCGAGCCGCTGATCCGCAAAAACGATATCATCAAGCTCTGTGAAGAATTCCCGGACTGCGTGTTTATGGCGTACACCAACGGCACGCTGATCGACGACGCATTTTGTAAGGAAGTTCTCAGGGTCGGGAACCTTGCGTTTGCGCTCAGTGTCGAGGGCAGCGAGGAGTCGAATGATTTCCGCCGCGGCGCGGGCGCCTACGCGCGCACGATGCGGGCGATGGAGCTGCTCAAAAAGAATAAGTGCTTCTTCGGCATTTCGGTCTGCTATACACGCAAAAACCTGGATTACGTCATTTCGGATGAATTTGTGGATAAAATGATCGCCTGCGGCGCAAAATACGCCTGGTACTTCAACTATATGCCCGTCGGCCACACCGCCGACAAGGAGCTGATCCCCACGCCCGCGCAGCGCAAGACCATGTATTTCTGGCTGCGTAAAATGCGTTCTTCCGCGACCGGCAAGCCCCTGCTTGTGATCGATTTCCAGGACGACGGCGAGTACGTGGGCGGCTGTATCGCGGGCGGCCGGAACTATTTCCACGTCAATTCCGCCGGAGACATCGAGCCGTGCGTGTTCATCCATTACTCCGACGCCAACATCCGTACGCATACACTGCTCGAGGCGCTTAAAAATCCGCTGTTCATGGAATACCGCAAGGGCCAGCCCTTCAACGACAACCACCTGCGTCCCTGCCCGATGCTGGAAAACCCGGATAAGCTGCGCGAGATCGTCAAAAAGACCGGCGCGAAATCCACCAACCTGATCACGGAGGAGGACGTGGATACGCTCTGCGGCCGCTGCGATTCCTTTGCCTACGAGTGGCAGCCTGTGGCGGATGAGATCTGGAATTCCACCGTGCACCCCAAAACGCATACGCAGTATTACAGAGACGGCGGCAAGGCAAAACGCCAGTAACAGGCCGCAAGCAGAAATGAAGGAGCATCCGCATGAAAAAAACAGCCGGTTTAACGGCGCTGGCGCTGGTTACGGCGCTGCTTCTGACCTCCTGTAAATACAGACTCCGCATAGAAAAAGTGGAGGATGACACAACTGCCGAGCCGACCGTCGAGGTGACGACCGAGACGCCGGAAACGGAGGAATACACCACGCTGGACCCGCTTACCGAGGCCGGCGTCGTGTATGATTCCGCCAGCTTCCGCGCGGTCGCTATGGATAAGGCAGCCGTCTTGGCGCTGTATACCACGGCGATGAACAACGTAAAAAACCGCTGTCCCGGTTTTACCAAAAAGGATTACCAGAGCATCGGCGACGTGACCGCCGGCAACGGCAGGCTGCAGCTTGCCAACCGGATACTCAACCTTGTCGCGACCGAGGTGCTGCAGTCCACGGGCGACTCCAACGCCCAGGTCGTTGTAAAAGCGCACGAGGACGTCAAGGTGGTCGACAGCTTCCCGCTGTACGGCGAAAGCGTGGGCTGCACGCTTGAAAATACGTCGATCCTCTCCTCCGCCGTCTGTTATACGGACGGTACGCGCTACAAGATCGTGATCACCGTGGCGGATACGCTCAACCCCGAGCCCGGCGTCGGCGATTTTTATAAAATCTTAACGCCCGTCGCCCGGCAGAAGGTGGCGGAGGGCATCGCCTCGTATCTGGTGGTGCTCGATAATAACAAATATAAATTTGATTTCAATTATACCGGCAACGAGATCATCTGCGTGTTCGATATCGCCTCCGGACGGATGGAATACCTTTCCCAAAAAATGCTGGTGAACGTGGATATCGATCTGGATCTCGATCTGCTGCTTGTGCAGACGGACTTTATCAAGGCGAAGGGCACCGTCGTCAACCATATCGAATATACGGATTTCGACTGGAGCGAGGAATAGTTGTCGGTTTTTTGCTGTTAAGCTGTTAGAGAAAAGGCAGGGAAATGGTCCCTGCCTTTTAATAAAATATAAAGCTTTTTTCGATAGGTCGCGAAAGGTCAGTTCACTTTCCCCGCATATTCCTCCAGGCACTGTCCGCTTTCCAGCATCGCCCGGGCGGCCTCAACGCCGACAAATCGCCAGTGCCAGGGCTCGGCGTTAAAGTGCGTAATGTCCTCCTTGTCAGCGGTATAACGCTCAATAAAGCCGAACTTCGCGGCGTTGGCGCGCAGCCATTTGTAAGCGGGAGCGTCCGCAAAATCCGCGTCCGGCCAGCCGATTTCCACCGCAAGACCGTAGTTGCTCTCACTGCAGCCGGCGGGCAGCACCGTAAACGTTGCGCGCGCCTGCGCCTGCTCCTCTGAAAGCCCCTGCTCCATAAGCGCGTTGACCTGCTTGGTGAAATTGCGCGTCTGCCGGTCTAAACTCACATAGCCGGCGGCAAGCGTCAGCGTGACGCCGTCACTGTATGCGGCGTCGTACATCGTCTTAAACGCGTCCGCCACGCGCTCGTCCAGATACACGGCGGAATCGTCCAGCGCGGTGTTCAAAAACGGCTCGTATGCGTCCGTCATTTTATAAAACTTGTTGATCAGCACCAGGCTCCACGTTTCGTCCGTGGGCATCGTGATCACCGTCGGCTCGGGCAGGACGCTGTCGTCCCATAATGCGGGCGCTTCGGTCGTTTCGTCGGCGGGCTGTTCAGGGGCGTCCGTCGGCGCCTCGGTGGTCGGCGCCTGCGTCTCCGGCGGCGTCGTTTCGTCCGCAAACTGCACGGTCGTCGCTTCGGCCGCTTTTTGCGTCACGTATTTGTTCTTTGTGATTTTATAGGCGATCAGGTAAGTCAGCGCAAACAACAGCGCGGACGCGAGCAATATGGCGATCACCCGCGGAATGATTTTTTTTGCCATTCTGTATTTTTTGCGGCTTCCGGACGAAAACCGCCGAACCCTTTCCTAAGCTGTCTATATAATAATCTTTATGGATTAAAAAGTCAAGCGCCGTAAAAATTTGACAATCTGCGCGCACTTTGCTATCATCAGTATATACAAAAGGGGGAACCGTTTATGGATGAAAAAAATATGCCGCTTACCGGCACGGCGCTGCGCCGCGCCTGCAGGGAAATCGGAACGGCGTGGGAAGAACTGGAGCGCGCGTACCAAGCTGCTTCGGAAAAAAGAACGGCCGTCTGTAAGGCGGAGGCCGTCTGCGCCGCGGCGGAGGCGGACGTGGTGCTCTGCGGGATCGATATTGAGGAGATCAACCGCAACAAACAGGGCTTCCGTACTGCGCTGCTGCGCGAAAACGGGATCGCCACCATCGGCGACCTGATTACGGTGTCGGAGTCGCGGCTGGTGAATATCAACGGCGTCGGACAGGCCGGCGCAAAAAAACTGAAAAAAGAGGCGTCCGCGATCCGCGCGGAGCTCATCAAACAAACGCGCGTTTCGCTTTCGGCGGATAACCTGGACGCGGACCGGAAAACGCTGATCCGCGCGCTGTACGATTACATGCTGCACGAGACCGTTTACGAGCGGAGCGTCGAGCTGCACCGGGACGTCAAAAAAAGGCTTCCCGAAGCGCTGGAAGAAGTCAAGCCCGCGTTCGGCGGACTGCGGCGGGTCTTTTCGTCCGGTGAAAAAAAACGCGCTGCCGACGCTGCTGCGGCATATCTCTCCGATCTGTATGCATCCGGTTTTTCGGACGAAACGAAAGCGCTTTGCGATGCATTAAAGAAAAAAACGTTTCCGTCCGAGCGCATCGCGGTGCAGGATTTTACGCAGAACGCCGCAAAATATTTTTCGCTGCTTGAATACCTCACGGGCAAGTCTGCCGGCGCCGAGGCGGAAAGCGGCGGCCTGACGGAGGAAGAGCGGCAGGAGATCGAGAACGTCCCGCTGGATATAACGGGACTCAAGTGTACGCTGCGCTCCTATCAGACCTTCGGGGTCAAGTTTATTTTAAGCCAGGGCAACGTCCTGCTGGGGGATGAAATGGGCCTCGGCAAGACCGTGCAGGCCATCGGCGTCATGGTCGCGCTGCGCAACGCCGGCCGGACGCATTTTATGGTGGTCTGCCCCGCAAGCGTGCTGGTCAACTGGTGCCGCGAGACGGAAAAGCACAGCGACCTAAAGGCGTATAAGCTTCACGGCGGCGATCAGTCCGTGCTTTCCGACTGGGTGGAAAACGGCGGCGTGGCCGTGACCACCTACGAGAGCTGCATCAAATATGAGATCCCGGATACCGTCACAGTCTCCCTGTTGACCGTGGACGAGGCGCATTATGTTAAAAATCCCGAGGCGCGCCGGACCAAAGCGGTGCTTGCGCTCGCCGGCAAAGCGCAGCGCGTGCTGTATATGACCGGCACGCCGCTGGAAAATAACGTGGATGAAATGTGCTTTTTGCTTGGCAGCTTAAAGCCGTCGTTAAAGCCGCGGCTGCAAAGCATGAAAAGCCTGTCCGCCGCGCCGCAGTTCCGCGCCGCCGTTTCGGAGGTCTATTTCCGCCGGACGCGCAAGGACGTGCTCGGCGAGCTGCCGCAGCTCAACGATATCGAGGACTGGACCGCCCTGACGGCGGAGGACCGCCGCATCTATGCCGATGCGGTCGGCGAGGGCAATTTTATGGCCATGCGGCAGGTTTCCTGGCAGACGGACGATATTTTTGCCTCCGCAAAGGCTAAACGCCTGACGGAGATCTGCGAGGAGGCAAAGGCGGAGGACCGCAAGGTGCTGGTGTTCTCCTTCTTTTTGAACACCGTAGACCGCGTTTGCAAGATCCTCGGCGAGCGCTGTATCGGGCCGATCACGGGCGCCGTAGCCCCCGCGCAGCGGCAGGCGCTGGTGGACGCATTTACCGCCGCCGAAGCGGGCAGCGTGCTCGTGGCGCAGATCCAGGCGGGCGGCACGGGCTTAAACATCCAGTCCGCAAGCGTCGTCGTTCTGTGCGAGCCGCAGATCAAGCCCTCCATCGAGAGCCAGGCGATCGGGCGCGCGTACCGCATGGGGCAGGCGCGCAGCGTGCTGGTGTACCGTCTGCTGTGTGAAAAATGCGTGGACGAGCGCGTCACGGCGCTCCTGCGGGAAAAGCAGAACGTCTTCGATCACTTCGCGGACGAATCCGTCAGCGGAACGGAGAGCCTGCAGTTAAGCGAGCAGAATATCTCCGAGATCATCGCCGCCGAGCAGGCGCAGCTCGCGCAGTAACCGTTTTATTCTTTTTTCCGGTTGCAAAATCCGCAGCCGTGCTGTATACTGAACAGTAGAATGAAAAAGGTCGGGTGAATAATGCCGAAAAACCGGATCATTGCTATGCTGGCATTGTTGCTGCTCTGCGTTGCGGGGTGGTTTTATTCTCCGCGCGCCGCCGCGGCCGAGGCGCCGACGGATCTGCCGGCTGAAACGGCGGAGGAAACGCTGACGGACACTGAACAGCCGTCGGAGGAAGAACTGCAGGCGTATTATAACGCCGAACGCGTTTTGGGCGATGTTGACGCAGACGGCGGCGTTTCGGCTTCCGACGCCAGACTGGCGCTGCGGCTGGCCGTGGGACTGGAGCAATACCCGGCCGGCTGTGCCGCGCGGAACGCCGCCGACGTGACCGCCGACGGGAGCATTACCGCCGAGGATGCGCGCAGGATCCTGCGCGCCGCCGTGGGACTGGAGCTTCTGCCGCACGCGCATACGTACTGCCACGCTTACTGTACGGTCTGCGGGCAGATCGATCCGCTGCACTATCCGTTGGCGTTTCAAACCGATTTCGAGCGGATCCTATATGAAACGTCCCATCCGCTTTTAATGAAATCTTCTTCGGAGCTGCCCGCCAATACCGGCTCGCTGCTGGAAAGAGCGTATTACCGCATCGGCAAATGGTGCTGCTATTATACCATCCATCACGTATTCCGTCCCGCGCTGCAGGCGGCGGGCTATTCCAAAGCAAAGATCGATCAGATCGCGCCCACTAACTACGATACCAAGCTTTTGTCCGACGGGCTGCTTGTCTCAAAGCTGTTCAGCCTGCACGTGCCCTCGCTGCTGATGGACTATTATCTGACGCATCCGCAGTACTGCCAGACGTATATCCTGCACGAATTTATGGACGACGTAGTCTCCGGCAAGCTTATAAAACGCGGGGAAAACGCGGACGACTATACGCCCGAAGTAGGAGATATCCTGTTTATGAGCAATAAGGAGCGCACCTATGTGGACGGCTATCCCACCGTGGACCACACCGCGCAGATCATTCAGGTCTACGCCGACGGTTCCTTCTTCTGCACGGAGGGGAGCATCACCAATACGGAGGAAGAAAACGCCGTGCCGCGGGTGCGGGAGCGGATGTATTTCTACGACGCCGAAGCAGGCACCTACCGCTATCGTTACGACGACGTCTGCGTTGTGCTGCTGTGTGTGAAGCCGGATCTTTCAAAATAGTACAACAATTGGAAAAGCCCGCGGACTGTCGCATGCAGCCGCGGGCTTTTTGGTTACCGGAACAGGGAAGTCGCCATGCTTACGATCGTCAGCATGAGATCCTGCAGCCGCAGGAGCATGGCGGACAAGGGCTTTTCCCGCGCTTCGGGACCGGTAAAGGTCTCCTCGGAAGCAATGCGCACGTTTCCGAGCTTTACTTTGCCCAAATACCTGTAAAGCGTATTGTCATAGTTATAAATATCGTCCTCGTGCAGGGTAAACACGCGAAAGCCGTAGGGCCCCGTTTTCGCCATCTCGCAGCCGTAGGTAAAGCCGAGCTCGATGCCGTCCCAAACGCCGGAAAAGCCCTCCACGTGCTGGTGCCCGAAAAACGCGCCGATCACGTCGCCGCAGGCCTTCCACGCTTCAAATTCATAGGTCGTCACGTCCGGCTCGTAGCCGTAAAAATTGTAGCCGCCCGCCGTTTCGCTTTTCAGCCGCACAAAGCCTTTTCCGGTTTTCCGCGCGCCGGCGTCCGTGATTTTGCACGGCTCAAACAGGTTGCCGATATCCGCCGCCTGGATGTGCTGGAAGGCAAACGCCGGGATCGGTTCGCCGCCGTTTGCCTGCGTGATCGCCTGTGAGGCGCCGCGGTACCAGTCGATCTGTTCGTCCGAAATACCCTTTAAGCCGGTGTCCATCAGCCAGACGTTGAACTTGTCCGCGCCGTCGGACCCCTTTACGGTCACGTGGTAATCGATGCCGTCCTGCTGATCGCCGCTTTCGTCAAACACGATGCAGTGCGGGTATTTGGAAAAGATCTCCAGCCAGTCCGCGGAGGAAAGCCCCACCTTGCGGTCGTTGTTGCCCAATGCGATCACATAGGGGATATCAAATTCCTCTATTGCCGAAAAAACCGCGTCGACTGCTTTTTCCACGTTCGCGCGCGTTTTTGCAAGGTCAAGCTCACCCTTGACGGTTTTTACGTTCACGCCCTCCAGTAACGGAAACGCGTCAACGCCTATGTCGCCGATCCGCCGGTCCTCCACTATATCGCCGGTGAAAACGATCAGATCCGGATCGGAAAACGCGATCGCCTCCCGCAAAAGGTTTTGCATATCCCACGCAGGGTAAGCGTCGTCCTGCGTGTCGGTCAGGTGTAAAATGCGAAAGGTACTGTCGCTGCGGAAGGAAAGCTGCGTTTCCGTTGCGTACGCCGTCGGCAGACAGCAGAAAACCAGAAGCAGCGCCAAAACGGCACAAAGCGCTTTTTTCATAGGATCGTCCCCCTCAAGTTTCTTTCCTTGTTATTTTATCATATGTTTTTGCTGAAAACAAGCTCTAAAAAACGCCGTGTGCCGCAGGTTCCCGAATTTTCTACGTACGGACCGAAAAAAAAGAATTGACAAACAAAATGATCTGTGCTACACTATCCTTTGCCCGGTTATCCGGGAAACAGAAAAGCGGATGTGGCGGAATTGGCAGACGCGCTGGCTTCAGGTGCCAGTGAATGCAAGTTCATGTGGGTTCGACTCCCGTCATCCGCACCAAACTCAAGAAATCCGAACCAGATTCTCCAGATTGGAGACGGGTTCGGATTTCTTCTTTTCTTCTCTTATGATTTCTTTCCCAACGGAGCTCCTGTTCGCAAAGAATCAAAACCGAGAGGTCCGAGGAAAAAGAAGAAGTATGATGACTCATCTTAGACAGAATCCTCTCTCGGTAGTACAAAACCCAATAATATGAAGATATTGAAAGGATGATTTTTAAGATGAAAAAGCAAATTACTGACGCAAAAACCGGAATTACTTATACGCTCCAGGGCGACTACTATCTGCCGGATCTTTCCTTGCCTGCCGAAGAAGAAATACCAATCGGCGTGTGGGGACAGCGGCATGCAGCGTTTCTGAAAAACCATCAGCATAGCGTTTACAATGAGTTCCTTGTCCGCGGTAAACTGCAGAGGTATCTCGCTCAAATCGACCGCGACGCACAGGAGATGTTCGACCTACTTGTCCGACAGCTTGCCGAACAGGAGGGTGTAACTCAAACACTCAAAGCGAAAAACCAAATGGAGTGGGTTCAACGTATGAATTCAATCCGAAACCGCGCCACCGAAATCGTAAACCATGAATTGATTTACGTATAATCAACTACAGCCCGGTATATCGTATTCGATATGCTGGGCTTATTAGTTTTTAATTAAATATGCCCAATATGAAAAATGCAAATCTCATGATTTTGTGAGAATGCGAATCTCATGATTTTGTGAGAATATCTTGATATTTCATTTAAGCCGTGCTATAATATTTATTATAGTCGTTTCATGTTTCTTCAGGCAAATGGAGTTGAGTATATGGCGGTTTCTTACGATAAATTGTGGAAAATTCTAATAGACAGAAAACTTACACGAACAGAGTTGAAGGATATGGCTGGAATAAGCTTTAATATCCTCGCCAAGCTGGGCAAAAACGAATTTGTGTCCATGGAAAGCCTTATGAAGATTTGCACTTCGCTTAATTGCAACATTGGCGATATTGTGGACTTTTTACAAGAGAGTGAGGGGTTACAGAAATGACGATAGAAATGAAAGCTACGCTGACTGCACAAGTTTCTGAACTTGTCCAAACATACGGCGATAATTATCAGCAATTCCAGCGAGCAACTTACAATGAAACTCAGGTGCGTGTCGACTTTGTAAACCGTTTCTTCAAACTCCTTGGATGGGATGTAGATAATGAACGTGGGTTACCACAACATCTGCGCGAGGTCACCCATGAAGCTACAGTGGTTGTCGAGGAAGACGGCGTCCATCGTAGTAAGAAGCCTGACTATTCATTTAAGGTTGGTACAGAAGTTCTTTTTTTTCTCGAAACCAAAAAGCCTGCGGTTAATCTAACCGAGGATGCAGCTCCTGCATTTCAGTTGCGCAGATATGGGTGGAGTGGAAATCTTAAAGTATCAGTATTAACCAATTTTACAGATTTATATATCTATGATTGCTCAATTCGTCCCAAAGAAGGCGATGATATTGGCGTGGCAATGATCGCTCATTATCATTATACCGAATATGTAGAACGATTTGAGGAAATCTACAATATGCTGTCAAAG
>JAFSXY010000061.1 GCA_017443805.1 Clostridia bacterium | reverse complement strand
ACGGACTCCGAAAACAACAGCAGTTTTCTTGGCCGCTGAACGTTTGTCCCCGACAGGATAAACGATGATTTCTTCAAAAAAACGGGTGTGCTCTGTGTGGGCACACTCGTTTTGTTCTTTAATGACGGTTGTTTTTGAAAAAGAGAAAATCATTTTTTCTTGTATTTTTTCTGCCAATCCGTTATTATATCTTTGAGCCCTGTTCCGGAAAAAAAGAATGTTAAAATGTTAAGGGGAGAAAATCGATGAAGAAATCCGTATGTGCCGTCTTCTTTGTTTGTTTGACCTGTTTGCTTCTGTGCCTGACCGCGCACGCTGCCGTGCTCGGCGACGTGGACGGCAGCGGAGATGTTACGGCTGCGGACGCGCGTCTTGCGCTGCGTGCCGCGGTTGCGCTTGAACCGGAGATCCTGCCCGGTACAGATGCTTTTACAGCAGCCGACGCGGATTACAGCGGGGATATTACATCTTCGGACGCACGGTCCATTTTGCGCGCTGCCGTTCTTTTGGAGGATCTTGCCGACCGCCTGCCGGAAAGCGAGGCGCTTTCGGAAGAAGAGCTGGAAAAAAAGATAAAAGCCAGTATGCTGTATTCTTTTGTAGAGCATCAAAACACAACTCAAGGAAGTTACGGCTTTGTTATTGGCGACAACGGTACTGTTGTTGTTCCCTACAAGATGATCCATAAGGCGACGGCAATTAATTTTCCGTACAACGACTGCCATGTGGAATCCGTTCTCGCCGCAGATTCAGAGTCCGGTCTGGCGCTGCTGAAGGTCGACGGCGAGTTTCCTTATCTTTCTGTCAACCGCACATGGTTCAATATCGGAGATTCTGTTTATGCATTGGATTCCAGTTTTGATCTTCTGCGTTTGATCATTACCGATCCGCCGTCCGATCTGGCTGCGGAAATGCCCGCAAATATGATCTGTGCTCAGGTCCCGACATGGAAATATGAAGCCATGCTTTCCTATCGTTTGGTGGTGGACCGTTTCGGAAGAGCGATCGGTCTTATTCTGTATGAGGAATACACGGAAGGGGATAACAGATTTATTTTCATCATGCCGCTCTCCCGGCTTCCCGGTCCGGAGGAATATGATCCCCGGTCTGCGGAGGAATTCTTCCGCGATGAATGGAGAATTACCCTGATCAGCCCGGTGGAGAATGTTGTAATGGTGCAGTACGGTACCGGAATCATCCCACTGTACGCAGGGAACCGGAATTCCGAATGGATAGAAATTATAAAACCGGAAGGGGTTTGGATCGATATTTCTTTGGATGAGGATGAGCGGGAAAATCCGATTTTGATTATTCGCGCGTCAGAACTGTACGAGAACGTTCCTATAAGAATTCGCGTGCACGGCAGGTATGAAACCCCGGAGATCAAGCTGAATCTTTCGATCAGGCAGGACGGCTATGTCAATATGGTCGGCGCTGAATTTTTGCCGGATCCCGGCGTGATCTGGGAAACGGAGTCGATAAGGGTTGGCATAGACCACGGAAAAAGTTTTAGTCTGAAATATTACAAATCAGCAACAGATCTTTCGGATGAGGAACTATTTTATTCTTATGCCTATTATCTTGAAGAGATGGGGTACATATTTAAATCGGAAGAATCAAAAAAAACATGGGGCTCATGCTATTATGTATTCCGTCATGAGGAATTCGGAGTTACGGTTATTTATAGTGAGTGGAATGATTCTCTCATTACCGTTCAATGTAAAATTGACGACTGATGTCGGAGCGGTAAAAAAATAGTATATTCTGTTTTCAACAAAAGGGCAGGACGCACATTGTGCGCTCTGTCCTTTTTTCTGTATTCGGATTATTTGTTATTCATCAGAACGCGGGCGTGTACCGTATAACAGCGCCCACGGAGAACGGCGAAAATCCCCTGCCGTATTTGTTGGCGGCGGATTCAAAGGCGATGAGCAAGCCCTTGGCAGTGTATTCCAGATCCTCGCTCATGTGCGGCAGGCGCAGCGTTTTTAATTCGCGCGCGCCGTCAAGAATATAAAGCGGTACGTCGTATCCTTCGCCGGAATATACGCCGTCCGACTCGCCGGATGCGTCGTAAAACCGCAGCGAGGCGCTTTTTAAGCCGTAGGAGCAGGAGAGCGCCGCTTTTCCGTCCGGGAGGCAGGCAAAGCCCTGTACATGATCGCAGACGGCGTAGGCGGCTTCCGGCGCGGGCGTCTCTTCGTCCGTGAAAAAGGCTTCGTTCAGCGCATAGGCGAACACCAGCGCCTGATAGGTTTCACCGTTTGAAAGTGTTACTGCGTGCGTTTCGGCTGTTTCGTACCCCTCGCCGTGGAATTCTCCCACATAGATCCGTTCGCCGTCACAGGAGCAGAACGAGGCGTTGCACGGTACGCGCACGCCGCCTGTAAAGCGCAGCTCGTCTCCGTCGGATGCTTCTCGCACGGCAGCAAGATCGAGCATGAACAAAGTGGAGGCGTTGCTGATGAGCACGCGGCTGCCGGCAACGGTCACGCCGCCCGCGTGGCCCGTGTAAACGCTGCCGTCCGTTTTTGCAAGCGCCAGCATACGGACCTCACCGGCTGCGGGGATCACGTATAAGCGCGAGGCGCTTTCATCCTCCATATAACCGCATACCAAAACGGACGCCGTCTCCGCGTCATAGGTCGTGCCCTGCGGTACAAAGCCGTCTGCAAGCCCCGGGATATCGGCGACTTTTTCCGCGTTTTTGTAAAAGGCGGGGTAGGCGAGCCTGCCTGCTGTGCCCCAGAAACCGAGAACGGCGGCAATGATCATGGAAATCATTTTTTGAAACATCGTGTTTTCCCTTCCTTTCCGGCGTTGTTCGTCTTTATTATACAAAACAAAAAACGTTTTGGCAAGAAGGATTTACGCATGCTTTCTCCCGCCCTGTTCGATTCTCGTCCTCGTTTGTAAAAACAAAACAGCCCGCCCGGTTGAGCGAACTGTTTTGTTGGTGAACCTCACTTTCAGAATTACGAACAGAACATTCGACTTCGGATTGTATCCGTTCCGCGCATTCTGCGCCGGGGGCTGTGCGAATCAGCACATCGATCCTGCATTTGCCCGGATCGTCCGGCTCCGGATCAAAAATGTCGATCCGCTCGACGTAGGTCCGGATGATATTCTGTCGGCCCTCGTCGCTGTGCAGCATCGTATCCCACGCTGCGGCAATGCCTTCCAATTCTGCGAGAAAGTCCTCCGCCTCCTTCGGCGCATTGTCCTGACGGATCCTTATCGCAAGCTCTGCCTCGCATTCTTTTATGAGGCGCGCTTCCTCTTTGCTGAGGTCATACCATTCCGGGTCGTTGGTATCGAGATAGCACTGCATTGCTCGTTTTTTCTTTTCCGTGTGACTTTTGATCTCGTTTTTCAGACGAACGATGTCTGGATCTTCTTCGTGGAGACGGATCGCCTCTTTCGCGGCACGAACGTATTCGTCGATCTGATAATCGTTCCAGATACGCTGCGTTACTATTGCAAGAACCGTTTCTTCAATCACGTCCTTTGGCACGTTCTGTTTGCGGCAGCGTTCGCTGCCCTTACCGTGCTTGCGGCGCTCACAAATATAGTAACAGTATTTATTGCCGTTTGCGCTTATACCACATTCGGTAATCATTTCCGTTCCGCACAAACCGCAAAACAGCTTTCCGCGAAGAATATATCTCTTCCGCGCCGGTTCCGCCGCGCCTTTATGCTGTCTGCTCTCCCGTATAATCTGAGCGCGTTCCCAAACCTCCTCAGAAACGATAGGATCAACCACGCCCTCTGTTGTGTAAACTTTGTGTTCCACCTTGTTATTGAATACGCTGACCTTTGTGCCGATATAAATCGGATTGGCAATCATTCTGTT
>JAFSXY010000060.1 GCA_017443805.1 Clostridia bacterium | reverse complement strand
GTACTTTCAAACCTCCATATCCAGCTTCCTTCAGATTCCGCCTCACGACGGACACCCTTGCCTTTGGCTAACAGTTCCTACTGCCAAGTCTGTAGCGGACTTCCACCGCCAAGTCGTTGCCCATGCCGGGCGCACATCAGAAAAAAATCCGTTCTGCCTCGCAGAGCGGATTTTTCGTATGGATCAAAACGCTTCAGCGGACGAGCGCGGTCAGATCTTCATCGCGACCTCGTAGGCGCGCCAGACGACGCTGCGCAGGTTGCCGACCGACAGGCAGTCGCCCACCAGATGCGTATGCTTGCCCGCTTCGGCCAGCGGAGAAGGGATGTAGCCCGCGCTGCTGATCACGCTGTCGCAGGCGATCTCCTGCGTTTTGCCGTCGGCGGAAGCGACGGTAATCCCCGTATCGGTGACGGCCTTTAAGGTCGTTTCCAGATACACCGGCACCTCGTGCAGGGCGAACCACTCGCGCAGGTAAGAGCTGTTGGCAAGGCAGACTCCCTTCTGGGACACCAAATCGTCCTTCATCTCCACAATGAGCGGCTTTTTGCCCAGCAGTGCCAGCTCATAGGCGATCTCGCAGCCGGTCAGGCCTCCGCCGATGACGGCGACCGTCTCGCCCACTTCCTTTTCGCCATTCAGGTATTCGCAGGCTTCCACCATTTTTTCATGGCCGGGCACATTTTTCAGTACGCGGGCCTTCGCGCCGGTGGCGATGATCACGTCCTGCCCCGCGAACTGCGCAAGGTCTTTCACTTCCGTATGCAGGTGCACTTCGATCCCCAGCACGTCCATCTGCCGGCGGTACCAGGCAAGCAGGTCCCGGAGCTTTCCTTTATAGCTCTCGGCGGAAGCGGGAATAAACGTGCCGCCGAGTTTATCGGACTTTTCGTAAATAACGGGGTTATGGCCGCGCAGCTTGAGTACGCGGGCTGCCTCCATGCCGCCGACGCCGCCGCCGACGATCGCCACGGTTTTGGGGTTGTCCGTCTTTTTGATGTAGTGTTTTTCCTTCTGCATCGTTTCGGCGTTGACGGCGCAGCGCGCAAGGTGCAGGGAGTCGGAAAGCTCCTGATCGTTGGGCACGCCCTTATAATGGCACATGTTAAAGCAGCCGTTGTGGCAGAGGATGCACGGACGGATATCGTCCGCTTTGTCGTTTATCAGCTTCGTGATCCACGCGGGGTCCGCCAAAAACTGCCGTGCAAAGCCCGCGCCGTCCAGCCTGCCCGCCGCAATGGAAGCCGCCGCCGTTTCGGGATCGAGTCTGCCCGCGCACACCACGGGGATATCGATAAACTGCCTGATGTGCTCCACGTCCGCCAGATTGCAGTTTTCGGGCATATAGATCGGCGGGTGCGCCCAGTACCACGCGTCATAGGTGCCGTTGTCGCAGTTGAGCATATCGTAGCCCGCGTCCTGCAGGTATTTCACCGCGCGCTCGCTTTCGGCCATGTCGCGGCCCGCCTCCACGTAGTCCTCGCCCGGCAGCGCGCCTGCGCGGAAGCCCTTTGTCTTGGAAAGCACGCTGTACCGCAGCGAGACGGGATAATCGTCGCCGCAGACCTTTTTGATGGCCTGCACGATCTCCACGGCGAAGCGGTAGCGGTTTTCAAAGCTGCCGCCGTATGCGTCCGTACGCTTGTTCACGTAAGGCAGCGTAAACTGGTCCAAAAGATACCCTTCATGGACCGCGTGGATCTCCACGCCGTCCACGCCCGCGTCCTGTAATTTTTTCGCGGTCTTTGCAAAGGCGTCCACAAACTCTTTGATCTCTTCCACCGTGATCGCGCGGGACGGCACCTTGTCCGACCAGCGGTTGGGAGAGGGAGAGGCGCTGGCGGTGATCTTGTCCAGGTCCATCACGGGCTTGGCAAGCTTGCGCAGCACGGGATTCACGTACAGCTTTTCCATCATCTCGCTGATGGTAAACGACCGGCCGAAGCCCGCCGTAAGCTGGACAAAGAGCCTTGCGCCCGTTTCGTGGAACGCAGGCATCCATTTTTTTAAGTCCGCGTACATTTTGTCGTTTTTATACAGCCACTGCCCGAACATGGGGTTGTACACCGGCTGACAGCCCGGCAAAATGAGGCCGACGTTGTTTTTGGCGATCTCCAGAATAAAATCGGCGCCGGCCTTATCGAAATGGTTCTTCTCCATCCAGCCGAACAGGTCGGTCCCGCCCATGGAGGTGAGCACGATGCGGTTTTTGATCTCGCAGCTGCCGATCTTCCACGGGGTAAACAGCGGTGCTAATTTTTCGTTCATAATTTCCCTCCTGTTGATAAAAAGAGGACGGCGATCCCGTATGCCCTCATTTATAAAGAGCATACCATATTTCCGTCCGCTTTTCAATCTTTTCTTTTTTATAACAGATCGTGCGCCTTGATGAAATCCACCGTTTCGTCCACAGTGGTAAACGCCAGCGCGACGACCGTATCCGCGCCGCCGTAATAAACGGCGATGCGCCCGGTGTCCGCATCCGCGAGCGCCGCGCAAGGGAAAACGACGTTCGGCACGTCGCCCACCAGCTCGTACGTTTCGTGCGGCGCAAGCAAAAAGCAGTCCGCCCGGTGCAATACGCGCGAGGGCTCGTCGCGGTCCAAAATCGCCGCGCCCATGGCGTAGGTAAAGCCGTTGCAGCTTGTTAAAACGCCGTGGTAAAACATAAGCCACCCCTCGTCCGTCTCAATGGGCGTGGGCCCCGCGCCGACCTTCGTCATCTCCCAGTTTTTCTGCGGCTTCATCACAAAGCGGTACTTGCCCCAGTAAGTAAGATCCGGGCTGCTCTGCAGAAAGATATCGCCGTAGGGCGTGTGGCCGCGGTCGCAGGGCCGGATGAGCAGTTTATACTCGCCGCCGATTTTGCGGGGGAAGAGCACGCCGTTGCGCGCCACGGGGTAGCAGGCGTCCTCCAGCTGCGTCCAGCTTTGGAAATCGGTCGTGTACGCAATGCCGACCGTGGTCCCGTTGGGCGTTAAGTTCACCCAGGAAAGATAGAATTTTCCCTCGATCTCGCACAGACGCGGATCGTAGCCGCGGAAAATGACCGTTTCCTCCAGGCGCCAGTGTACGGCGTCACGGCTGAACCCCGTAACGAGCGTGTGGTCGCGCGTCATCGTGTCCACGCGGAACACGCCCGCGAAGCCGTCTTTGTAAGGCACCACCGCGGAATTGAAAATGCTGTTTGCGAAATACAGGTCGTTTCGCGTGATGATCGGGTTTTGGGTATACCGCCAGACGGGGTACCGCCAGCCGGCGGGCTTTTCCTGCCAGGGGATGTTCGGCAGCGCCGGACCTATGATCTTCGCCATGTTCTTTACGGGCGGGGCCTTCCCCGCCGCTCCTTTCTCAGTCTGCCGCGGCCGTTTTGCCGCAGCCGTGTTGCGCCAGAAATTCATACAGCGCCCTGCGGAACGCTTCATACCGCGCGGGCTCCATGGGATAGGACGTAAACGAGATATCTCCCAGCGTTTGTTCCAACAGCGCCAGCGCCGTTTTTCGGGAGGAGGCGGCCTCGACTGCGCGCAGGGCGGCGTGGTCCTGCAGACCGGCATAAAACGCCTGCTGCCGCAAGGAAGTCAGCGGCGCGCCGTCCTCTCCGGGATACACGACGAACGCGTCCCCCGACGGGAAAGCGCCGCCGGCGTCCGTCTCGGTAAAGGGGTCGGCCTGCCGGACGGAATGCTGCGTATAGTAAAAATTATAACCCCAATGCAGAAAGCCCTCGCAGTCATATTTGTACAGCAGCGCCCCGAGGATGCGGGTGCGTGCGCCGGGCATGCAGAAAAAACGGTTGGGCAGCTCGTTACGGAACTGTCCGCAGCAGTAATAGGTCCAAAGCCGCGGCGTCCTGCCGGCAAAGGCTTCGATGTTCCCCTCCTGCGGCACGGGCGTTTCCACCAGCCCTTTTTCAAAGAACGCAAGATCCGAAAGCGCGTCGATGTGCCGGTAACAGCCGAAGTCGGCTGCGATCACCGCCGCGCAGGCGGCGTACTGCGCCAGATCCTCCATGCCCGGCTCATCGGAGCAGTGCACAAAGCAGCGGTCCGTTACGCCGGCCCGGTCCGTAAACGCGCGCAGCGCAGGCGCAAGCTGACGCAAAAACGACAGATATTCCGGTGAGAGCGCATCCGTTTCCCAGCCGAAAATGCGGCGCTGCCCCTCGTCCGTCTCCGCCACGATCTTCGGCGCGTGCTTTGCGCCCCACTGCGTAAACAGGTGCGACAGCTCAAAATACCGGACGCCGTTTTTCTCCGCCGTTTCGATATAGCGTTTCAGTTTTGAAAAATCAAAGGTATACGTGTCCCCCTGTTTTTTTACGCCCACAAGCTGCACGGTGGGCCGCTCCCCGCCTACGGCGGTATCCAGCGGCGGCGTGAACAGCGGCGTTAACAGACAATTGACGCCGTGCGCGGCCGCGTTGGCCATAAACGCCTCCATGATACGCCAGTGCGCCTCGCTGAACACGGGTACGCCGTAACGGTCCGCAAGGCAGTCGGCGTGGAACCAGTCGGTATGGATGACCGTTTGCGCCGGCAGGGAGACGTCCGAGACACAGACCGGCAGGCGCAGCGTCTGCATGCCGTCTTCCGCCGTCAAAGTGACGCACAGGGTATGGCTGCCCGGCGTATCCGCGGTGATCTTGAAAAACAGCGCGGCGGCTTTGTCCTTTTCCAGCGCAAGCGTCCCGTCTGCAGGCCGCAGCAGGTCGGGGTAATACCCGCTTTTGCCGCCGTTTAAGACCGTGCAGTTTTCGGCGTTTTCATAGATCGCAAGGCCCGCGTAGACTTCTTTTACGGCAAAGGTCTCGACCGGCGCGCCCGAGACAGAAAAGCGTACGGGTCCGTCGCGGTCCGCGCGCAGGTACAGCTGTACGCCGCCGCGCTCCCCGTTTAAGAGGTGCACGGCGCCGGCCGGTGCGGGCAGGGCCTGCCCGCCGGAAAAGATCTTTTCAAGCGCGGAACAGAAAAAGGCGGTAACAGACATGGGGAAACCTCCCTGTTGCGGACGCTGAAGCGTCCGCAGTGATGTGTCGCTTTCGCGACGTGATGCGCGCCTGCGGCGCGTGATGCATTGCTGCGCAACGTGATGTGTTCCGCCTGCGGCGAAACGTTATGGAAACCCCTTCGGGTTTTGATTATATCTTATTTCGCATCATAAAAGCAAGCAGATCCCGAAAAAAGGGCAATTTAAACAAAAGCGGAGGCGGAAAATCTCCGTCACACGGCGCTCAAACGTTGCTTTTTTTGTTGACAAACAAGGGGTTGCGCGTTATAATAAAACTGTATCAGAGTCTACTCTTATATCCCGTAAAGGAGGATAAAAAAATGAAAAAAACACTCTCTGTCATTCTTGCGGTACTTATGCTTATCGCCTGCATGCCCTTTGTGCTTGCCGACGACGTGACCTATTTTACAGATGAAAGCGGCGTCTTTTCCGGCACCGACGTGCTGGTCTCCGGCGCGACGTATGAAATCGTAAGCGGCGCCAAGATGACCGTTCCCGCCGGCGTGACGCTGAATATCCCGCTGAACTGCACGCTGCGCGTCGCCGAAGGCGCCACGCTGCAGGTGGACGGTGAGATCACGGTCTCCAAGAGCGGCGACTACGCAGGCCGCCTGGAGGTCTACGGCCATATCATCAACGGCTGGAACGTGAACGGCCAGGGCGACAGGATCGCCTACGTCACCTTCCCCGGCCTTGCTTCCGCAGGCTATTCTCCCGATACGCTCTGGGTATACCAGGCGACCGGCGGCGGCAGATCCGATTATCTGACCGACGGTTTTTCGTATTCCAAGGTTCCCGTGGACGGCGCCGTGATCCCCTGCCCGCTGAACGGCTATCTCTTTATTAAAACCGATATCGTCAAGGACGGCGACTATATCGACGCGCAGTGGGACGACGCAAAAATGAACGTCACCGTTACCAACCACGGCAAGATGAGCGTAGGCGATGAAGGTATCAAATACGTGCAGATCGTGGACGCCGGCACGGTAGGCTACTCCCGCTGGACCTCGGACGACGACTTCTTAAAGGAATACTCCGTCACGCTGACCGACGGCAAGGGCTATACCCTTTACGATGAGGACGGCAACACCGGTACGGTCAACGCCAAATTCGGCAAGACCTTTATCTTCCGTGTGGAGTTCGATTCGGACTACAGCTACTCCTCCACGACCGCGGAAGTGATCCTTTACAACGGCGCGGGCGTGGTGACCTATGACAGCCAGGCCGGCGGCATCGCGCTGCATCCCGACGATTTCGGCTGGTACCGGATCGAAAGAGTTACGGGCGACTACACGGTCTACGTCAGCGCCCTGCCGATGAACGACGATACGGTCATCAAGGTCGGCGGCATCTTCCAGACCATTAAAAACATCTTCAATATGATCCTGGAGTTCTTCCGGCAGCTGGCAGGGTCGTTGGGCATCAACGTCGGCGGTTCCTCTTCGGCGGAAACCACCACGGCGGCTTCGGCAGGATAACGATCTGCCGCCGCAGCCGTCCGGCTGCGGCGAATCGCTGCAAAAACGCGGCGTTTGGGTTGATTGACGTTTTTGTTTCCCATACACATGAAAGCAAAGCGATACAGGCCGATGCGGCTTGTGTCGTTTTGTTTTTGCCCAAAAACGCCGCGCGGGGACGACAGGCGGTCCAAACGGCCTTTCGCCGGTTTTTCCGACCGAAACAATTTGTCGTACAATATGCTTGCAGTCCCGTTGAAAATATGGTACAATAACAGCGTTATTTTTCATAAAAAACAAAACGGAGGACATACTGATGTTGAACGCACCCGAAGTGAAATTAGGTCTGGTCGCCGTCTCGCGCGACTGCTTTCCCATGACGCTGTCCGTCGGCAGGCGGCAGCGGCTGGCAGAAGCCTACGCCGCTTACGGCACGCTTTACGAAGCGATCACCTGTGTGGAGAACGAAACGGATATGCAAAAAGCGCTTGCGGAGGTCAAAGCCGCCGGCTGCAACGCGCTGGTGGTCTACCTGGGCAATTTCGGCCCCGAAACGCCCGAAACGCTGCTGGCGAAATACTTTGACGGCCCGGCGATGTTCCTTGCCGCCGCAGAGGAGGCCGCCGACCGCCTGCTGGACGACCGCGGCGACGCCTACTGCGGTTTGTTGAACGCCAGCTACAACCTGGCGCTGCGCAATATCAAAGCCTACATTCCCGAAAACCCGGTGGGAGACGCCGAGGCCCTTGCAAAAGAGATCGCTGCCTTTGTGCCCGTGGCGCGGGCGATCCTTGCGCTGAAGGACTTAAAGATCATCTCCTTCGGCCCGCGTCCGCAGGACTTTTTGGCGTGCAACGCGCCCATCAAGCAGCTTTATAATCTCGGCGTGGAAATAGAAGAAAACAGCGAGCTGGACCTCTTTGCCGCATTCAACGCGCATAAAGACGACCCGCGCATTCCCGCCGTGGCGGCGGATATGGCCTCCGAGCTCGGCGCGGGCAACAAAAAGCCCGAGATCCTTACAAAGCTCGCACAGTACGAATTAACGCTGACGGATTGGGTGGAAAAGCACAAGGGCTGCAAAAAATACGTGGCCGTTGCCGGCAAATGCTGGCCCGCGTTCCAGACGGAATTTCAGTTCGTGCCCTGCTACGTCAATTCCCGCCTGACCGGCCGCGGCATCCCCGTTTCGTGCGAGGTGGATATTTACGGCGTACTGTCTGAGTTCATCGGCAGCGTAATAAGCGGCGACGCCGTGACGCTTTTGGACATCAACAACACCGTGCCGCGGGATATGTTCGCTTCGGAGATCGCCGCAAAATACGACTATAAGCTCAGCGACACCTTTATGGGCTTCCACTGCGGCAACACCTTCTCCGGCAAGCTTTGCTGCCCCGAGATGCGTTTCCAGAAGATCATGGCCCGCAGCCTGCCCGTGGAATTCACCAACGGCACGCTGGAGGGCGATATCTTGCCCGGCAAGGTGACCGTTTACCGTCTGCAGAGCACGGCGGACGGACTGCTCCGCGCCTACGTGGCGCAGGGAGAAGTCCTGCCCGTGGCGACGCGCTCCTTCGGCTCCATCGGCGTGTTCGCCGTAAAGGAAATGGGCCGCTTTTACCGCCACGTGCTGGTGGAGAAAAACTATCCGCACCACGCCGCCGTCGCGTTCGGCCATCACGGCAAAGCGCTGTTCGAGGTGTTCAAATACCTCGGCGTCAAAGAGATCTCCTTCAATCAGCCCGCGGGCATGCTGTATAAGAGCGAGAACCCGTTTGCGGACTGACGGCCGGTCGAGTCGACAGCCGACGGTTTTGAGAAATATTCTACGCGTGAAGCGCGCCTGTTCGGCGCAGCCGAACCTATCCGGCGAAGCCGGAACTACACCCGCAGCGCGGGTGACTGCCCGCCGCAGGCGAGACAGATGAAAGGATCAGTATGCAGATAAACGATAGGATCAACGGCTTTTTGATCACCAGCCGACGGGAGGTCCCCTCCCTGCACGGGGTCATGTGGGAAGGCGTCCACGAAAAGTCGGGCGCACAATTGGCTTGGCTTGACAATAAAGAGGAAAACAAGCTCTTTTCCGTTGCGTTCCGGACGCTCCCGTGGGACGATACCGGCGTATTTCACATCATGGAGCATTCGGTGCTTGCGGGCAGCAAACGCTATCCCGTAAAGGAGCCGTTTTTGGATCTGTTAAAAAGCTCCATGAACACCTTCTTGAACGCCATGACCTTTTCGGATAAAACGGTGTACCCGGTTTCCAGCCGCAATACGCAGGACTTTCTCAACCTGACCGCGGTGTATCTGGACGCGGTGTTCTGTCCCGCGGTCTACGACAACCCCAACATTTTCCGGCAGGAGGGCTGGCATTACGAGCTGCGCTCGCCGAACGACGCGCCGGTTTACAAGGGCGTGGTCTTCAACGAGATGAAGGGCGCGTTTTCCAACATCGATTCGCTTGCGGACTACGGGATCACGCGGCTATTGTTCCCGGACAGCCCCTACCGCTTCGTCTCCGGCGGCGACCCGGCGAAGATCCCGGACCTGACCTACGCGCGTTTTCTGGACGCGCACCGGCATTTTTACCACCCGTCCAACGCAAGGATCTACCTGGATGGCGACGTGCCGTTTGACGCCGTTACGCGTTTCATGGATGCAGAATACCTTTCCCGTTACGATAAGCAGACCGATCTGCCGCCGTTCCCGGTGCAGACGCCCGTGCCGGCGCGGGAGGCGACGGAAGCCTACGCCGTAGGCGAGGGCGAGGACACTTCGAACAGGACCTGCATCGTTCTCGGCAAGCTCCTCTGCGGCTGGGAGGACCGGCTGACACAGACGGCTGCGCAGGTGCTCGCGAATTATCTGACGGATAATAACGCGTCTCCCCTCAAGCGCGCGCTGCTCTCGGCGGGACTGTGTCAGGACGTTGACCTTTACGTCAGCGACGGCGTTTTCCAGCCCTATCTGGTGCTGCTGCTGCGCAATACCGAAGCGCGGCATAAAGAAGCCCTGCGGAACGTGATCCGCGAAACCGTACAAAAGCTGATCGAAAACGGGCCGGACGCCGAGGACCTGGAGGCGGAACTGAACCGGCTGGAATTCTCTTTGCGCGAAACAGACGAGCCCAAAGGGCTTATGCGCAACCTGAACGCGCTGACAAGCTGGCTGTACGGCGGCGACCCGCTGGACGGCATCCTCTTTGAGGACCTGATCCAAACGCTGCGCGAAAAAATCGGCACGGGCTATTATGAAAAGCTGCTTGCCGATATGCTGCTGGACGAGGAACACCTGTGCACGCTGACGCTGGAGCCCTCCAATACCAAAGCCGCCGAGGACGCCGCGGCGGAGAACGCCCGCCTTGCCGCCGCAGCGCTGCGGTTTTCGGACGAGGACCGGATACGTCTGGCCGCGGAAAACGCCGACCTTGACCGCTGGCAGAATACGCCCGACAGCCCCGCAGCCACGGCGACGCTGCCGGTGCTGACGTTAAAGGACGTCTCCGCTGCGCCGCAGTGGACGCCCACGGAAGAAAAAGAAGAAAACGGCGTCCGGTTTTTATACCATCCCGTCCGGTCCGACGGCGTGGTGCACGTACGGGCTTATTTTGAGATCAACGACGTACCCGCAAAGGACCTGCCCGCCGTCTCCTTCTTAACGGATCTGCTGGGCGAGCTGCCCACAAAACGGCACGACGCGGCCTGTCTGCAGCGCAAGATCAAAAAACGGATCGGCGCGCACGATTTCCGCGTGCAGGCCTATAACGCCGCAGGCGACCCGGCGCATTGCAGGGTCATGTTTATCGCCGCCTTTTCCGCGCTGGAAAAAAGCCTTCCCGAAGCTGAAAGGCTGGTGGCGGAGATCCTGACGGAAACGGATTTTTCAGATAAGCGCAAGATCAAAGAGATCGTCCTGCAGACGGAGGACGACGTTTATCAGAGTCTGCTTACCCGCGGCAGCACGTTTGCCATCCGCCGCAGTGCGGCGGCCTGCTCCGCGGCGGGCGCCGTACACGAACAGACGGACGGCCTGCATTTTTACGGCTTTATAAAAAAATTCGCCGCGGAATTTGACGGCAGGATCGCGGAATATACCGCTTTTGCGCAGAAGACCTGCGCCGAAACGTTTACAAAAAGCCGTCTGATCCTCGGCGAAACGGCGACTGCCTTTGTGCCGCTGTCCGATTTTACGGAAACCCTGCCGCCCGGCGGCGCGCACGGCCCCGCCTTCTCCGCGGTCAGACCGGCTGCACAGGCGGAAAAAGAGGCCGTTACGATCCCCGCGGGCGTTTCCTACGCCGCAAGCGTGGCCAATATCCGTCCCTTCGGCGCATCGCCGAACGGCACGCTGCACGTGCTGTGCAGGATCCTGACCTACAGCTATCTGTGGAACGAGATCCGCGTAAAGGGCGGCGCCTACGGCTGCGGCTGCCGCGACGCCGACTCCGGCAACGTGACCTTCTATTCCTACCGCGACCCGTCCCCGGCAAACAGCCTCGCGGTCTTTGCCGCCGCCGCGGACTTTATAAAGGACTTTGTTTCCTCGGAAGAAACGACGGATAAATATATCATCGGCGCCATCGCGTCCGACGAGCCGCTTTCCGGCCCGGGTGAGTGCGGCGCGGAGGCGGACGGCCTTTTCTTCTCCGGCATGACCTATGCGGACAAAGTCCGTCTGCGCAAAGAGATGCTCGCGCTGAAAAAGGAGGACCTGCCCGGCTTTGTCCCGCTGTTTTGCGCCCTTGCCGAAAGCGCCGCCGTATGCGCCGTAGGAAACGCGGACGCGCTGGAAAAAACGGACCTTATAAAAACAGAGATCTGACGGCTGCAGGCCGTCGACGTTCGACTGAAAAACGGAGGATGCCATGCAATACCGTACGGAGCACGACTCCATGGGCGAGGTCAAAGTGCCCGCCGACAAATACTGGGGCGCGCAGACCGAGCGCAGCCGGAACAATTTCCAAATCGGCGTGGGACTGGAAACGATGCCCGCCGAGGTGATCCACGCGTTCGGCTTGCTGAAAAAGGCCGCCGCAGCCGCCAACCGCGCCCTGCGGCCCGAAAAAATGACGGAAGAAAAATGTAAGGCCGTTTTTCTTGCGTGCGATGAAATCTTGTCCGGCGCGCTGGACGGGCATTTCCCGCTTGTCGTCTGGCAGACGGGCTCCGGCACGCAGAGCAACATGAACGCAAACGAGGTGATCGCCAACCGCGGCAACGAGCTTGCAGGCAAAACGCTTTTGCACCCCAACGACGACGTGAATATGAGCCAGTCCTCCAACGATACCTTCCCCACCGCCATGCATATCGCCGCGGCGCTGGCCGTCGAGGACAGGCTGCTGCCCGCGCTGGACCGCCTGATCGAAACGTTTTTGCGTCTGGAAGCGGAAAACGAAGGGGTCGTAAAAAGCGGCCGGACGCATTTGCAGGACGCTGCGCCCATTGCCTTTTCACAGGAAATAAGCGGCTGGCGCGCAAGCCTTGAAAAGGATAAAGACCTGCTGAACGCCTGCCTTCCCCATCTCAAAGAGCTGGCGCTCGGCGGCACGGCCGTCGGCACCGGCTTAAACGCGCCCGCGGGCTTTGACGCGGCGGTCGCGGCGCAAGTCTCGCGCCTGACGGGCAAGGCGTTTGTCTCCGCTCCCAATAAATTCCACGCGCTGACCTCCAAGGACGAGCTGGTTTTCACCCACGGCGCTTTCAAAGCGCTGGCGGCGGACCTGATGAAGATCGCCAACGACGTGCGTTGGCTGGCAAGCGGCCCGCGGCTGGGCCTCGGCGAGATCCGGATCCCCGAAAACGAGCCGGGCTCCTCCATTATGCCCGGCAAGGTCAACCCGACCCAGTGCGAGGCGCTGACCATGGTGGCGGTGCAGGTGACGGGCAACGACGTTGCCGTCGGCATGGCGGCAAGTCAGGGCAATTTTGAATTAAACGTCTTTATGCCGGTGCTGATTTATAACTTCCTGCAGAGCGCGCGCCTGCTTGCCGACGCTATGGACTCCTTCCGCGTACACTGCGCGGCGGGGATCGTTGCGGACAAAGAAAAAATGCGGAAAAACCTTTATAACTCCCTGATGCTCGCCACTGCGCTCAACCCGCACATCGGCTACGAAAACGCCGCAAAAACCGTAAAAAAAGCCCATGCGGAAAATATTACCTTAAAAGAAGCCTGCGTTTCCCTCGGTTTTCTGACCGCGGACCGGTTTGACGAAGTGTTTCACCCGGAGGAAATGATATAGGCGGCCGCTGCGCGACCGCAGTGATGCGTCGCTGCGCGACATGATGCACGCCTGCGGCGCGTAGTTTCGGCTGCGCCGAATAGGCGCGCCTCCCGTAGATTATTTCTCAAAACTCAAAACTGCAATACAATCAAAACGCGCAGCAATATTTCATTGCGGACGCTTTGCGGACGCCAAAACCGCCGCCCCGTGTAAGCGGGACGGCGGAAATGTGCTTTGTCCGTCAGTAGATTTTTTTGAACAGCTCGATCAGCTTTTTGATGAAGGAAAGGAATTTTGTTGTTTTTTTCATATAAAATCCTCCTATGTTTTATCGTTTTTTATTTTAGCATTCCGTTTGAAAAAAAAACAAGTATTTTGCATAAATATGGCGGGGGTGCTATATTTGTAAATATTATACAAATCCAAGCGCATTTCAATGTGTTTCTTAATAAAAACCGGACCATAAACAGGATCGGGCGGTGTTTTGCAGAGAGACAAAACACATCTTGCCATCCTTGTTTTTTTTTGATACAATAAAAACAACAAAAGAGAAGGGGTGGTTCCCATGGCGCAATGCCCGAAATGCGGCAGGAAGCTGCATTTGTTCAACTGGCGGCCCACGTGTCCGGACTGCGGCGTCAACATGGTCTACTATAAATCCAACGACCGGCTGCTGGAGGAGACGGAAAAAACGGAGATCGAGCACGCGAAGCACCAGCCCGCGATCGACCGGGCAAAAGCCGCGTTTTTCGGTTCCCCGCTTGCCATCGCACGGATCGTGCTGTCCGTTTTGCCGCTGGGGGCGCTGTTTTTGCCGCTGGCGACGCTGACCGAAAAAGGGGAGACGGCGACCGTCAACGGGATCTATCTGTTCCAGACCGTGAAATCGGTCGGCTTCGGCGCGCTGTTTTCCGGCGCGCTGCAGGGGGAGACGCTGAAGATCTCGGTCCTGCTGATGCTTGTCAGCGCCGCCATGATCTTAGTGTGCCTGATCTGCCTGCCGATGAGCCTGGGCAGGCACGGCAAAGCGCGCAACCTGATCTTAAACCTTTTATTGCTGCTGCCCGCGGCGGAGGCGGCGGTGATGCTCTCGATCGGTGAAAACACCGGCGTTGCGCTTTCCTTCGGCGCGTACGTCTATCTCGGGCTGTGCTTTGCGATTTTGATCTACAACCTCATTCTGGCAAAGGTCGGCCTGCCGGTCAGATATACCGTGTGCTATATCGGCGGCCTGCCGAGCGATGAATATTTCGCGCTGGTGGAAAAGGGCTGGTCGGACCTTGAGATCCGCAAAAAAATGGTGGAGGCGCTGACCGCCATGCAGGAAAACGTCCGCGCCGAAGCAGCCGAAGAGGAAGCAAAAAAAGAGGCCGAACGGGCAGCTTGGAAATAAGGGGAGGGGAAGACTTTGGCAGAACAGATCAGACAAACGGCACAGGAAGAAGAGCTGCAGGCCGTCAACGCGCAGCTGCACGAGCTGGTCGACGTCGACCGCCGCGTCATCTCCCGCAAGCAGACGATCGGCTACATGCTCTTCGACGGCAGCAAGGGCTTTAATATCGACGGTCACAAGGACCTGTTTACCGACAGCATCCTGAAGATCAGCCTGAAGCACCAGTCCGTCAACAACATCATCGGCGGCGTGTGGGACATTGTGGACGATTTCATCGTGGGCTTTGTGATCGAAAAAACACGGACCCGCTGGGGCAAGTTTATTCCGTACATCTTTTTGGGCGGCCTGCCCTACGGGGTGATCGCGGCTTTATTCTGGCTGCTGCCGCTGCTGTTTACCGGCGCTGCGGTCAACGATTTTGAACATATCGGCAAATTCGTGGTGTTCGTTGCGCTGAACATGCTCATCGAGCTGCTGGGGAACTTCAAATCCGTGGCGGTAGGCGGCTATCTGTCCACCATCACGCCCTATCCCAGCGACCGGCGGCGGCTGTTGGCGGTCTCCAGCTATTTCAGCATCATTTATTCAAGGATCCCCGACCTGGTCGTGGAATTTCTGCTGGATTTCATCAAGCACGGCATTGTAAAAACGTCGCTGCCCAGCGACGAGATCATCGGCCGCTCCCTGATCATCGTGGGCGTGATCACCACCATGGCGTCCGGCGCGATCATTTCCTGGTACACCTCGATCGCCCGGGAGCGCGTGCACCAAAAGATCGAGATCCCGCGGATCCGCGACAGCCTGCGCATCGTGTTCAGCCACCGTCCGGTGCTTGTATACATGCTTTCCAACGCGCTCGGCTCCTTCGGCACCGGCCTTACCACGAACGACTACTACCGGCAGGTGCTCAATTTTACCACCTTTGAGACCATTGCGGGCATTCCGTCCTTTTTCTTCCAGCCCACCACGTTTGCCAATTACAATAAGCTTGCGTCGCGTTTCTCCACCCGGTCCATCTATATGATCGGACAGGTCTTCGCCAAAACGTTTTATATCCCCGTGTGGGCGTACGGGCGGTTCTTAAAGCGGAAAGACGGAAAGTATTTCTTCCAGCGGCCGGAGGACAAGGGCTCGATGATCCTGTCGCTGCTGTCCTCGCCCATGCTGCCTGTGACCGCCGTGTGGGAATGCCTTTACGCCATCTTCTGGGGCGCGCGGTCCATCTCCATCTCCGAGATCTCCAATGAGTGCAACGACTACCTGGAGTGGAAATGCGGCTGCCGGAACGAGGCGACGCTTTCCGCCGCCAGCACGCTGATGTGCAAGATCCCGGCGCGCATCAACAACATTTTACAGCCGAAATATAAAGAATGGATCGGTTACGACCTGACCGCCTACACCGAGGGCCGCGAACAGCCCGAGCCTGCGCAGAAGTGGATCTTTGCCATGGCGACGATCTTCCCGGCGATCATCGTGCTGACCAGCGTGATCCCGATGTTCTGGTTCAATATCGATAAGGATACCCGCGACAGGATGTACCGCGAATTAAACGAGCGCCGCGCGGCGACCGCGGAGCGCCTGAAGAAGGAAGCGGATGAAAAGACGGAGGCTGAAATCTGATCATGAGCAAAAACACCAACACCCTGCGCTTCCGCCCGGACGGAAGCTTCACCGTTCTGCAGGTCAGCGACCCGCAGGACCTGGCGCATCCCCGCAAGGCGATGCTGCAGATGCTGGAACGCGCCTACGACGGCTTAAAGCCCGACCTGGTCCTTTTTACGGGGGACAACATCCTCGGCAACCACCTGCTGGACTGCGGGCCGCTGCGGATCGAAACGGTGCACGACAGCCGCGTAACGCTTTTTCAGATGCGGCGGGCGCTCCGGCACATCCTTGCGCCGGTGAACGACCGCAAGATCCCCTTTGCCATGATCTACGGCAACCACGACGACGCCAACGACGTTTCAAAGGAAGAACAGTTTTCGCTTTTTACGGCGTATGATCATTGTCTGAAAATGAATCCGGACGACAAGACCGTGGACTGCGATACCTACAATATCCCCATCCTCTCCGCCGACGGCAGCCGCACCGCATGGAACCTTTACATGCTGGACAGCGCCTGGAACGACGAAACGGGCCAGTATTGGCGTATCAAGGAAGAGACCGTGCGGTGGTACAATGAAACAAGCGGCCGCCTGCGGGTGGAAAACGGCGGCAAAAACGTGCCGTCCCTGTTGTTTTTGCACGAGGCGCTGCCGCAGACAAGGCTTTTGTGCAAGCCCTGCGCGGCGGATCATCCCGGCGCCGTACGCACAAGGGAGGGGTATCTCTGCCTGGACCCCGCCAAGGCGCAGGGGGTGCTGGGGGAGGATATCAGCGAATGCGAGGACCCCTACGGCCTGTTTGAGGCGATCAAAGCGCGCGGCGACGTGCGCGCGGCGGTCTCGGGACACGACCACGCCAACTGCTTTGACGGGACTGTTGACGGCGTCCGCCTGATCCAGAGCGCCGCGGCGTCCTTCCGCTGCTACGGCAGCCGGATGCGCGGGGTGCGCCTGTTTACCCTGCACGAGGATGACCCCGAACGCTTTGAAACGCAATATTTTACCTACGACGCGCTTTGCGGGACCGGCTTCCGCTCGCAGCTGCGCTATTTTTGGGACGCAGACGACAAAACGGTTGAAAAATACGCTTTCCTCGGCACGGGCGCGCTCCTTGCCGCAGGCGCCGCGACCGCCGTGTGTATCCGCAGGCTTTGCGCAAGGAAGTAACCGGATCATATCCTATTTATATTGTATATAAAAAATAAAGCGGCACAGGATAAAATCTTGTGCCGTTTCGTTTTTGGTCTGCGCTGCATGCAACAGCCTCTTTTCGGCGGTTATAAGCAAAGCGGGCCCTATTCGTTGATATGGATCTGCTGTTCGGCAAGCGCCTGCAGCGCATCCGCATCGCCGGAGGAGGCGACGACGGAGGCTTTCTTGCGGCGTTCCAGCAGCTCGGCGTACATCAGTTCGCGCTTTTTGCCGTGCAGGTCGTAGAAGAGCATGGGAATGACACCGAAGGAGCCGGTGATGGTGGGCACGATTGTGAACATTGCGAAGAGATAGAACTTGACGTAGTCCGGCTGCTCGCGGCCGGCGGTGTACGCGTCCTGATCGTAGCCGATAAAGGCCTTCAGCGCGGTGGAAACAACGCCCGACGCGCTGCTCGCCACCTTGGCGGCAATGCCCTTGGCGACGGAGGTCATGGCTTCCGTCCGGTAGCCGTTTTTCCACTCGCAGTAGTCCATGGCTTCGTTGTAAAGCTCGGTGCCGATCACGGAACGCAGCCCGTAGAACAGCGTCCAGATGATCTCGTAGATCGCCATGGCGAAGAACATGGGCAGCGTTTTCGTATACAGGCCGCCCTTGAAGGTCTTGGGATTGAAGCCGATGCAGCCGAAGAGGAAAACAAAGATATACAGGAAGTTGCCGATGTAATGGCTGGAGATGTACAGGAAGCGGCTGGAGAAGCGCTGCCGCAGCCACGGCACGTAGGTGTACGAAACGGGCGACAACGGCGCGGCGGGAATGCCCGCGACCAGCGTCATGGAGCCGAAGTGCAGCACGTCCATATAGTAGTCCGTTTTGCTGCCGCCGATGCCGAAGGCGGAGAGGAAGTCCGAGAGCGTGAGCAGCAAAATCGGCTTGTTGTTGGCGATGGATTTTAAGGACGCCCAGATGCTGGGGGATTTGATGGACTGCATGATGCGCTCCTTGGAGTTCATAAAGAACCAGAAGCTCATGCCGCTGGAGACGATGGTGCAGAAGGTGCCGAAGCCAACGAAGGACCCGAGATAGAGCTGCTCCTTTGTTTTGGCGGCGCTTTTGATCAGATTTCTGTCAATGCCGTCCAGCAGCAGCGTCATGATCTGCTCCGGCAGCTTTTCGCCGAACTGCCCGGAGGCGAAGTTCGCAAGCGTGATCAGACGTGTACGGTCAACGGGGTGCGGCGTAATGGTGCCGAGCAGACCCGTCCGCGAAATACCCTGGAAGGTGCCGACGCCCTCCCGGATGATCTCGCCGACCAGATAAAAGATGAATTTTCCCATGTCCAAAGAGGACGTGCCGCCGAAAAACAGGGGCATGAACCAATACAGCAGCGTCAGGAGCATGCCGGGCCCGGCAAGACCCAGCAGGTACGGCCGGAATTTGCCCCAGCGCGTACGCGTTTTTTCCACGATGGACGCCATGAACACGTCGTTCACGATATCCCAGATGCTGTTGATGGTTTTCGCAAGCGTCTGGTATTTCAGGTCGATCTTTACGATGTTCGTAATAAAACGCTCGGAGAACTTGTTGATGTTAAAGCTCTGCGCGGCGTCCCACAAAACGAAGCCGACCGTCTCTCTTGTATCGACGTATCTGCGGTTTTCGTAAACGTACTGCAGCTGTTCGTCGGTGTATTCCGGCACTTCGTTCGGCGCGCCGTTTTTCAGCTCGTCTGCCAAATCGGATCCCTCCCGAGAAAATTATAATTCAATTTATATTATCATAATCGGACCCGCTTTGCAAGCGCCCGTTTGCCAACTGCGAAAATTGGTGAATACTACACAAAATGAAAAAAAGAATTTTGTATAGATTTTTTTTACTCGAAAAAAAAACAAAAAAAGTGCTTGACAAAAAACGCAAAGAATGGTACTATAACCAGGCAAAATAAAGCAGACGGTCCCCCCGTTTCACCCTGCGAATGCCGTTTTTCAGGGTCGATATCCGAAAAAACACGGTTTGAAAGTGTTTTTTTGCATGCGGCGGGCGGTCAGTACGTCCGTTTTTATTTTTGTGCGGGGAAAACCGCATATCTTTATCGGAGGTGTTTTCGCATAGCTACGAAGGAATTGCAGATCAATGAAGAGATCCGGGACAAAGAGGTACGCGTGATCACGGACGGCGGCGAGCAGCTGGGCATTATGTCGGCAGCCGACGCGCAGAAGATCGCGGGCAGCCGCAACATGGATCTCGTGAAGATCGCGCCGCAGGCGCAGCCGCCCGTGTGCAAGATCATGGATTACGGCAAATACAGATTTGATCAGCAAAAGCGTGAAAAAGAGGCAAAGAAAAACCAGAAGACCATTGAGCTCAAGGAAGTCCAGCTCTCGCTGAACATCGATACCCACGACCTGGAAACCAAGGTCAACCATGCGGTCCGTTTCTTAAAGGCGGGCAACAAGGTCAAGGTCTCCATCCGTCTGCGGGGCAGAGAGATGGCGCATCCCGAGCGCGGTTATGAGATCATGGAAAGCTTTGCAGCTGCCTGCGGAGAGGTCGGCGTGATAGAAAAACCCGCCAAGCTCGAAAACAGAAACATGCTGATGTTCCTTGCGGCAAAGCCCGCGAAATAAAACGGCCGCCGGTCAAAAAAATCAGGAGGAAAACATTATGCCCAAAATCAAGACCAATTCAGGCGCAAAGAAGCGTTTCAAGCTTTCCAAAAACAGAAAGCCCATCCGTGCGCACGCTTACAAATCCCACATCCTTAACAAGAAATCCACCAAGAGAAAAAGAAATCTGCGCAAGACCGCGGTGGCCGATAAGACCAACGCCAGACAGATCAAGCGCCTGATCCCTTATAAATAAGAAGCGACGGAGGAAGTAAGAAATGGCACGAATCAAAGGCGCGACCATGACGCGCAAAAGAAGAAATAAAGTTTTAAAGCTGGCAAAGGGCTACTACGGCTCCAAGAGCAAGCTGTTCAAAACCGCAAAACAGGCGGTCATGAAGTCCGGCAACTACGCCTACATCGGCCGCAAGCAGAAAAAGCGTGATTTCCGCAAGCTGTGGATCACCCGGATCTCCGCCGGCTGCAAGGCCAACGGTATGAACTATTCCACGTTTATGAACGGCCTGAAAAAGGCGGGCGTCACCCTGAACCGGAAGATGCTCTCCGAGATCGCCATCGCCGATCCCGCCGCGTTCACCGCGCTGACCGAGCAGGCCAAGGCCGCGCTGAAATAAGCATGATTTGAAAAAAGACAGGCCCGGGCCTGTCTTTTTTTAGTTTTTAGTTTT
>JAFSXY010000005.1 GCA_017443805.1 Clostridia bacterium | reverse complement strand
GCGCTTTTTGGCGTTCTTCAAAGGCGGTTTTCCTCCATTCTGACATTGCAGTAGATACAGGCATAGAAAAAGTCCTTACTCCCTCAAAAAAACACCTCATTCACTTAATCGCTGCATGCCAAATTCACTGCCTTTTTACCCCTGAAAACGTCAAACGCCCGGCAGAATTTTCACTCTGTCGGGCGTAAGTTTTATGTGGTTTTAAGGCATTTCTACCGTTTTTCCCTCAAAATCGGGCTGTTTTTGGGCTAAAACCCGCTTTTCAGGGGCTAAAACCAGTCTTTAATTATGCCTGCTTCTCACGTATAGCTGCCTGAGAAGACACGAGACTAGCGATAGCCATAGATATGGAATTGATAAGTATGAGGCTAATTGGCTATTACATCATCACGTCATCCCGGAAGCGAGCCACTTTGATATGTACGACCTCGCGCCGTTCGTCTCCGAGGCGTTCGAATTCATCCTTCCGTTCTTCGGAAAGAGTCTGTAAACAGTGATATAACGCACAGCGGCGGGATCGCTCCCGCCGCTGAAACTTTTACATGATATGGTATTTGATAACTGCACGCACTTTTTCAAAATAACAATACGTCTAACTGTATGTATTGATGATTTCTTCGGCGATCTGCCGCTTCGGAACGCAGTGGTCCATAGCCTGTTTTTCGATATAACGATGCGCATCCGGCTCGGTCATCTTCAACTCGCTGATAAGCAGCCATTTAGCACGGTTGACAAGGCGTATTTCGTTCATCTTTTCTTCGATGGAAAGCGTTTTCTTTTCGGTTTTTCTGATTCTTTCCCTGGCGCTGATCAGCCATCCGGAAGCGAGCTCGAAAGAAGTTTTTGAGGTCGGTTTCCGAATCAGAAATATCCCATGCTCTGCAAGCTGATCGAAAGACTGCGCGTATTGTTCCGGTCTTGCCAAAAAGAGGACAACGGTCTGATATTTTGTTACGATATCGATTGCGAAACGGTGTCCGTTATCATCGGGCAGCGGTGAATTAATCAACACCATATCAAAATCTCTCTCTGAAATTGCCCGTTTGGCGGTGCTGATGCTTGAAACAATCTGAACAGGCGAAAAAACGGGGACAGAAAAGAATTCGGGCAGGACCTGATTGAATTGTTCGGACGCGGAAACGACAAGAACACTGTATACCTGCTCCTTCAGACTCATATATCCCCCTCCTTTCGCGTGAGTTTACGGATTATTCCGCGCAGTAGATATACATTATTTTTTTCGGTATATATGTGTTAATAAATGAGTCGTTTTTCGCTGCTGCTTTGGCTTCTGCAAACGTATCGGGCAATTTTGCAAGATCCGCAACGGTTTTTGAATCTGCTTTGAACAGGTTGATATTGACAGGATTAGGAAGCTCTGCCTGTCTTTTGAGTCCGTCAAGTCCCGCGCGGATCAAAAGCGCAAAGGCAATATACGGGTTTGCCGAGGGATCGGGAGAACGCAGTTCAGCTCTGCGGTATTCGTTTGAAGCGGCGGGAATCCGAACCAGCTGCGAACGGTTTTCCGCTGACCATGAGACATATCCGGGAGCTTTTCGCTGACCGAGTCTTTTGTAGGAATCTGCGACGGGATCGAGGAAAACAGTCATCGGAATCACACGATTAAGCACACCTGCGATCACGTGTGACAGGTTGTCCGAGGAATCGTCAGGACGGACAGACATATTGATATGAAAACCGTTTCCCGGCTCTTCCGGCAGCGGCTTTGGCGAAAAATCCGCGAAAAGGCCGTTGCGGCGTGCTACTGTTTTGACTACCGTCTGAAACGTCATAACATTATCAGCAGCGGTAAGTGCTTCGGTGTAGCGAAAATCGATCTCGTTTTGCCCCGGACCTTCCTCATGATGCGAGCTTTCAGGACGGATGCCCATCTGTTCCAGCGTCAGACAGATTTCACGGCGAACATTTTCACCTTTGTCTTCCGGCGCAATATCCATATATCCGGCACGGTCATACGGCGTTTTTGTCGGCTGATTTTTTTCATCAAGTTCAAACAGGTAAAATTCCTGCTCTGCACCGAAATAGAACGTATACCCATCTTTGGCTGCATCGTCTATTGCACTTTTTAGAAGACTTCTCGTATCGCATTCAAACGGTTTTCCGTCAGCATATGTGATACTGCAGAACATACGAACGACTTTACCGTGTTCAGGGCGCCACGGCAGCCATGTGAGCGTTTCGGGATCCGGATGAAGGAAAAGATCGGAACGAGCCTCATCCCCGAAGCCCGTGATGGCGGAGGCGTCGAAGGCTATGCCATAGGTAAACGCACGGTTCAACTCCTCCGGCATTATAGAAATATTCTTCTGATGCCCGAAGACATCGCAAAAGGCAAGGCGGATGAATTTGACATCCTCCTCTACAACGTATTGCATTACTTCTTCCTTTGAATATTTCATGATATCCTCCACTTTCAGATATTTTAATTCGCAACATACAGCTGTTTATACGGATTTTTGCTGTCCGGAGTAACAACAGTGAAAGAATGATTCATCATTTCTTCTTTATTTCCGCCGAACAGACGGCAATATTCGGAGATGTAACGGTCTATCTCGGCTTTATCTTTTTCGGTCGCCGGTTTTGCCGTGACCTGATCCGGAAAAACGATATCACGGCAATCGGAACGCAGGATCAGCTTTCCGCCGTGCATTCCCGTACAGGGAAAATTACCGACGATATTCCTGTCTCCCTGACCGAGGCCAAGAACAACTATAACTCCGCCCGCCTGATATTCGCCGAGAAAGCTTCCGGCTTTGCCGCCGATTACCATAACGGGGATTTTTTCTTCGTACGCCTTCATGTGGATCCCCGCACGATATCCAGCGTCGCCTTTTACATAAATCCTTCCGCCGCGCATGGCATATCCTGCGGCATCGCCAACGCTTCCGTGGATAACTATAACGCCGTCGTTCATCGTGTCGCCCACTGCGTCCTGCGCGTTGCATTTAACAATGATCTCGGCGCCGTTGAGATAGGCTCCCAAAGCGTTGCCGGGAACCCCTTCCACCGTTACTGAAACGTCTGACATCCCCGCACATATGAAACGCTGACCAAGGCAGTTTTTAACCGTATTTTTTTTGTCCGGACCGCGCAGCTTGCTGTTTATTTCGCGGTAATTTAGACTCTTTGCCTGAATTATCATACTATACTACACCTCCGAACTTTTTTCTACGTATATCTTGTGAAAAAATCAAATTTGAAGCAATTTTTTTTGTCAGGTCGAAATCGACCGTATCAAGCGGTGTTCTTTCGCGAATAAGTGATGTGCAGATGCCTGCCCTGTCTGTTTCTCCGATAAGAATAAAGCCTGCGAGCCGTCTGTCTTTTACAAAAAATCTTCGGATCGATCCGTTTTTTCTGTCCTCGAAAGATTCGCCGTCATAAACACCTGCCGTCATAATATGTAGACCGAAAAAACCGATGGAATTCATAGGAAATGCGTTGTTGAAAGCTCTTTCGCCTCCCGCCATATTTACGCCTGCCGTATAACCCTGCATATAGGCATTTGGGAGAATTGCAATAACGCGCCGCGCGCCGAGCGAAGCGTCGTATCCTTCCGCACAGTCGCCTGCCGCGTAAACGCCGTCAAGCGTCGTTTTCATTTTGTCATCTACAATGATCCCGCGGTTTACCTCGCCTCCTGCATTTTTGACAAGTTCGCTGTTTGCACGCACTCCTACGGCAAGCACAACAAAATCAAAATCAACTGTTACGCCGCTTTTCATATATGCGCGGTTGCCTTCAAAGCGCTGAACAGTATTGCCGAGCATAAAATAAATGCCGTTTTGCTCAAGATGCTTTTGAACAGCTGCGGCACAGTCTGCATCGAGAATGCTTGAAAGCACACGGTCGGCAAGATCGCATACGGTTACGCTTCCCACCCTGTCCCGTATTCCTTCTGCGCATTTCAATCCGATGAGTCCCGCGCCTACGATAAGGACACTTGCGCTTTCAAAAAGCGCTGCATCCAGGGCAAGAGCGTCGTCAAGAGCCATAAAGGAAAACTTGTTTTCCACTGTATCCAGTCCTTCAAACGGCGGAACGAACGGGCGCGAGCCGACGGCGACACAAAGATTGTCGTAAGGAACGGTATTTCCGTCGTCCGTCGTTACAGTGTGTTTTGCAGCGTTGACAGATACTGCGCGCCTGCCGTAGAATACACGGCAACCGTTTTCTTCGTAAAAACAATCCGGACGGTATTTCATCCGTTCGGTATCTGTTTTGCCTTCCAACAGATACGAGATAAGAGGACGACTGTATACCGGATAATTTTCTTCAGATATTACGGTAATCTCTCCCTCCCGATCGAAGGATCGGATACCTTCTATACATCCTACGGCGGCGACTCCGTTTCCTGCAATAACGTATCGTTTCATTCTGCCTCGCTCCTCTCTTCGTATACGATCGCCCGGTTCGGGCAACCTGTTACGCACGCCGGCAAACCGCAGGAGTTGTCAAGGCAAAGCTCGCATTTCTGCATAATGCCGTCTTCTCCCGGCGCAAGCGCCCCGTACGGACAAACAAGTACGCACGTGAGACAGCCTACGCATTTGCTGCGGTCGATTTTCACAACACCGTTCTGTTTGTATATTGCACCGGCGATACAGCTTTTGACACATAGAGGATCGGTGCAGTGGCGGCATGACACCGCAAATGTTATCTTATCTTCGCCATCCACATGGATCCTGGGAAAGATCTTTTTATCCTTGAGGGCGACGACCATATCTTTCAAACCGGAATTGGCGTATGCACAGTTATATTCGCACAAGTGGCATCCGAGGCACCATTCTTCATTCACATAAACACGTTTCATACTTTATTCCCCCGCATGAGATATACCGAGTATCTCCAGTTCCTTTTCATTCAGTCCCACGCCGCGCAGCATCAGACGGTTTCCGCGAAGAGCTTCTATTGAGTTGATACCCATACCGCCCATTATTTCCATTATTTCATGCCGCCACGCCGTCATCAGATTGACAAGGCGTGCAGAACCGATATCGGGATTGAGGCGCTTGACCAGATCGGGACGCTGTGTGGCTATACCCCAGTTGCATTTGCCGCTTTGACATGTGCGGCACAGATGACATCCAAGTGCAAGCAGTGCCGCCCTAGCGATGTAACAGGCGTCTGCCCCCAGAGCAACAGCTTTGACAACATCGGCAGCAGATCGGACAGATCCTCCGACGACAAGTGAAACGTTGCCGCGAATGCCCTCGTCCCTAAGCCGTTTGTCCACTGCGGCGAGTGCCAGTTCAACGGGAATACCGACGTTATCGCGAATGCGCGTAGGCGCAGCACCGGTGCCGCCGCGAAAACCGTCGATTGCGATAATGTCAGCCCCGCTTCTTGCGATGCCGCTGGCGATAGCTGCGATATTATGGACTGCGGCGACCTTGACAATCACCGGTTTTTTATACTGTGTTGCCTCTTTGAGAGAAAAGACGAGCTGTCGCAGGTCTTCAATGGAATAAATATCGTGGTGAGGCGCAGGGCTGATTGCATCAGAACCCTCGGGAATCATACGCGTGCGTGAAATGTCGCCGACGATCTTGGTGCCCGGCAGATGGCCGCCGATGCCGGGTTTCGCGCCCTGTCCCATTTTGATTTCTATGGCAGCGCCTGCATTCAGATAATCTTCGTGCACACCGAATCGTCCTGATGCAACCTGAACGACAGTATTCTTTCCGTACTTATAAAAATCTTCATGAAGGCCGCCTTCTCCGGTGTTGTAAAGAATACCGAGTTCTGTTGCCGCGCGCGCCAGCGAGGCATGCGCATTGTAGCTGATTGATCCGTAGCTCATAGCCGAGAACATTACGGGCAGAGACAGCGAAATCTGCGGCGGAAGCTCACATTTTATCTTTCCGTCTTTTCCGCGTTCTGTTTGAGATGGCTTTTTGCCGAGAAACACCTGCGTTTCCATAGGTTCGCGAAGGGGATCGATCGGTGGATTTGTTACTTGTGATGCGTTTATCAGAATCTTGTCCCAATAAACAGGCAAAGGCTTCGGATTGCCCATTGACGACAAAAGCACGCCTCCGCTGTTTGCCTGCTTATATATTTCCTTAATTGTATCATTTTGCCAGTTTGCATTTTCGCGAAGAGAACAGTCGCTTTTGACGATTTTCAGAGCGCGCGTGGGGCATAGTGACACGCACCGCTGACAGTCGACGCACTTTGTATCGTCGCTGATCATAACGCCCCGTTCAACGCTCAACGCATGCACGTCGTTTGCGCACTGCCGTTCGCACACGCGGCATGCGATACATCTGTCATAATTGCGGACGACCTCAAATTCCGGATATATGAATTCCACTCCCACTAAAATGCACCTTCTTTCACGGCCACGATTACCGGTTCGCCGCCGGACGGAGCCCAGATCTTTTCTGCATCCGGTTCCATAACGCGAATCGCCGCTTCTTCGCTTGCGATAAAGACACGGTCGTCCTTTTCGCCTACCACCATCGAACGCAGCTTCAGCCGGTCGTTCAGAGCCATCAGTCCGCCGTCAAATCCGAGAACGATGGAAAACGGTCCGGTGATGAGAAGACTCGGGAACACCGTGCGCAGATACCGCAGTTTTTCTCTTTCATATTCGTCAGTCTTGCTTTCGATCGTGCTCCAGAACGGGGCGGCGATAACGTTCGCCGCTTCAGTCGGCGTAAGTCCCTGCCGACGGAGCAGATAGTCCAATATGTAAGTGATAACCTCGGTATCAGTCTGCAATGTGCATTTATATCCGAACATCTCGATATACCGGCGGTTGGCGTCGTAGGATGATATTTCCCCGTTGTGAACTACGGAATAATCAAGCAATGTAAACGGATGGGCTCCGCCCCACCATCCGGGAGTATTCGTGGGATAGCGGCCATGCGCAGTCCATGAATAACCTTCATATTCGTCAAGGCGATAGAAAATCCCGACATCCTCCGGAAAACCGACAGCTTTGAATGTGCCCATATTCTTACCGCTTGAAAAAACATATGCGCCGTTCATTTCAGTATTTATCTTCATAACGGTGCGTGCGACAAATTCCTTTTCGTCAAGCTGAAGATCAGATAGAACAGAGCGCAGCGGCGTGACGAAATATCGCCATATAATCGGCTCGTCGGTGATCTCGGGCATTTTTCGCGTCGGGATCAGCTCGCCCTTTACCACTTCAAAGGATTCCTTTAAGAACGCCTCGCACTTTTTACGGGTGTCGCGGCAGTCGAAAAACATATGAAACGCATAAAAATCCTTATAGTCAGGATAGATTCCGTATCCTGCAAAACCGCCTCCAAGTCCGTTTGAGCGGTCGTGCATAGGTTTCATAGACTCGATTACGGCACGGCCGGTCATGCGGCGTCCGGTTCTGGATATTACCGCCGAAATCGCACAGCCGGAGGGGATCCTCACATCGCCTTCTCTTACCATATCGTTTCACCATTCTTTCGATTTTTTTTGAATAAAAAGAAAAGACGCCCACTTTCGCACAAACTAAAAATCTGTGCGGAAATGAACGTCTTTGCTCATTGCGCTGAATTATACACCATTAAAACGTATTTGTCAATAGCCAAAACCGTCGCTTCGGCATCTTTTTTGCGGAATTTCACAAAAAAGTTGCAAAAGGGGCTTGACAAATCAAAAGATGCGGTGTATAATTGCAAACATTAAAGGCAAAGGCGTCTTTGAACTTCAATGGTTCAGAGACGCTTTTTTATATAATTCCACAAATGAAGGCAAAGGCGTCTTTCATGTAATTTTACATGGAAGGTGCCTTTTTCTTTTGTTATAATCGAAAGGAGAAAGAAATAATGAAAACAGTATCAGACTATTTCGGAGAAAACGTTTTTGACGACAGAGTAATGAAATCGATGTTATCCGCTAAGACATACGCATCCCTCAAACACACTATAGATGAGGGACAACCCCTTGATGCGAGTGTTGCAGACGCTGTGGCGCAGGCCATGAAGAATTGGGCAGTAAGCAAAGGCGCAACGCATTTTACGCATTGGTTCCAGCCGCTTACAGGTATCACCGCAGAAAAGCATGACAGCTTTATTTCACCTTCTCCCGACGGCGGTGTAATAATGGAGTTTTCAGGAAAAGAACTGATTAAAGGCGAACCGGATGCCTCCTCATTCCCATCCGGCGGATTGCGAGCTACATTTGAGGCAAGAGGATATACTGCGTGGGATCCGACTTCTTACGCTTTTATAAAAGGAACAACACTTTGTATTCCCACGGCATTCTGCTCATACGGAGGGCACGCTCTTGACAAAAAAACGCCTCTTCTCCGTTCTATGGAAGCTCTTAACAAGCAGGCTCTGCGTGTACTTCGCCTGTTCGGCAACACCACTACGAAGTACGTCCGCTCATCGGTGGGACCGGAGCAGGAATACTTCCTTATTTCAAAAGAGATGTATGATAAGCGCCCCGACATGCGCTTTACCGGACGCACACTGTTCGGCGCCAAACCGCCGAAGGGGCAGGAGATGGACGATCATTATTTCGGCGCCATCAAACCTAAAGTCGCCGAATTTATGGAGGATCTGAACGACGAGCTTTGGAAGCTGGGCATCATGGCAAAGACCGAGCATAACGAGGTCGCTCCCGCCCAGCACGAGCTGGCGCCGATCTATACCACCACCAACGTGGCGACCGACCACAACCAGCTGACGATGGAAATGATGCAGAAGATCGCCGCCAAGCACGGTCTTGTCTGTCTGCTTCACGAAAAGCCCTTTGCCGGCGTCAACGGAAGCGGAAAGCACAACAACTGGTCCATAGCCACAAGCGAGGGACAGAATCTGCTGTCTCCCGGAGAGACACCCTATGAGAACGCCCAGTTTTTGCTGTTCCTCTGCGCCGTTATCAAGGCGGTGGACGATTATCAGGATCTGCTCCGTATTTCGGTCGCCACGGCGGGCAACGACCACCGTCTCGGCGCAAACGAAGCGCCGCCCGCCGTCATTTCGATCTTCCTCGGCGACGAGCTGAACGCCGTACTGGAGGCGATCGAAACTGATACGCCCTACAAAGGAGCCGAAAAAACGCAGATGAAGCTCGGCGTCGATGTGCTGCCGAAATTCAACCGCGATACCACCGACCGGAACCGTACCTCGCCCTTCGCCTTTACCGGCAACAAATTCGAGTTCCGTATGCTCGGCTCGTCAAACTCCATCGCCTGCGCGAATATCATGCTCAACGCCGCCGTGGCGGAAAGCCTGAAGATCTACGCCGACCGTCTGGAGGACGCCGAGGATTTTGAAAGCGCTCTTCACGACATGATCAAAAAGACGATCAGGGATCACAAGCGGATCATCTTCAACGGCAACGGCTACGACGACGCCTGGATCAAGGAGGCGACCGAGGTGCGGGGCCTGCTCAACTACCGTACCACCGCCGACTGTATGCCGCATCTGCTGGACGAAAAGAACGTGAAGATGCTTACCGCCCACAAGGTGTTCACCGTGGACGAGCTGCGCTCCCGCCGGGACATCATGCTGGAAAACTACTGCAAAACGGTGACCATCGAGGCAAATACCATGGTGGATATGGCCGCCACCCTGATCGCTCCGGCGGTGTCCTCCTTTGCCGCCAAGATCGCGAAGGACGCCCAGGCGATGATCCTGGTCGACCCCTCGGTGGCCTGCGGATATGAAACGGGTCTTGTGAAAAAGCTCTCCGTCCTGACCGACAGGATCGCAGCGGCGACGGCGGGGCTTCAGGACGCTTTGCTCACACTTCATGATGCAAAGGACGTGATCGCCGAATCCGAACTGGTACGCGACGTCATCCTCCCGAAAATGTGCGAGCTGCGGCTTGCCTGCGATGAGGCGGAAACGATGACGGCCAAAGAATACTGGCCGTTCCCCACCTATGCGGATATCCTGTTCAGCGTGAGGTAAGAAAGGAGGTAGATCCTATGTTAACGGAAGAAATCACAAAATTCATAGAGGAGAGCGCCGCCAAGGAAGTGTTCGGCGTTTGGTTTCTTATCGGCGCCGCGTTGGTGTTCTTTATGCAGGCGGGCTTCGCTATGGTGGAAACTGGCTTTACCCGTGCTAAAAACGCAGGAAACATCATTATGAAAAACCTGATGGATTTCTGCATCGGTACGGTCGTATTCGTTCTGCTCGGCTTTTCGCTGATGATGGCGGAGGATTATGTGTTAGGTTTTATCGGCGTGCCGAACCTTAAGATCCTGACCGACTTCGGAGGGTTTCTGGAGAGCGGCGGCGCGCCCTCCTTCGTCTTCAATCTGGTGTTCTGCGCCACCGCCGCCACCATCGTTTCCGGCGCCATGGCGGAACGCACGAAATTTATCTCTTACTGCATCTACTCCGGCGTGATCTCCCTGTTCGTCTATCCGATCGAAGCCGGTTGGGTATGTAATGAAGCCGGTTGGCTCGTTAAACTCGGTTTCCATGATTTTGCCGGATCCGCCGCGATCCACTCGGTGGGCGGTATCACGGCTCTGATCGGCGCGATCATGGTCGGACCCCGTCTTGGTAAGTACATAAAAGACGGCGCCGGAAAGGTCAAGAAGGTCAACGCTATTCCCGGTCATTCCATCACGCTCGGGGCGCTGGGTTGCTTCATCCTCTGGTTCGGATGGTACGGTTTCAACGGAGCCGCCGCATGGGACGGTAATTCTCTCGCATCGATATTTGTGACGACAACGATCGCTCCGGCTGTCGCTACCTGCACAACGATGATCTTCACCTGGATAAGGAACGGAAAGCCTGACGTTTCCATGTGCCTCAACGCCTCGCTTGCGGGTCTTGTGGGCATCACGGCGGGATGTGACGCTTTGGATGCGCTCGGATCAGCAGTCGTGGGCATCGTCTCCGGTTTCCTCGTCGTTATCGTCGTCGAAGTGCTGGATATCAAACTCCATATCGACGATCCGGTGGGCGCTGTGGGCGTTCATCTGGCAAACGGCGTGTGGGGAACGATCGCGGTAGGCTTGCTTGCGAATCCGTCAGCTCCCGCGGGTTTGAACGGGCTGTTATACACAGGCAGTTTTCGTCTTTTGGGCGTGCAGCTGCTGGGCATCGCCGCGATCCTCGCCTGGACTGCCGTGATGATGACCGCGACCTTCTTTGTTCTGAAAAAGGCGGTCGGCCTGCGTGTTTCTGCCGAGGAGGAAATCAAAGGACTTGACAAGACCGAACACGGTCTGCCCAGCGCCTACGCCGATTTCGTCCCGGCGGTGGAAAGCCTGGATTACGGGTATGAGGGCGCCCTGGCGGTAAGCGGCGATACGCCGGTTTCCGAGGCGATCCCGGTCAAAAAGGTGCCGTCTTTCGATGAAGGAACGCCCAAGTTCACCAAGGTGGAGATCATTTGCAAGGAACAGCGTTTTGAAGCGCTGAAAAACGCCATGATGGATATCGGCATTACCGGCATGACCGTCTCCCACGTGCTGGGCTGCGGCGCACAGAAGGGGCAGCCGGAATACTACCGCGGCGTTGCGGTGGAGGCCAATCTGCTGCCCAAGATACAAGTGGATATCGTGGTCAGCAAGGTGCCGGTCCGTCACGTGATCGAGACGGCAAAGAAAGTGCTTTATACCGGCCATATCGGCGACGGTAAGATCTTTGTATATGACGTGGAAAACGTGGTCAAGGTCCGTACCGGCGAAGAGGGATACGACGCCCTGCAGGACGTGGAATAGGGGACGGATAATAATGTGTTCGATTTTCGGTTATTGCGGTAAAGTCAGGGATGAGACCGCGTTTGAAGACGGTTTTTCTCAAACAAGGTCCCGTGGACCGGACGACAGCCGCATCGTCAAAGCGGGCGGCGGCGTACTCGCATTCCACCGCCTGTCCATCATGGGGCTTACCGCCTCCGGCATGCAGCCGTTTGAAAAAAACGGCTGCTATGCCGTTTGTAACGGGGAACTGTACGGTTTCAAAGCCGAGCGGGAGCGGCTGATCCAAAAAGGATATACCTTTGAAAGCGACAGCGACTGCGAGATCCTGCTCCCCCTGTATTTTGAATACGGCACGGATCTGTTTCCCCGTCTCGACGCGGAATTCGCCTGCGTGATTTACGACGGCAGAACGGACGAATTCATCGCAGCCCGGGATCCCATCGGCATCCGTCCGCTGTACTACGGATACGACGCAGACGGCGTCATCCTGTTTGCCAGCGAGCCGAAAAATCTCGTCGGACTTTGCGAAAAGATCCTTCCGTTCCCCCCGGGACACTACTATAAAGGCGGCAGGTTCGTCTGCTACCGCGATATTGCAAAGGTGGAAAGCGTCTGCCGCGACGACCTGGAAACCGCCTGCGGGAAGATCCGGGAAAAGCTGATCGCCGGGGTGGAAAAGCGGCTGGCGGCGGACGCAAAGGTGGGCTTTCTGCTCTCCGGCGGCCTTGATTCCTCCCTTGTCTGCGCCATCGCCGCAAGGCAAAGCGATAAGCCGATCCGCACCTTTGCCATTGGCATGAGCGAGGACGCTATCGACCTGAAATACGCCCGGCAGGTCGCCGATTTCATCGGTTCGGAGCACACGGAAGTGTATATGACGCCGGAGGAGGTGATCTCGTCGCTGGAAACGGTGGTGCGCCTGCTCGGCACGTACGATATCACGACGGTCCGGGCGAGTATGGGAATGTATCTGGTATGCAAGGCCGTCCACGAAAGGACGGATATCCGGGTGCTGCTCACCGGTGAAATATCCGACGAACTGTTCGGATACAAGTACACGGATTTTGCGCCGAATGCCGCAGAGTTTCAACAAGAAGCCGAAAAACGATTGAGCGAGCTTCATATGTACGACGTACTGCGCGCCGATCGCTGCATTTCGGTCAATTCCTTGGAGGCGCGCGTGCCCTTCGGTGATCTTGATTTTGTCAAATACGTGATGAGTCTCGATCCCGAAATGAAAATGAACAAATACCATAAGGGCAAATATCTGCTCCGGCACGCCTTTGAGGGACAGGGATTCCTGCCCGACGGTATCCTGTGGCGGGAGAAGGCGGCCTTTTCCGATGCGGTGGGACACTCGATGGTGGATTACCTGAAGGAGTATGCCGAAAGCCGGTATTCGGACGCGGAGTACGAAGAACGGCGAAAGAGATATACTCATGCCCAGCCGTTTACGAAGGAATCCCTGCTTTATCGGGAACTGTTTGAAAAATATTATCCGGGTCAGTCGGATATGATCGTGGACTTCTGGATGCCGAACAGATCCTGGGAAGGCTGCAACGTGAACGATCCGTCGGCACGGGTGCTTTCCAACTACGGCGACAGCGGGAAATAAGTGCATGAGGTGATGATTATGAACAAAGGAAATCAGCTTTACGAAGGAAAAGCGAAAAAAGTATTTGAAACAGGCGATCCGGATCTGCTGATCGTTTCCTATAAGGACGACGCTACCGCCTTCAACGGATTAAAGAAAGGAACCATTGCGGGAAAAGGCGTGATCAACAACAAAATGAGCAACGCGCTGATGCGGATGCTGGAAAAGGAGGGCGTTCCCACCCACTATGTTAAGGAACTGAACGACAGGGACACCCTTGTGAAAAAGGTGGAAATCGTTCCCCTTGAGGTGATCGTACGGAATATATCCGCCGGTTCCTTCGCAAAGCATTATGGGGTGGAAGAAGGTGTGGTATTGGCAGAGCCGACGATCGAGTTTTCGTATAAGAACGATTCCCTGGGCGATCCTCTGCTGAACGAGTATCACGCTCTCGCTCTGAAGCTTGCCACCCGCGAAGAGTTGGATGCGATCAAGAAGTATGCGTTCAAAGTAAACGGGATCCTGAAAAAGTTTTGGCTCTCCTGCGGCGTGACGTTGGTGGATTTCAAACTGGAATTCGGCAGACTGGCTGACGGCAGCATCGTCCTTGCGGATGAGATCAGCCCGGATACCTGCCGCCTGTGGGACAGCGAAACAGGTAAAAAACTGGATAAAGACCGCTTCCGCCGCGATCTCGGCGGCTTGGAAGACGCCTACCGGGAGATCATGGCCAGACTGGAGCAGAAGATGGAGGCGGCAAAATGAGCAACTGTGCGGTGGTAGGCATCAACTGGGGCGACGAGGGAAAAGGCCGGATGGTGGATCTTCTGACTGAACGCTTTGATATCGTCGTCCGCTATCAGGGGGGAGGCAACGCGGGGCATACCGTGATCAACGAAATGGGAAAGTTTGCGCTTCACCTGCTGCCCTCCGGCATATTCAGAAAAGGTGTGGTGAACGTCCTCGGCAACGGAGTGGCGCTGGACCCGGAAAACCTCTGGAAAGAGATAGAAGTGGTGCAGACAAAAGGAGTGAAAATAACCCCCGAAAACCTGAAGATCAGTCAGCGGGCGTCTTTGCTCCTCCCCTGGCACAGAGACCTTGACGAGTTGGAGGAAAAGCGGCTGGCGGACAGGCAGTACGGCTCCACGAAACAGGGCATCGCCCCCTTTTATTCAGACAAATATCAAAAGAAAACGATCCTTGCCGGAGAACTTTTGTATCCGGATCTGCTGAAAGAGCATCTGCGGGAACTGCTGGAATGGAAAAATCTGACGCTGACAGGCGTTTACGGCGCCGAGCCGTATACGGAAGAAATGCTTGACAAATGGATCGGCGAATACTGTACTCCCATCGTTCCCTTTATTTGTGATACCGGCGAGATACTGAAAGCCGCGCAAAGCGACGGGAAAAGCATCCTGTTTGAAGCGCAGTTGGGCGCTCTGCGGGATATCGACTTCGGCATCGTTCCCTACACCACCTCTTCCAATACGCTGGCGGCTTACGCCCCCATCGGATCGGGACTGCCTGCCGCCGTGATCGACGAGGTGGTCGGCGTGGTCAAAGCCTATTCCACCTGCGTGGGCGAAGGTCCATTCGTGTGTGAGCTGTTCGGAGAAGAGGCGGACAAACTCCGGGAGGCGGGGGCGGAATACGGCGCCAAGACCGGCAGGCCCCGCCGGGTGGGTCCCCTCGATCTGGTGGCCACCCGCTACGGCGTGCAGGTCCAGGGCGCAACCGAGATCGCCCTGACAAAGCTGGACGTCCTCAGTTTTATGGAAAAGATCCCTGTCTGTACCCGCTATCGTATCGACGGAAAAGAAACCGACCGTTTCCCGTTTCCGGCACTGCTCCACCGGGCGGAGCCGGTGATCGAATACGTGGACGGGTGGAACTGCGATATATCCGGGATCCGGTGTTTTGAGGATCTGCCGCAAGCTGCTCAAAACTATGTAGACCGTATTGAAACGGCGATCGGCTGTCCGGTGACCTATATTTCCGTAGGCGCGGAACGGGACAGTATCATTTATCGAAAGAAAAAATCTGAATAAACGGATTGTAAGGAGAATCGCCGTGTTTGATGCAAAATGTGTAAGTGAAGATTGTATCCGATGGATACGGGATTTCTTTTTGGAAAACGGTCCGGAGTGTAACGCCATTGTCGGTATTTCCGGCGGAAAAGACAGTTCGGTCGTCGCCGCTCTTTGTACCAGAGCATTGGGCGCTGACCGTGTAATCGGCGTGCTGATGCCAAACGGGATCCAATCGGATATTGACGCAGCACATCTGTTGGTGGAACATCTGGGGATCAGGTATTACGTTGTAAACATCAAGGATTCGGTAGAGGGACTGACAAAAAACATTCCGTTTGAACTGTCAAAGCAGAGCCGGATCAATCTGCCGGCGCGGATCCGTATGGCAGCGCTTTATGCGGTGTCGCAGAGCAATCACGGTCGCGTGGCGAACACCTGCAACTTGTCGGAGGACTGGGTCGGATATGCGACCCGATACGGAGACGGCGCAGGAGATTTCAGTCCTTGTTGCCATTTGACGGTTCAAGAGGTGAAGGCTGTCGGAAGAAGTCTCGGACTTCCGGAACGGTTGATAGAAAAGCCCCCAACAGATGGTCTTACAGGTAAAACCGATGAGGAAAACCTCGGGTTCACATATGAGGAGCTTGATCGGTATATCCGTACCGAAAGGATCGAGGATCCCATCAAAAAGCAAAGAATTGATGAATTGCACCGTTTGAATCTGTTCAAGCTGCAACCGATGCCCTCATTCGATCCGCAAATCAAAGTCTGTCTGTCCGAGTAAATTTGAAAGGAGAAATACCCATGACGAATCAATATGAATCGCCTTTTTCGGTAAGATACGCTTCCTTTGAGATGAAAAAACTCTTTTCGGCGGATACCAGATACCAAACCTGGCGCAGGTTGTGGCTTGCCCTTGCCAAAGCGGAAAAAGAACTTGGTCTGCCCATCACGGAAGAGCAGATTAAGGAGTTGTCCGGGCATATCACCGATATTGACTATGACCTTGTGCGTAAGCGGGAAAAGGAAGTGCGGCACGACGTGATGGCCCACGTTTACGCATACGGAAAAGCGGCGCCGGGTGCCGCCGGGATCATTCACCTGGGCGCCACCAGCTGCTACGTGACGGACAACGCCGACCTGATTATTTACCGGGACGCTCTGCGCTTGATTCGCGCGGAGCTTTCGGCGGTTATAGCGAATCTCTGCGATTTTGCGGAAAAATACAAATCGACGCCGACGCTGGGGTATACCCACTATCAGCCGGCGCAGCTCGTTACCGTGGGAAAAAGAGCGACGCTTTGGGTGCAAGACCTTGTTTCCGATCTGAACGAACTGGACTTTGCGCTGAGCAATATCCGGTTTCTCGGTTGTCGCGGAACGACCGGCACCGAGGCGAGCTTTATGGAACTTTTCAACGGCGACGAGGGAAAAATCGACGAAATGAACCGGATGATCGCCGCCGAGTTCGGCTTTGACGGGTGCTTTGACGTGTGCGGACAGACCTACCCCCGCAAAACCGACAGCCGGATCCTGAACGCCCTCTC
>JAFSXY010000059.1 GCA_017443805.1 Clostridia bacterium | reverse complement strand
TTTTGAAGAGGTGTTGCGCTATGTCAAAATGGGATGAGGATTATATCGCGCTGTGCAAAAAAATACTGGCCGACGGCGTGGAGGTCGTCAACCGCACGGGGATCAACACGGTCAAGCTGCCGTCTTATCACCTGCATTTTGATCTGCGGGAGGAGTTTCCCGTGCTGACCACCAAGCAGCTGTTTATCCGGCAGGCGGTGCTGGAGATGCTGTGGATCTATCAGGCGCAGTCCAACGACGTGCGCTGGCTGAAGGACCGTAAAGTCAATATCTGGAACGAGTGGGAGATCGACGAAGCAGGCTTCTGGACCGCGGAGCAGATGCTGCCGGATGAAAACGGCGCGCTGAAAAAAACGGCGGTGCGCAGGGAATTCGGCAAAGAGTGGGCGCACACCATCGGCACCGCCTACGGCTGGATCGTAAAAAAGTTCGGTTTGACGCAAACGCTGATCGATAAGCTGCAAAATCACCCGGAGGACAGGCGCATGGTGATGAGCCTATGGCAGAACGACTATCTGGCCACGGCTGTGCTGCCCTCCTGCGTATGGAGCAGCGAGTGGGACGTGACTGACGGACGTTTGAACGCGTGGGTGCACCAGCGCAGCTGTGACGTGCCGCTGGGGCTGCCTTTTAACGTGACGCAGTACGCAACGCTTCTGTGCATGCTGGCGCAGGTGACGGGCCTTACGCCCGGTACGCTGGACTGGAGCATCAAGGACGCGCATATCTACGTCAACCAGATCGAACCGATCCGCGAACAGATCAAGCGCTTTGACGAAAAGGGCTCCCTGCCGGCCCCGAAATTATGGCTCAATCCGGAGGTCAGGGACTTTTTTTCCTTTGACAATTCCGCGGACTGCGCGGACGTCAAGCTGATCGGGTACGAACACATGGGGAAGATCGCTTTCCCGATTGCGCAATGAGGAGAAAAACGATGCACATTTCGATGATCGCCGCCGTCGGGCGGCGGCTGGAGATCGGAAAAGATAACGCGCTTTTGTGGCGGCTGGACGGAGACCTGCCCTTTTTTAAGCGTGTAACCATGGGCAAGCCCGTGATCATGGGACGGAGAACGTTTTTATCGCTGCCCTGCGCGCTGCCGGGCAGACGGAACGTTGTGCTGACGCATGACAAAGAAGCGGTATTCCCGGGTGCGGAAACGGCGGCGACGCTTGCCGAGGCTATGGCGCTCTGCGGCGACGCCCAAGAGGTTTTCATTATCGGCGGCGAGCAGGTGTACGCGCAGTTTTTGCCGCTGGCGACGCGGCTGTACCTGACCGAGGCCGAAGCCGAAGACGAAACGGCAGACGCCTATTTTCCGGCGTTTGATAAAAAAGAATGGACCATGCAGGTGCTGGACGAAGGCGGGACCGATATCCCGTACCGGCACGTGCTGTATACACGGGAAAAAAAATGAAGCTGCGGAGTTATTTCGGCGACCGGGCGTTTTATAAAATGGCGCTCACCGTCGCCCTGCCCATCATGGCGCAGAACTTTATTACAAACTTTGTAAATATGCTGGACAATCTGATGGTCGGAGCCCTCGGCACCGAGCAGATGTCCGGCGTTTCCATCGTCAACCAGATCGTCTTTGTTTTTAACCTTGCGATCTTCGGCGCCATGAGCGGCGTGGGTATTTTTACCGCGCAGTATTACGGCCGGAACGACCACGAGGGCATCCGCTATACGCTGCGCTTTAAGCTTTATGTGGCGCTGGGGATCGCGGCAATTGCGCTGGCCGTTTTGCTGTTGTTTGATAAGCAGCTGATCGGCCTGTTTCTGCACGCGTCGGATGCGGAGGGAGACCTTTCTTTAACGCTTGCCCAGGCGGAACAGTACCTGCGCATCATGCTGTGGGGACTGCTGCCCTTTGCGCTGACACAGGTCTTTTCCGACACGCTGCGCGAAACGGGCGATACCTTTACGCCCATGATGGTCGGTCTTGCGGCCGTAGGCGTCAACTGCCTGTTCAATTATCTTCTGATCTTCGGCAAGCTGTTTTTCCCGGCGATGGGCGTGCGCGGCGCGGCGGCGGCAACGGTGCTGTCCCGCTGGGTCGAAGCGGTAATTATTATATTTTACATTATATATAAACGTTCCCGTTTTCCTTATGTCAGGGGAATGCTGCGCAGTCTGCGCGTTCCTGCGGCGCTTGCGGCGGAATTTGCCCGCAAGGGCGCGCCGCTGCTTGTCAACGAAGTGCTTTGGTCCGCGGGGATGTCGGCTTTAAGCATCGCCTTTTCGCTCAGCGGGATCGCCGCAGTGGCCGCGCACAGTATTTCCTCCACGGTGTTCAATCTGTTTTGTATCGCCTCCTTGAGCATGGGCGCGAGCATCGGCATTATCGCGGGCAAAACGCTCGGAGCGGGAAAGCATGCGGAAGCGGTGGATACCGTGCGCAAGCTGATCACCTTTTCCATGCTGCTGAGCGTCGTGCTCGGCGCGCTGCTGTTCATTTTCGGCGATAAGATCCCGCTGCTTTATAAGACCAGCGCCGAATCCCGCGCGCTTGCCGCGTATTTTATCCGGGTGGACGCTTTTATGCTGCCGCTGGTCGCCTTTGCCAACGCCAGCTACTTTACGGTACGCAGCGGCGGCAAGACGCTTGTGACCTTTTTCTTTGACAGCGGGATGCTGTGGCTTATCTCGGTGCCGACCGCTTTTTTGCTGCATTACGCGCTGCAGCTGGATATTCACTGGATGTTCCCGATCGTTTACGGTCTGGATTTTATCAAGGATATCGTCGGCTATATCCTGATCAAGAAACGCGTGTGGGTAAAAACCATCGTGTAACGCGAAATCCATAATCCAAACGGAACCAAACGTTTCGTCCGCACGGCCTTTTGGCTGCGCGGACGTTTTTTGTATTTTAAGAATAATGATGCGATCCGGCGTGTGCGGTTCTGTGTTCCTGAAAAATAATAAAGGGTTTCTTTGTGCAAAATCCATATGAAAAACAAATGATTTTTGGCGATATCTTTCGTCCCTCGATTGTTGACAGATCAGGCGTTTGTGCTGTATAATGAAGATGATAAAGTATACCCAAAGTGCGCCCAAAAACAGAAATCGGCGCAAAAAAGGTTGAAAATCAAGGGAGAATTCTCCCGTTTTCCATGGTTTATAAAGGAGTGAATGAAATGGGAACGAAAGGTAAACTTTCCACAAAAGCGCTGAGCCTGCTGCTCTCGGTCGTCATGGCCGCAAGCTGCTTCAGTATCGCGCTTCCCACGCTGGCGCCGAAGGCGCTGGCCGTATCGGCAACGCAGTGGAACACACTTGCCGATGCGCTGTACACTGCATATAACGCGGGGTATTTCGCCACGGATGCGCAGCACGGCTACAGCGTGACTGTAGCCGCGGACGGCATGTCGACGTCGGTGAACGACCAGACCGAGAACGGTTATATGTACAAAATCGTTCGGGCGACGGCGGATATCCTTGCGTCGCTCTCCAACGATGCGGACAAAACGTACGCACATAACCGTCTTGCGCTGGAGCAGATCCTGAGCGAGGTCAATACCAAGTACCGCTCCAAGAGCGGACAGGATCTGAACGCATACCAGCAGGCGTTTATAGCGGAGATCATTCCGAAGGGGGCGGACGCCGCTCTGGCCGATACAGAGAATGATACGACCTACTGGGGCAACCCGTCCGCCAATGCGACGCTGCACGTACTGGCGACCGAAGTGGAGACAAACTGGGAAGAAGGCTTTGTCTTTACCATCGGCGCAACGCGTACGGCGGAGGCTGCCGTTTTGTCGGATTACGCGACCGCGTACGACGTAGAGTCGGTCGTGGAAACCGAATATCTGCTCACGGTAACGGCCACGGTAAAGACCAGCCCGGAAGAAAACGCGTCGCTTGTGAGCGTGTTTTATACGAACGATAATGCGTCTGTGTCCGTTTCCGGAGCCGATGTGGATATCTCCGCCGTAACGGCGTACCTGGATTATGTAAACGAGGCGTCCTTTGCCGCGGACTACGCCGCCTATCAGGCGGATGCGTCCAGCGTGTACGATCTGACCAACACGCTGATCAACGCGCGTATCGACGCGTATGCGCCGCTGCGGCAGGCGCTGAATACGGACGTTTCGCAGAACGTGGTGGAGACCTTTATCACGCAGACGGCGATCAATGACTACGATGCGTTCCTTTCCGCCATGGGCAGAGCACGCACGGCGATCAGCCTGCGTCCGTATGTGAATTGGATCAAAGGACAGAACATTACGATCGACAACGGCGACGATACCGTTACCACATATCTCAACAAGCGCAATTATAAAGAAGACGACTATCTGCGGCTGGCGTTCTTAAAGAAGCAGGCGCAGGATTTTAAGGATATCCTTGATGCGCAGACCGCCGACGTGCTGAATATGCTGCAGCTGAAATACGGCTACAGTGCGGATGAGTATACCGCGTACATCAACGAGATGAGCCGTCTGATCGCGATCTGTCAGATCACCACGGTGGCTGAAGCTGTTGATTACATGATGAATAACGCTGCACCGGAAAAATATACGGCGCCGGCAGACAGCGCCTACGGCAATCTGCACAGAGTGACCGCCACGGAGCTGCAGGAGGACGCGACCTATTTCACGGTGGACAACACCGGCACGCGCACCGTCGTGACGAGGGTCAACGAGCCGGACGTTGCGGATATTGAGACCTATTACACGGCGTCGCCCGTATCCTATCTCGCGGTGGGCAACTATTCCTACCGCAGCGAGGATTATCTGCTTGCGGGCCAGGATTGCCCGGTTTCAAACGCTGATCTGCAGGCTGCAATCGATCTGTTTTCGTATGCACTGCAGCTGATCGCGAACCCGGATTATGCCGAGACCACTGCTGCGCTCTTTGACGCGGATGCCATACAGACGCTTTACGATGCGCTGCTGGAGGAAAAAGAATACCGCGCATTCGGCGAATCCGATGCGGTCTTTGCGGAGAACTATGCATGGCTTATGTCGGAGATGATCTCCGGCAACGCGCTGTATCTGGGCGATGAAAAGCTGTTCACCGCCGAATATATTGCGGCGCAGAACGGCGATACCGAGTTCGATCCGTCCTATATCAGTCAGGCGCTTGCAAAATACAATGCGCTGACGACCGCTTTCGACGATATCAAAAACAATACCACGCCTGCGATCCGCGACCGGTATCAGGCCATTATCAACAGCTTTAACACGTATATCGCCTCTCTCTATCAGGAGGTTTACGACCGTCTTTACAATCGCTCCTTTAACCTTTGGGACGAGGTCAATCAGCATGGGATCACGTCCGCAAACGCCTCCATCGTCAAGTCGCTGATCGCCGCGACAAAATACTATGAGGTCTCGCATAAGGATGGCGACAATACCGTGATCGACGGCGCGTCGAGCGATTTGTATGAGGCGGTCAATGCAGACAGTGCTGCATTTACCTCGCACAGCGTCAGCGTATCTACGATGTCGACGATCAAGAGCAGACTGAACGCGATCGTGCTGCCCGCGGGGAACGGTTTCCGTGAGAGAGTTACCGCCGCGCAGTCGCACATTTACGTGTGGAACACGTTTACAACCATTTCCAGCGCGACGCACGATCCCGACCATCCCGACGACGACACGAAGACAGTGTTCCTTACCCGCACCAGGATGAGCACGGATATCGCGCGCGTAACGGGCGAGAATTACGTCGTATCCAAGGCGGTTGTCAAACGGGCGATCGACGGACTGGACGGCTTCCTTGCCAATGAAAATTTTGCCCGTCTGATCGGCGTGTATGAAAGAAATAAGATCAGCAGCCTGAAAGATTATATACACCAGCTTCTGAACGAATACCTGTTCAGCGACGACATGGTGAACACGATCATCGCTTTGCTGTTCCCGATGCTGACTGATTTGCTGGACGGGTTGCTGTCAGATCTGTTTGATCCCGAGAACTCTTTGTTGAACTCTTTCGTCAGCGGCGAAAGTCCCATTGTTCCCGCGCAGGGCACTGCGGACGGCGCTTTGGATTTGAGATTGCTGATCAATTCATTCGGCGGCGTCCCCGGCCTGGAAATTTCAAGCGCCGTTGTCGACGTTTATTTGGATGGAAACCATTATGATCCCAGTGCAGATCCCACATTGACGTTCCCTGAAATTTTCGAGAGAATCGGTCTGTATATTTATCCCTGTTCGCTTTATAAAAAACTGAAAACGATCGCCGGGTTTGAAACGGCGCATGCCGACTTTATGCACGATCTTCAGCTTGCCGGCAGGGACTGGAGCTATTTTAACAACATCCACCCGCTTGACCAGGATACCGGTGAAATGCGGGAAGGTTTTCAGGATGTCGACAAGGACGGAAAACCGGTCCTCAATAAAAATGATTTCGCCATGTATTCATGGGGCGTTACTGACACGGTTTACACAGGCGCCAACGGAAGAAATGAGAAATTTGATGAATTCATCAAGGTCATGGGCTACTTTTTCTCCGCTGCGATCTCCATTCTGCAGACCTTGTTCACCAACGCCGATTTCAGCGCTCCGCTGAACAGGATTCTTGCATTGAGCGCAAGAGAAGGGTCTAAAGTTAAGATCACGGACGGCAGCACCTTGTTTGATAACGCGCTGGGTGATCTTGCCAACGGCACCTATGCTAAAATTACAAAGCTGCTAGCGGTCGGTTCTGTCACGCTTGAGCTGACCGGTATGCGGGGCTATGATAATCTGTGGGCGCCCGTTATGGAGGGCCTCGGTATTTGGGGCACGCATGCAGAATATGGCACGGATACGTATACACAGGATTCCCCGCTGTCGAGCACGCTTGGCTCGTCCGGCGACAGCTGTACCACGGAGGAACTGGTTTACGGCCTGTTCTATCCGTTGCTGGCGTTGGTCAACAACCTGGCGGGGGCGCCGATCAACACGCTGATGTCCATTCTGCCGAACGTTGCTTATAACCTTGCATACGGCTGTGTTACGCCTTTGGTGGAGGGCCTTTCCACCAACCTGACCGTCAAGCTGTCCGTTGAAATTCTGGACAAAAATGATATTGATTTTGAAGACGTCAAGTTATGGGGCTTCGTCCGATTGACTGAACTTGCCGATTTGTTGAGAAATCCCATCAAAAACCTTGTTAACGACAAAGTCCAAAATATTAAACTTGTGGATAATAAGAGTCTGCTGGTCGGCGACATAGTAAACCTTAGCGATGTTCTGCCCTTTGACATTACCAGCTTGAACTCCATTCTTCTGAATTTCCTGCCGGATCTGGAGCTGCCCGCCATCAACCTGGCGCGTCTTGGCCAGATGGGAACGAAGTATTTGCGCACCGACAGTCCGCGAAAGGCCAATTTCAACTCGAACACCGGCTATCATACCGTGACCGAGGACGGCAAACAAAAACAGGTTCTGGATTTGATCGCTGCGCCGGATTATTACTACGTTCGCGCCGACACGGCGGAGGTGCTGTACGCTGTCTTCAACTATGTCTTCCGCGTCGTTAAGCAAAACGGATTGGTCAGTAAGATCATGGCGAACTTCGGCGCGGACGGTCTGGGCGGCGATCTGGACGCGATCCTTGCCGGTGTGGACGCCGACATGTCCTTTGCGGCGCTTATGGAGCTGCTGGTGCCCAACGGGGCGACGTATAAGTTCGGCAGCAGGGTCGAAACTTACGGGCAGGCCTATCAGATGGCGACATACGACTGGTATATTTCCGCCGATGCTTCGGATAAGTATCATCTTGCAGCTTCCTCAAAGATCTATTCCAGCGTTTCCGCGGCGAACTTTGTATACCTGAAGGAGAACGACTGGACCCGCAACAAGGCGGAGCTGTTCTATAACGATCTGGAAAATACGCTCACGGAAACCATCAGTGCGTTTGTGCCGAGTCTGTTTACCGACCTCGGCGTCGACAGCGTCAGCGAATGGCTGAGCAAGACGATCAACGGTCTGTTCTCCAACAGCACGATGACCTCTTTGGTCAAGGCGCTTGTCGGCCTCGGCAAGTCTTTGGCAGGCCAGGCGATGATCACAAATATGGTTCGCGACCAGCTTGAGATGTCCGGCCATAAGCTCGGCGTCGACGTGCTGACATGGTATAAGACCTACGGCTATCTCTTTGATATGATCCCCGAAAGCGTGCCCGGCCTTGCCAGACCGAAAACCGCTACGGACGAGATGTTCACGGACGAAATAAACAAAAACGCGACGCCGATCAACGACGATCAGCTGGAGGAGCTGCAAAAGATCAAAGAGGACGCCACCGGCATCCTGTTGCTGCCGGACGGCGACGGCAACTACAATAAATACCTGGTCGGCGAGTATAACGCCAAAAGCGGCAAGTGGAAAAAGCTGATGCTGATCCCCTTTGCCCCCGGCGAAAGCTATGCAGGTTATTGGGCTGCATCCTACTCGAACGACTTCTGGCAGATTTCCTTTACGACTGCCCAAAACGATGAAGGCGAGACCGCTTTCAACTGGAGCGTCAAGGTGACAAACGATTCCGTCATCCAGTGGACGGGCGCGAATATGTATGATACGCTTCTTCTGACGGACGGCGCCGACAACGCGCGCGCAGTATTCATCGCAATGACGGCCTCGCTGATCGAGCCTCTTGCGCCGGTGATTTCGCTGCTGCTCAGCGCGGATGATTTGGGTATGTTCTTCTACGACTATCTCGTTTGGAACGTTCAGGATCTAACGGCGACCGGTTATCCGACGCCCGCAATTCAGATCAAAGGTTACGACTGCTACAACGGCGCGGTGATCCCGCTGCTGGAGGTCTTGGGTGTTGAAGACCTGCTTACGCAGGAAGAGTATAAAAACGCCTATGCCATCTCCGGCGCCCAGGGCGGTACGCAGCAAGAGGCAGCCGAACGCGCTGCAAACGGACTTTACTACCTTGTGAATAAGATCTTCCAGCGGCTGGATGATATCCTTACCTTTTCCACTTATGAGATCAACGGCGTGACTTACACCAAGAGCCCGCTGCAAAAGATCTTCGACCTTCTGCCGAAGCTGTATTACTTTATCCAGTCCAACGGTCTGTCCACGCTGGTGGATAACCTGTTGAAACCCGTGTTCGTGATCGTGGATACCGTACGGCCCATTGTGGACGTGGATCTGAATAACCTGGCAGGCTATCTGCTTTCCAAGCTGCTCGGCTATACGGTGCCCGACACCTATACCGTTACCGCGCTTACAAAGTTCATCGCGGATAAGATCGTCAAGTTCTCGCCCGATATGGCAAGCGAGAGCAACCCCGCCGCTGTGGACGCGCTGATGAACGTACAGCTTGACCACCTGACCGTACAGTCCCTGTTTACCATCGGCAAGGGCATTACCGGTATTGATTTTGCGCCGATCACGTACGGCTTTGAGGGCATGTGCGAGGGTGAAACCGTGAATGGCGTGACCTACGGTATCATGAAGGCCGGCGTTTCCTATAAGGCGGACGGCTCGTTGCTGCGCACCTCCTACACCGGCAGCGAGGGGTACTTTACGCTTGACTATTACGGCGCGGACGTGTTGACGGTCACGCTGTCCGTGGTGCTCGACCTGCTCATGTTCGGCAGCAACGACGTGGCGATCGATGAATTCTTTAACCTGGGTACCTCCGCCACAGGCCCCGAGACCACCGTCCACGGCCTTGTGGAGGGCTTGAAGGCGATCTTCGGCGAAACCAGCGAAAATCCCACCGGCGTGCCCGATTGGGACTATCTGCTCTATGACGCAAACAAGGGCTACGTCAATCCCATGACGGGCGAAGTGCTGTACGCCGACCCCGACCGGGATAACTGGGAACAGCTGCGCCAATTCGTGAGCAGCGACTTAAAACAGTATCACTCCATGCCGGCGCTTTATTATCTGGTCACCGACTGGACCTACGACACCGCCAAGGCGACCGACAACATGCTTGCCACGATTTTGGATTTCCTGACCGCGGCGGTGCTGCGCGAACAGGATAACCTGGTGGCGCCGGGTGACAAGGACACGATAACAACGTTCTCCGACTTTGTGGAGTATCTGTTAAACAACAAGCTTGCCTCCGCCGAAATGATGGAGACCATCGTCGGCCTTATTGCAAAGCTGTACAATAAAGTGCCCGCAAGCCTTGTAGGGCTTGTCGGCACCACGCTCGACGTCAACCTCAACGTCTGGATCGACAACGGGATCATCGTCTACGGCGAGCACGAGGTGGAAGATGAAAACACCCGGTACGTGCGCACCGCCGATACTTCCCCGCAGGAGGGCAAAAAATATTTCACCGCCGTCCACAGGATCTTCCTCGGTTCGGAATTCGAAGAAGGTGAAACGTATTACGTATACAGCGACGGCGAGTATGTGGTCACCGAGGATACCGAGCCGCAGGACGATACGACCTACTTTACCGCATCCTATACCGCGTTTACCGGAACGGAGTTTGCGGAGGGCAGGACCTACTACTGCATCGTGGACACAAAAACCGTTGTCGAGTATTACGCAAACAAAGACTACAAGTGGTTCGTGGAAACCGATCCCGACTACGTCTGCGACATGGATACCTTTGTCGCCGCGCTGCAGGAGCTGCTGCATCCCGCCGCGCAGCTGGTGGCGTTCCTCTTCCTGGAGTCCGATTACCGTCTGTTCAAGACCATGGGCACCGGCTCCGACGAGGATATCGCGGCAGCGAGAGACCAGATCATCCTCAACGGTCTGAACCTTTACGAGCGCGGCCTTGTCCCGCTGTTTGAGGCGATCAAGGGCGATGCGCTGGATGAACAGTATAAGACCAGCGCCTTTGAGATCGAAGGCGGCTCCGGTAAGCACAAGTACGACGGCGAGGCCTTCATCGATGCGATGATCCAGATGCTTCTTGATTTCATTGACGAGATCAAGGCAAATCCCGTCACCTGGCTGCTTGACCGGCTGCCCGGCATCCTCTATTACATCAACGCCAACGGTCTTTCCGTTGCCGTGGAGAATATTCTCGGTTCCGTAAAGACGGTACTGGATACGATCAACACCATGCTGGATATCAGCGACCAGTTCTCCATCTCCAATCTGGCGGGTCTGGATCTGTCCGACCTGACGATGGGCGGCGTACTGGATCTTGTGACCAGATTCACGGGACTTTATTTCCGCGAAGATCTGCGCACGTATTTGAAGACCTTCTACATGGGCCGGCTTCGTGTATTTGACTCCATCACCGGTAAGCCCGCGTTTACCATGGATCTGACCACGCTGGACGGTGAAACGGAAGAAAACCGTGCAAACTTCATCACGGTGTTTATCACGCTGCTGGTGGAGATCCTGATGGACGAAGGCGTTTATCAGGATCCGAACAACGGGTATAAGGATAAGGCCTATTCCAACCCCGAGGCGATCGATACGCTGATCAAGAAGGACGGTCTGGTCAAACAGATCGTCGAGGCGCTGAAAAATCCGTCCTCCATTGTTTATGAGAACGTGGATTGGGGTTACTTTGACAGGACCTTCAACCTTGCGGCTGCGGATATCGATCCGGATACGCAGCGCGTACTCGGCGTGCCCGCCTATACCTTCCAGTACCTGAGCTACGCCACACAGTGGACCTACTCCAAGGCCGCCACCACAGCCGCCGGCCTGGAGAGCATTATCCTCGGCGTGCTCAAGATGGTCGATGAGAACAAGTACAAGGATATTACTTCGCTCGGCCAGTTGGATCTGCTGAACGTCGACGTCTTCTTTACCGGCGAGAACCTGCACAAGCTGATCACGCTGCTCAAGGGCTTCCTGTTCGAGGGCAAATTAAAGATCGGGGACATTGCCGTCACGGAAGAGCTTGTGGACTTTGTCGGTCAGCTGCTCAGTGCCGATCTGCTCTCCTGGAAGGATTTCGACTTTACGACCGGTCCGGTCGACGGCGCAATCACGGACGGTGATCATCTCCTGCCGTACCTGAACTATCAGGATAAGGAAACCGCCGACGAAGAGATCGACGAAGCCAAGACCTACTATTATGATAAAACCACCTATGCCGAATTCTCCGGAACGGAATTTGCAGGCGGCGAATCCTACTACGTTCTGAACGAAGGCAGTTACGAGATCACCGACGATACCGAACCGCAGGAAGGCAAGACGTATTACACCAAGTCTGTCGCATATGTGGGCGAAACGGGCGCCGTGATCGGCGAATTTGCCGAGGGCGTGACCTACTATGAGCGCGGCGGCGGCGTGACCTATATCGTAAACGGCCGCGAAGACTTCATTAAGGGTCTTTCCCTGCTGGTCAACCCCGCCGAGAAGCTGCTCGGCTGGCTGCTCTTCGGCGACCATTACACCTTCTTCAACGGTTCCACGTCCGTCAGCCAGAACGAAGTGCTGATCACCCTGCCCGGCTCCGACGGCTACGGCGAAGGCCTTGTGCTTCTGCTGGAGGCGCTCGGCTGCAAGGGCCTGAAGCTTGCGTCCTCTTACTTTGATGCGGAACACAACAGATATAACACAGCGGAATTCATTACCGATCTGCTGACGTCCCTGACCGACCGCATCGACGAGATCCTTTCCGATCCCATCAACCAGATCGTCAGCCTGATTCCCGAGCTGATCTACTTCATCAACGCCGGCGGTCTGCAGACGGTCGTCGCAAACCTGCTTGCAGGTCCGTTGACGCTGGTCAACTCCCTGACCTCCATCCTCGGCAGTGACGAGCTGGATATCACCGTGGTCGACAGTCTGATCAACAAGGCGCTCAAGAGCGGTCTGGAAAAAATGATGGAGGGCCATAAGACCCAAACCGTCGTCGAAGAGGGCGAGACGAAGACCGTTTACGTCCACGACCTGCCCACCTTCTCCATGCGGGGCATCAACCTGAAGTATATCTTTGAGCTGCTGGAAGCGATCTCCGACATCGAGATCACCGATCCGGCCGGCAACAAGCTGCAGTACTTCAAGATCGGCGATATCTATCGCTACACCTCCATGGGCGGCGTCGGCGGCAAGGCGGCCTACAAGATGGCCTTCTCCGACGAAGAGGATTTCGCGGACTTCATCACCATCATGCTCTCCTTTGTTCTTGACGTTCTGCTCTGGGACGACGATCAGGGCGACGCCGTTAACAAGGAAGCCATTGCAAACCTGCTCGGCAAAGCGCTTGAGAGCAACAAGAACAAGGATTCCATCATGGCGATCGTGGAGGCCGCCATCCAGTTCCTCAGCGACGGCTTTACGGTGGACGTACAGGATATCAACTGGCTGTACTTTGATCCCGAAAAGAATATTTACGATGAAAAAGCCGTTTACGACAAGTTCACAGGCGAAGCGTTTGCCGAGGGCGTAACGTACTACGAGCTGTCCGGCGAAGAATACGCCGCAACGGCGGACGAGACGCCTGCCGAGGGTAAGACCTATTACACCCTCTCCGATCATACAAAGCTTGTCAGAAACAGCGTCGTCATCGATGAAAACACGCGCTTCACAATGCCGGAGCGCACCATCAACTACCTGACCTACGCCAGCGACTGGAGCGAGGATCTGGTCAACTACGTTTACGATAACCGTGCGACGTTGATCGAGCAGGTCCTTTCAATGACGAAGCTTGACGAAAAGAAGGTGTTGGGCGACGTGACGCTCGGCGAGCTGCTGAACGGCGGCGCGGCCGGCGCGCTGGACCAGCTGGACGTCTTTACGGCTGAAAATCTGAACAAGATCCGCGACAAGCTGATCGAGCTTGTGGGCAAGATCCCGCAGGTGGTGCTGGATCTGCTGAATATTGTGATCGATATCGATTTCTCCAGATACTCCGACCAGACGGCGATCGGCTATATCGACGCGTTCACACCGAGCGAGGTCGAAGGATATGTGGACGCCGTAGCCGGAACGGTCAACCCGCGCAAGGGCTTTGTAAACGGCTTGTGTGAGCTTTTAAGCCCGCTGGATACCATTCTTGACTGGCTCTTCTTCGGCGAAAACAATTCTCTGGAATACTTTGACGCTGTCCGGTATGATGAAAACGGCAACGTAATTCCCGATTCCTACGAAGTGCTGCTGTCCATTAAGGGCTCCAACGGTTATGAGTACGGCATGATCCCGATCCTGGAGATGCTGGGTGTGGAGTCTCTGCCTGAGACGGATGAGAATTCAACGATCTCCACCATGCTGCCCAAGATCGTGGATGCGCTGATCACACGCGTAGACGAAATTTTGTCCGACCCGATCAACGAGGTGCTGGAGCTGATCCCGAACCTGCTGTACTTCATTAACGCAAACGGTTTGTCTGTAAGCGTTTCCAACCTGCTGGCCGCGCCGATGGCGCTGATCAACGAGGTGGCCGAGGGCGGCGATATTAACAAGCTGCTCAAGGGCTTCGGCGTGGATCTCGGCGACGTCGACATCATGCATCTGGATCTTGCCGCGGTGATCGGTATCGTTGAGAGCCTGCTCAGCGTAAAGGCGAAGGAAGCGACTGAGACCGAACCCGCCGTTGAGGCAGTTAAGTTTGAGATCATCACTCCCGCGGGCGGTGAGAATGAATTCCTGACCTACGAAAAGATCAAGAACTTCTTCTTCGGCGCCATTCAGCTGTCCGTCTCCGCCAACGGCAAGCCCAGAGGCACCATGGTTTACACCAGCGAAGAGACGCCGGCTGACATGCTTACCATCATTATCAACTTCGCGGTCGAACTGATCCTTCACGGCGACAACGCCAAGGCGCTGGATATCGCCCTCAAGCTCAAGGACGGCACAGTTGAAGCCATTGTGAACGCGCTGGATACGCTTGCGACCAAGGTGCTGCCCGGCGATTACCACTGGAACTACTTCAACGAGACAAGCGACAATGAATATAACACCACGACCGGCCTGGTCGACGGCGTCTACGTTGCGCCGCGCACGCCGTTCAACAACTATCTGACTTACAAGTCCGACTGGACGGAAACCGTTGCAAACGGCTTGTACGATAATCTCGGTACGACCATCGACGCGATCCTGACCCTTATCGCCGGCGACGACGACACCAAGGCCAAGACGCTGGGTGAACTGATCAACGGCAGCTTCGAGCTGTACAGCGCGAAGAACCTGCAGGCGATCATGGAGTTGATCAACGGCAAGGGCTTCGACGAAGAGACGACTTATTATGAGCTTGTCGGAAACGCATACGCCGCAACGACGGATGAGACGCCGCAGGCAAATAAGACTTACTACGTGAGGTTTTATGAGAAGTTCGAGGGCGCCGCGTTCGAGGATGGCGTCACGTACTTCGAAAAGACCGGCGACGATTATACTGCAACAGCCGATACCGAGCTGCATACCGATAAGACCTACTACGTAGAGAAATATGAGAAATTTGTCGACGGCCTGCTTGCCAAGATCGGCAGCATCCTGAATATCGTCGGCCTGCTTCTCAACTGCGACCTCTCCGCCTGGAACGGCCTGTCCTTCAAAGAGGAAGACGTGACCAACCGTGCGACCTTCAAGGCGGGTCTCATGGAAATCATCAAGCCGCTGTATCCGCTGCTTGACTGGCTGCTCTTCGGCAAAGACTACGGCTTCTTTGTCGACGCCGCGAGCGGCAACGTGGATCCCGTGACCGGCGCGCGCCTGCAGGGCGAACTGCTCAAGATCGCGGGCCGCGAGGGCTTTGCCTACGGCCTGATGCCCATCCTTGACGCGCTCGGCGTGAAATTCACCGACCAGCTTGTGGTGGGCGAGATGTCCAGCGAAGAAAACCTGGAAGGCATTATAGACGCAGTGTTCGACAGGGTAGACGAGATCCTTGCAAATCCTGTGGACGAGGCGCTCCGCCTGCTGCCGAATTTGCTCTACTTTATCAATGCCAACGGTCTTGCGACCGCGGTTGAGAACCTGCTCGGTTCCATTAAGACCGCCGGCAACATGCTGGTGGATATGGGCGTGCTGAAGGTGCCGCAGAGAGACGACGAGGGCAACGAGCTGAAGGATGAAGAAGACAACGTCCTCTATGTGGAAGGCGCCGATATCTTCGACTTCATCACCGATCAGGCGGGCATTGATATTATGAACCTTGACCTGGAGGGCATCTTCCGCATCCTGGAAACCAAGATCAGCGCGCTGAACGGCCTCAAGCTCAACGAAGTGTTTACACGCGACTTTGACGGCGACGGCGTGGAAGAGAACATCCTTGAAAAATTCTACGTCGGCTACGGTGCTTCCGCCGGCCATACGAACGTTTTTGTCAGGAACGCCGACAACAGCCTGACAGAGTACGTGACCTATAAGATGATCACCGAGAATACCGCCGAAAGGATCTACAGAGGCGATATTCTGACGATGTTGCTCAGCGTGGTGCTGGAGGTCGTCCTCTATGACGGTAACGCTGCGCCGATCACGGGTATCCTTCAAAAGGCGCTCGGCCCGACGTATACCGAATTCCCCGGCGACGCGTTTGACGCCGAAACGGTCTACTACGAGAAGACCGAAGACGATAAGTACGAAGCGACAGAGGACGAAACGCCTGTCGAAGGGAAGACCTATTATACCAAGTCCGAGTTCACGGAAGAAAACTTCATGGTGCTCAAGGCGCTGCTGACCGAGGGCGTACAGTCCGGCGAAATGGCGCTGATCAACTGGGTATACTTCCTGAACATCACGGACGCCGACGCCCTGAAGGCGGCGATCCTTGCCGTGATCGAAAATCCGAGCTCCAACACGCTGCCCGCGCAGATCGAGCGGACCACCAACTACCTCAAGTACGAGCATACCAACCCCGGTACCAGCCTGAACCTCTGGTCCGAGGATCTGGCAAGCGCGCTGCTTGACGATCTGGACGGCACCGTCGCGCAGGTCCTGCAGATGGTGATGAAGGACGAGACGATGACGCTCTCCAAGTTCCTCGCAGAGAAGCTTGATCTGTTCAGCGATGAATTCGGCGCCAAGATCGTCGGCATGATCACCGACGCGCTTGCGGGACTTGACGACATCCTCAGCGACGACGTGCTTAACACGGTCGGCGCGCTGCTCGGCGCAGAGGATCTTGCAAGTCTGAAAACGGCAACGTTTAACGCCGGCATCACGGACGACATGACCTCCGAAGAAAAGATTGCGGCCTTCTCCGCGGAATTCGCCCGCATCTTAAGCCCCGCGAACCGCGTTTTGGAATGGCTGCTCTTCGGCGGCACGTACCGCTTCTTCACACATCTGGAGGACGGCGAGCCCGCCACGCTGGTCATTAACGGCGGCGAAGGATACAAATACGGTCTTGCGCCGATCCTCTACGCGCTCGGTGTTGATACGAACATTACGCTGACGTACGATGAAAACGGCAAGCTCGACTTTAACAAAGCGTTCACCGATATCCTGATCAAGGTCTTCACCCGCGTGGATGAACTGCTCTATCAGAACAGAACGGCGGAGGAAGTGCTGTCCCTGCTGCCTGAACTGATCTACTTCATCAACGCCAACGGCCTCGGCGCAAGCGCACAGAACCTGCTGGCGCCTGTGGACAGCCTGCTTAAGGCGGCCGGCAAGGCGATCGGCAGGGAGCTGTCGCTCGGCAGTCTGCTCAAGATCGATCTGGATCATCTCGACTTCTCCTTCATCTTCAAGCTGGTTCAGGAGAAGACCGGTCTCGTTCTCTCCGACGAGGAAGGCGAGCCCATCGGCGATTACCTGACCAAGTTCTATTTCGGTAAACTGGTGTACGGCGAAAGCTACGGCGGTCTGGTCAACTTCAAGATGGTCTATTCCGATACGGAAGAAAAGCACGACATGCTGACCATCCTGCTGGAGCTGGTGCTTGACGTTGCGACCTATGAGGGCAACGCGGCGTTTATCCAAAACCTGATCGACCCGAACGATCCCGACAACGCCGCCATGATCTTTGAAATGGTGAAGGCGTTCCTGTACAATCCGAATTATGTGAAGAAAGTAAAGATGCGTCCTTACAACTGGATCTGGACGCAATACGACATCAACGGCGGCGGCGCGGAAGCCGGCAAGATCCTGACGCCGCTCAACGTCAACGGCTCCGGCGGCACCTCGCTGCTGGACGGCGCAATGTACGGTCCGCTCTACAAGAGAGAGATGGGCGAATACATGACGCGGTACTTGACGCTGCTCATCAATACGTATATCACGCTGCTCGGCATCGATAACGGCAATGGAGGCACCTACCGCAGCCTGGATGAGATCATCAACGGCCTGCTCGGCAACAGCATTTATAAGAGGAGCCTGCTTGAAAAGATCGCAGACGCCATTTCCGGCGCTATCAGCGGCCTGAAAGATAAGGTCGGCGACGAGCTCTTCGATAAGGTCGTGGAAATTCTCAGCAGCTCGCTGCAGGTGGATCTGAACGCGCTGATCAACGCCTCAGTCCCCGAAGACTTCGAGGAAGGCGACCAACAGTCCTTCATCCATGCGATCAGTGAGATGCTCAGTCCCGCGGCGCCCATCCTCAGATGGCTGCTTACCGGTCAGGATATCGCGCTCTTCTCCAACCGCGAAGGCTTTGACTACGTTGTGATCCGCGGTGCGGACGGATACCAGAACGCGATCGTGCCGATCCTGGAAGCGCTGCTCGGCGGCAACCCGGAGACCAACACCTACGTTCTGACGCAGGAGGCGTTTGAGGCGGCGACCAACCGGCCCGACACCGAAGGCATGACGGCCGAAGAAGCGCTGGCAGCCAACCGCGCGGCAGATACGGCCATGCTGGAGAACATCCTCAATCCGATCTTGAACCGGGTGAACGAGATCCTGGCGGATCCGCTGACCGAGATCTTCTCGGAGCTGCCCGCGGTGATCTACTTCGTCAATTCTCAGGGTTTGGATTCCGCATTCAAAAACCTGCTCAACCCGATCTACGAGGTGCTTACCATCATCGAGCCTGCGCTCAAGGATGTGAACATTTCCGGCAAGAGCCTGTACCTCAAGGATGAAAATAACGAGGTCGTATTTGAAGACGGTGTTCCGCAGGTCGACCTTTACGGTTTGATCGGCATCGATCTTGCAACGCTGGATCTCGCCGCTTTGGTAGATACGCTGCTTGATAAACTCAATAACAGCATCGATACCGGCGACCTGCAGCTTGCCGATCTGATCCGGAACAACCTCGGCGATTTGACAATGGGCAAGGTCAGAAGCTTCAGCTCCAAGCGGCTTGTTACGGCGGGCAACTCCAAGAACTCCCCGTATTACAGCTACGCCTCCGAAGCATGGACGCTTCCGTCCGGCGTTTCCGACAGCGATGAAGTCCACGCCAAGGATTACACGATGATTTATGCGGGCTCCGAACCGGGCTCCGGTTCCGGTTCCGGCGATAAGACCGATATGGTCACGGTCATTCTGAAGATCGCACTCTCGTTCATCTCCGAACCGGGCAACGTCAAGGTGATCGAAGGCTTTATGAAGGATCGTGTCAGCGGCGACGGCTACACCTTCCTGTGCTCACTGCTTGAGAACTTCTCGCAGATGGCAAAAGGCGAGGGCGGTCAGGATAAGATCATGTACACTGTGTACTATATCTTCTATACCGCGCTTACCGCGGGCGTTGCGACCAACAACGGGCTTGCAAAGTTCAATTACGATTACTCCTTCCTCAATCAGCTCTTCGCCACCAGCGACGTCGGATTTTTCCGTCAGCTTGAGCAGTCCCTCGGCGATCTGCTGAATAAGTGGACGGGCGACGTGATTACCGATACGGAGGTCGCGCCAAACGGCCTGATCAAGTTCTTCAAGGCGATTGCAAACTTCTTTAAGAAGATCGCAGCCTTCTTCAGGAGCATGTTCAAAAGTTAAACAAACCCGGCGGCAATGAATGCCGCATGCAAAACAAAGAGAGGTCCCCGTGTTTTCAGGCACGGGGGTCTTTTTTTGTTTATTAAGAATTGTTTATTTTTCCTTTTTTTACTTTCATTTCCTTGAAAAGCGTGCTATGATTACTTTTGTTCGTTTCCGTCATATAAATATATGGGAACCGAACGCCGCCGGCTTTATCCGACGGTCAAGGGTATATAAAAAAACGCTTGCTGCATTTCGGCAAGGAAGCTTTTTCGCCGCAAATCCGGGGGAAGGGTCTGTCACTGATTGGAGAAAAAATGGAAACACAGTTTTATTTAACGTTTGCGCTCGGCTTTTTCGGTGTTTTTTCCGGCAGCGCACTGTATGACTTTCTTTGCAGAAAAACCGGCGGCCTGACCGTATTCCAACGGTTTTTATTCGGTACGGGTTTTTCCTATATGCTTTTTATCCTGCTGCAGACGGTATTGTTTTTTGTTGATTATTACGTTCCCGGCGCAGATTATCAATGCGCGGGAATTGTTCTGCGGCCGACGCTGCTGTTTTACCGCATTTTCGGGCAAGGCAAAGGCGGCGCGCGGCAGCTTCCCATGCACGTGACGGATCTGAGGATCCTGTTCCTTCTGCTTGGCGCGCTTGTCGGCGGGATTGTCCTGCTATCGGTTTTTGAGCATAAAAACAAAAAAGCGGGCGGTACGAACGGTCTGTTTTATGGATATACCTTTCAGAGAAAAAGGCTTGGCGCCTATATTGCGGACGAATGGCGCGCGCTGCGCAAAGAACTGTATGTGTTGGAGTATTTTTCCTGGTGGATGCTGCGCGGCCTGATGGTATGGGCGATGATCCGCCGGTATCGCCGGGACGGGTATATTTTTGAGATCGTACTGCTGGGCGTCAATCTTGCCGCTACGTTTTCCATTCCGCTGATCCGCTTTTTGTGCTTTAAGAAGCTGTTTTTGGGCAGACTCCCTTTTCGGGTGCAGACATTCTGTAATATTTTGATCTTTTTCGGGTCGTTTCTGATTCACGGCCTCGGCGCTGTTTTTCAGAATTACGATAAATATCTGCACGTTATTTCCGGCGCGGTCGTTGTGGTGATCGGTTTCGTGTTGATCCGGGCGACCCGGCGCGGACGTTCGCTGCCCGCCGGCGCGACGGCGCTGGCCTCCGGCGCGTTTTCCTGCGTTGTGATCACTTTGTGGGAGCTCTTTGAATTTTTTGCCGATTACTATATCCCCGGCTCCGACAACCAGAACCTGCAGTATGAGCCGCCTGCGGACGTCCTGTTTTTCCGGGTGTTCGGTACCGGCGCGCAAAATCCGACGCTTGCCGGCGTTTTGGATACGGATCTGGATATCTTTTTCGCGCTGTTCAGCTGCAGCATTTTTACGGTAGGACTGTATGTTTTTTTGCGCTTGGCGAGCCGGTGTGAGATGCGCCGTTTGTCCGCCCGACGGGAAAAAGAAGGTTCCCCGTACAGAGATGCGGTTACGATAGAAAAATAAGGGACGGAAGGGCGCTCTCACTTAGGGGGTTATATGGTTTTTTACCGCTTTTTTTCGCCCGAACTGCCTGCCCGGCAAGGGATATCCGTCAGGATTATCCCTTGCCGGGCAGATTGTTAGAACAAAAAACAGCTGGAGAAAAACTGCTTCGCACTGCAGTGGATGCAGTTTTTTGTGAAAGACGAGGCGCAGGGGGCGGATAATCCTGACGGATATCCGACCCCTGCAACACAGTATTTCGCAAATAAATGCGCCGCTGCGGCATACAAATCCCTAAGCGAGGGCGCCCAAAGCCGTCCCTTTATTTTTTTTGACAAAAACACCGCTGCAAATTGCCGGCCCCCCGGAGTTTTTATTAATGATTGGAGAGGATAGCGATTAGGAGAATAAAGAGCAGGGAAGCGCAGAGGCTAACCGATGAGATCAACTGCAGGTCGCGGAGGAGGACCGTGTTTTTCCAGGCAATGGCGATATTCGTGACTTGAAGGTAAAGCAGACTCACACATGGGAAAACCACGAGGGCAGCGAGAATGGGCATCAGAATAATAAAACTATAGTCATCCGGTATCATCAATATTAACGAGGACATCCAATACAGCGGCACAAGGGGAAGAAGCGAAAAGACGCTGCGCAGGATCTTTGCCGCAGTGTGCGTTTTTACATTTTGTCTGTCAAACAGGAAACGGTCCGCAATCGTCTGTATGAGAAGCGCGCCGGCGCAGCAAAACCAGGGGAAGTAATTATCAAAATCCCTTGAATAAGGTATGAGCCATAAGATAACGCAGGCAAACAGTGCGATGATCGCAGCAGCACAAAGCTTTGCAGGAAAAATGTAACGCAGATGGTTGTACTTGGTTTCTTTATATGACGGTTTTTCCTGAAGATTATCCCGATATTCTAATGATGATTGCAGCATTTTACAAACCTTCCTTTTTTTTGTTGTCATTATAAGATGTTATTCGGAAGTATGTACGGATTTGTCAAATTTGTTCGGAATAATGTCATTTTTGTATCAGTGATGATTTTTTATGAACGAAAAATCATTTTTCGGATCTGAAAAAGATGTTTATGTTTAGATAAAAAAATATAATAAAAGAAAAGAAAAAACTTGAAAAATTGAATTGGAAGTTGTATAATTGTATTGTACAATCGCATAAAGTTTGCCTTAATATGCTGTTTTTCGTATTTGTGCTTACAGGATCGGTACAAAGTACCGTAGGGGGGATCTTTTTTTGAGCGGAGATTTACATTGCCATACCCGTTTGTCAAACGGCTCCATGGGGATCGAGGATATTATTACACTCGCCAAAAATAAAGGCGTCGACGTGCTTGCCATTACGGATCATGACTGCCAGGCGGGAACGGTCAGGGCCAAAATCATTGGGGAAAGAAACGGCGTACGTGTAATCCCCGGCGTGGAGTTGTCTGCGATCGACGATAAAACGGGACAGGTGTTGCATATATTGTGTTATCTTCCCGATTTTCCGGACAGGCTGGAGGGGCTGTGCCATAAAAATGCGGCCGCAGCCAAGCGCGCCGCGCAATATATGATGATCAAGGTCTCAAAGCTGTACCCTGTGACGTCGGACGTGATCCGCCGCTGTGCCGCGGGCTCTACCAATCTGTATGAACAGCATATTATGCATGCGCTGATGGAGTGCGGCGTGACCGACGGGATTTATTCCGCCGTTTACGACATGTTATTTTCTCCTGAAAGTGAACATAATATTATAGTGAAACCGGATTACGCGCCCGTAAAAGAGGTTCTTGAAACGATTCATGCTGCGGGCGGTATCGCTGTGCTGGCGCATCCGGTGGAGTACAGAGACGACACGCTGATCGAACGTCTGCTACCGCTGGGGTTGGATGGCGTTGAGGTTTGGCATCCGTCCGCGACGAAGACCGAAAGCGACGAGCTGTATGCTTTTTGTAAAAAGAGCAAGCTTTTGATGACCGGCGGCAGCGATTTCCGCGGTATGTACAACCGTACGCCGCTTGCGCCGGGCGATTACGGCACGCCGAAGACGCAATTAAACGAGCTGTTGAGCTTTAAAGGCCGCCAGAAACGCCTTGCCAAAAAGCTTGCCGCGGAGGAAGATACGGCAGAAGCGGCCGCAAGCGTCCGCTGAGGCGGCCGCAATGAAATATTGCTGCGCAATATGAAATACGCCTTTCGGCGTATGAAGTGTTTTCGCAGGGCGAAAGTATGAAGTATGTCGGCTTCGCCGCCATATTTCGGAAAACCCTTCGGGTTTTGATTATATGTAAAAACGGGTACGGGCGGAGCCCGTCCATAATGTTTCGCTGCTGACGAAATACTTCATATCTCCGCAGAAGATATTTCATATTTTGCAAAAGCAAAATATTTCACATTTCCGAAGGAAATATTTCATTGCGTCCGCGCCAGCAGACGCCATGGGGGTTCTATGTTTGACGACAGCGATATGAAAATTGTCGGCGCTGTGGGAAAGGCGCCTGCACAGGCAACTGAGACCGCGGATTTTCTTGCGGAGTCCGGGCGGCAGCATTTTAACGGGAATTTTGCCAAAGCCAAGGCGCTTGGGGCCAATATCGTCAGTGCGTTTTCTTATCAGGCTGCGCCGGAGGAGCTGGATGCCATGGTGCGCGAAAGAGGACTGCAGCCGGAGGGTGTGCTCTTACAACAGATGAAGTTCCTTTCGGTTTTTTCTGCTGAGTACTGCTTGAACCGGTATCTGCCTTCGCCGATGCTCGCCAGCGTCGCAGTGGGGGAGATGTACGATGTGCTCCAGCAGGTCTCGCCCGCGCTTTATGACGCGCTGTCTCATGCCGCCGCCTTTTCCTTTTATTATATGTCGGTCAAGAACGCCGCGGCGGGCGGTATCGGCGCGCAGTTTGCGGAGCTGTGCGACATGCCGGACGATCCCCGCGTCGCAGACCTCGGCGACGCGCTGCATAAGCTCAACTGCAGCGTTTACAAAAGGGCGATCCGCGGTTTTGTCTTTGTGTAAAAACCGCCGAAAAAAATACTTGACATCCGGAACCCCTTGTGGTATATTTGTTGTACCTCTCTGAGGGTTCTTTTTTTGCGCCCTGATTTTCCGGGTTAATTTTCCCGACGCGGAAATAGAGAGGGAGGCTACATGAATAAATGGAGGTGCCGTTATGAGAGTCAAGATCACTCTTGCATGCACGGAGTGCAAACAGCGTAACTACAACACGATGAAAAACAAGAAGAACACCCCTGACCGGCTTGAAATGAACAAGTACTGTCGTTTCTGCAGAAAGCACACGCTGCACAGAGAAACCAAGTAAACGGCGAAAAACAATTGCCCGGAATGAAAGGAATGAATTTGTATGGCTGACAAAACTGCCGATAAAGAGGCGATGAAGGCCGCGAAAGAGGCCGAAAAAGCCGCAAAAAAGGCAAAGCAGGAAAGAGTCAAGCAGTCCAAGCCGAAAAAAGAAGGCAACGTTTTTACCCGTGCCGGCAAAACGGTTAAGAAGTTTTGGAAAGATTTTGTGGGAACGGTTAAAAAGATCGTTTGGCCCGGTCCGAAGCAGGTCTTGAAATCCAGTCTGATCGTACTTGCCACGATCGTTGTGGTCGGTCTTGTGATCTATGGGATCGACCAGGGACTGACGGCGTTGTTCGGCGCAGGCAAACAGCTGGCCGTCAGCGCAGGCGAACAGCTGGCCGTGGTCGACGAGGTGACGGATGACGCCGATGCCGACGCAGATGCAGGCGCCGACGAGGAAGAAACCGAAGAAGCCGAAACCGAAGCAAACGAAGAGGCTGAGGAAGAGACTTTGGAGGAGGAAACCGCGGACGCCGGCGAATAACGCCGGATTTCCACTTTGCATGAAACGGAGGAACGAACCGTGTTTGAAGATTACAAATGGTATGTGGTACACACATATTCGGGATATGAGAACAAGGTCGCGGACAACATCCGGCGGATCGTTGAAAACCACGGCCTGCAGGATCAGATCCTGGAGGTTTGCGTTCCCACCGAAACCGTCGTTGAGATCAAGGAAGATAAAAGGCGCGAGGTCGAGCGGAAGATCTTCCCGGGCTACGTGCTGGTAAAGCTGGCGGTCTCGTACAACGAGAAGGCCGGCGAAAACCGCATGACCGACGAGATCTGGTATATCATCCGCAATACCCGCGGCGTGACCGGTTTTGTCGGACCGGACGGCAGAGCCGTTCCGCTGACAGAGGCGGAGGTCTATAAGCTCGGCGTTGAAAAACGCAGCGTGAGCGTGGACTACGCGGTGGGCGACCTTGTAACGATTATCGGCGGCTCGTTCGACGGATTTTCGGGTACCGTTGACGATATCGATATCGAAAACGATACCGTACGCGTGATCATTTCCATGATGGGACGCGATACGCCCCTGGAGCTGGGGCTTGACCAGGTCGAGCCCGCAGTTGATTGATTTTTGGTAACCCGGTCGGTGCATACCGGCCTGTTATGGCGCCCGTCGGGCGCTGTGGGAGGGAGCAAATCCTTTTATACTCCCGCCACTACCACATTTTTTTGGAGGTGCAGTTATGGCACAAAAAGTTGTAGGCTTAATTAAGCTTCAGATCCCCGCAGGCAAGGCAACGCCCTCGCCCCCCGTCGGCCCCGCGCTCGGACAGCACGGCGTCAACATTATGGCATTCACGAAGGAATTCAATGAGCGGACCAAGAACGATATGGGGCTTATCATTCCTGTCGTGATCACGGTCTATGCCGACCGTTCCTTTACATTTATCACCAAAACGCCGCCTGCTGCAGTGCTGATCAAAAAGGCCTGCGGTATTGAGACCGCTTCCGGTGTACCCAACAAGGTGAAGGTCGCTTCCATCACAAAGGAGCAGGTCAGAAAGATCGCCGAGCAAAAGATGCCCGACTTAAACGCAGCAAACGTCGAATCTGCCATGCGCATGATCGCCGGTACCGCGCGCAGCATGGGTATCACTGTGGTTGACTGAGACGAGCGGAGGTAGAAGAAGATGAAACACGGAAAGAAATATATCGAAAGCGCAAAGCTCGTTGAGAGATCCAGGCTCTATGACTCCACGGATGCGCTGGAGCTTGTCGTAAAGGCCGCAAAGGCCAAGTTTGATGAGACGGTGGAAGTGCACGTTCGTTTGGGCGTTGACTCCCGTCACGCGGACCAGCAGGTGCGCGGCGCCGTCGTATTGCCCAACGGCACAGGTAAAAGCGTGCGTGTTGCGGTTTTTGCAAAGGGTGCGGAAGCTGACGCTGCAACCGCTGCCGGTGCGGAGATCGTCGGCGCGGAGGATCTGGTCGCCCGTATCCAGGGCGAGGGTTTTATGGACTTTGACGTCTGCATTGCCGCTCCCAACATGATGGGTCTGGTCGGCCGTCTCGGTAAGATCCTCGGCCCCCGCGGTTTGATGCCCAGCCCCAAGGCCGGCACTGTGACCCCCGACGTTGCCAAGGCTGTCGCCGAGGCGAAAGCCGGTAAGATCGAGTACCGTCTTGACAAAACCAACATTATCCACTGCCCGATCGGCAAGGTCAGCTTCGGTGCGGAAAAACTGTATGAGAACTACGCGACCCTTTTAGACGCCGTGATCAAAGCGAAGCCCGCCGCTTCCAAGGGCCAGTATATTCGCTCCTGCGTGGTTTCCTCCACGATGGGCGTCGGCGTGAAGATCAATCCCAACAGGGTGCTCAAGTCCGCCGAATAAGGTTTTTTTCAAAAAAAATCTCTTGACAAAACCGTATCCGTGTGATACGATATAGCCGCTGTTCTTAAGACAGCAGGTGCGTTATCGCGTAAAGTTTTGAAACGCCTGCCGAGGAAACGTGCATTTAAAACGTATGGTTTTATGCCCTTTCGTCGGTTTGGCGGAAGGGCTTATTATTTTAGAAAAAGGCAGGTGAAATCAATTTGCCAAGCGTAAAAGTTTTAGAAGAAAAGAAAGCACAGGTTGCTGCTCTGAAGGAAAGGCTCGGCGCTGCTGTCGCCGGCGTGGTCGTAGACTACAAGGGAACGACGGTGGAGGACGATACCAAGCTGCGTAAGGAGCTGCGTGAAGCCGGCGTGGAATATTCCGTCGCCAAGAACACGCTGATCCGTCTCGCGATCAACGGGACCGCTCTCGCTGCGATGGACGATATCCTGAACGGCACCACCGCGCTCGCCACCAGCAGAGAGGACTACGTTGCAGCTGCAAAAATTCTCTCCAAGTTTGCCGAGGGACACGAGAACTTCACTTTGAAGGCCGGTTTCATCGACGGGGAGCTGATCACGCTCGAAAAGTTAAACGAGCTTGCAAAGCTTCCGTCCAAGGAACAGCTCCTTGCAAACGTATGTATGGTATTCCAGGCGCCTATGGCGTCCTTTGCGAGAGCCATTCAGGCGATCGTGGACAAGGGCGGTGCGGATGCTGCCGAGGCTCCCGCCGAGGATGCCGCTTCCACTGAGGAAGCCGCTCCCGCCGAGGATGCCGCACCCGCAGAAGCTCCCGCCGAGGAAGCTGCTCCCGCTGAGGAGCCCGCCGAATAAGATCGGCACACATGAAATAAAAAAAACAACAATTATTTTTGGAGGAAATGAAAAATGGCATCTGAAAAGATCACCGCAATTGTCGATGCAGTTGCTGCTCTCTCCGTGCTTGAACTGAGCGAGCTTGTGAAAGAAGTAGAAGAGCGCTTCGGCGTCAGCGCCGCTGCCGCTGTGGCCGTTGCCGCTCCCGCAGAGGCTGCCGCCGCTGTGGAAGAGAAGACCGAGTTTGACGTTGTACTTGCCAGCTTTGACGCTGCTGCGAAGATCAAGGTCATCAAGGTTGTCCGTGAGATTACCGGTCTCGGCCTTGCCGATGCGAAGGCTGCCGTTGAGGGCGCTCCCAAGACCCTGAAAGAGGCTGTCGGCAAAGAGGAAGCGGAAGAGCTCAAAGCAAAGCTGGAAGAGGCCGGCGCAAAAGTCGAGCTCAAATAAATTCTTTCTGCTGTATAAAATCAGCCGGACGGCGTTTTTTTGCGCACGTCCGGTGTTTTTTTGTTTCTCTCTTTTGCTCCGGAAAAAACGCCGTATGTGCTCTTTTATCCATATTTTGTTCATATTTTTCAGTCTGATTTGGAAAGAAAAAAGCTGTTGATTGCACAAATTATTGTTAATATGTTCAAAAAAATCGCTTGTCGGCAAAGAAGTTTACGATTTTGTGTTTTAAATGTAAAAATTGAAAAAACTGCTTAAAAAATCTTGCAAAGTTGACGGTTTGATGGTATCATAATAGCGCAGAAATGTATAAACCTGCAAATAAAAAGAGGAAAGAGGTGCAAAGAAGAATGAAGTTCGATTTTGAGGCTCTGACAAAGTTCCTGACCTATTATCTCGACAAACTTGTTGCGATGATCTATCACATTAAGGAATGGATCGACGGCAAGCCCCTGGAGGATCCCGAGGAAGAAGCTACAGAGGCTGAATAATCAGTAAAAAAGTATCAGTAAAAACCGAAAAGAAAAGAGGTGCCGACAAAATGACAATTCCCAGCTACGAAACCATGCAGAAGTTCCTGTCCGATGTGAGAGATTTTATCATCGACTTCATCAACACGCTGAAGACGTTCATCGAGGGCTTCAAGAAGTCTGCTCAGTTTGACTTTACGCCTGAGGATGCAGAGGGCGATCCCGATTTCATTAACTAAGTTGAGAAACATCGCTTTTAATTCTTTAAGAAAAGAGGTGCAAAAACAATGACTGACTCCTTTGTTAAATTCATTAAGTTTATCAGAGAGTGGCTTGCCATGGTCGTCGCGAGAATGCAGGAGGTCCTTACCTGGATCGACGGTAAAGAAGACGAGTGGGAAGAGATCAACGCTGAGGAAGAAGCTACCGAGGCTGAATAATTTTGCAAGATCAATCATTTTTTAGTAAAGAGGTGAAATAAGAGTGAATACGAATATCGACGTCGAAAAGACCAATGAGCAGATCGCGTTCTTAGGTTCCGTCTTTGAGGGATTTTTGAACTTCTTCCAGAATCTGGTCATCTATATCAAGTATTTTATGAAGGGCTTTGAGCAGAGAGCGAACTACGAAGCAAGCGCAAAGGCCGGCGAATACGACAATCTCGGCGAATAATTTTTTAAAAGCGTTTAGTTATGCATAATTAAAAAAGAGAGCTCCTGTATGGAGCTCTTTTTTTTTGCAAAGTTATGAACAAAAAAAAGAGCTCCGCTTTGGGAACTCTTTTTTGAAGATATCTTTTTGCAAAACCGAAATTATTCGGCCTCGGCTCCTTCTTCCTCACCGCCCTTGCCGGTGATCTTCGCAACCAAATCCTTGATGATCTTAACGATCTTAAGGATGAATTCCTTTACCTTCTCGAAAAAGTCAGCCATGATGACACCTCCTTCTTTTTCTTCTTTCAATTTCATTATAGCACGAAGTTTTCAGATTGCAAGAGAGTTTCCAAATTTTCAAGAAAATTTCATTTTTTTATCACAATCAGGTTAAAATTCATTTTTTGTGACGTCAAATATCAAAAAAGAAAGCCTGTTCCAAACGTTTTTTTTCTTGCAATCTGCGCATTTTATGCTATACTATATAATGGAAAAGATTTGAATTTGTTTTTCATAAAAATGTGCAAGGCAGGTGGAAATAATGGAAGTAAAAATAACTGAAACCGTGCTGCGGGACGCGCAGCAGTCGCTGATCGCCACCCGGATGCCCTTTGAGGCTTTTGCGGATGTTTTGCCCGTATTGAACCGCGCAGGGTACCATTCGCTGGAATGCTGGGGCGGCGCGACTTTTGACGCTTGTCTCAGGTATCTGAACGAGGATCCGTGGGAGAGGCTGCGAAAGATCAGAAAAGCGTGTCCGGATACGAAGCTCCAAATGCTGCTGCGCGGACAAAATCTGCTTGGGTATAAGCATTATCCGGACGACGCAGTCCGTTTGTTTGTAAAAAAGAGCGTGGAAAACGGCATCGATGTGATCCGGATCTTTGACGCGCTGAACGATCTGCGGAACGTAGAGGTCGCCGTGGACGAGGCGCTGAAAAACGGCGCCGAGGTACAGGGCGCCATCTGTTATACCATCAGTCCCATTCACAACCTTGAAACCTACGCAAAAACGGCAAAGGGCTTTCAGGCGATGGGTGTGCAGAGCATCTGCATCAAGGACATGGCCGGTATCCTCAGTCCCAAAGAAGCGTATGATCTGATAAAGACCGTAAAGGGAACGGGGCTTCCGGTGGTGCTGCACACGCATTCCACGACGGGGCTTGGATTTATGACGCTGTTAAAGGCAGTGGAGGCCGGCGCGGACGTGATCGATACCGCCATTTCCTGTTTTTCCGGCGGGACTTCCCAACCTGCCACCGAGACGATGGATTATGCGCTGCGGGAATACGGCTATACGACAGGTTTGGATACCGACGCTTTGATGGAGATCAACCGTTTCTTTAAGGCCTACCGCAACGATTCCCTGGCAAGCGGGCTGTTGAACCCCGTGGTGATGGGCACGGCTACCGATGCGTTGAATTACCAGATCCCGGGCGGCATGCTTTCCAACCTCGTGGCGCAGCTCACCGCGCAGAAAAAGCTGGACAAACTGGACGAGGTGCTTGCCGAGGTGCCCGCCGTGCGTAAAGATATGGGCTATCCGCCGCTGGTCACGCCTATGAGTCAGATGGTCGGCGTACAGGCGACGTCCAACGTATTAAACGGCAGATATAAAAATATTTCTACCGAGGTCCGGGCATACATCCGCGGCGATTACGGCCGCGCGCCGGGAGAAGTCAGCGATGAACTGAAAAAGATTTGCCTGGGAGATGGGGAACCCATTACCTGCCGTTTTGCCGATACGCTGGAGCCCATTGTGGAAAAAACGCGAAAAGAACTCGGCGACCGCGCCGAAAGCGATGAGGATATCTGTTCCTATATCGCGTTCCCGTCGCTGGCTGAAAAGTTTTTTGACGCGCGCGACGCACAGAAAAAACGGACCTTTTCCTATACGATACGGGAGGCGGACGTATGATTTACAGGCTTGGTGTATTTACCGATATTTACGGCGCTTCCGCCGAAATGACCATCGGCAGGGCCCTGCTTATCTCCGTGGTCGGTTTTATGATCGTTTTTTTGATCCTGGGGTTGATCGCGCTGTTTGTGAAGACGGTGGGCGCTGTGTTTGACGGTCTGCGTGCGCGGAACGACGCAAAAGCGCCGCAAGCACTGTCTGTTCCTGCATCTATGCAGCCTCTTACCGAAGCGCAAAAACTGCCGGAAGGCGCGTCGCAGGGTACGTTGGTTTTAGAGGACGTGTCCGAGGAAGAGGCCGCAGTCGTGATGGCGGTCACCGCGCACAAAACAGGTATTCCGCTTAACCGGCTTTTATTCCATTCCATCAAGCGCATAAAGGAGACGGATGACAAATGAAATATATCGTAACGCTCAACGGAAAAAATTACGAGGTGGACGTGACCGAAGCGGACGCCGTATTGACGTCGGTCACGCCGGCTGAAGCTGTTTCTCCGGCGGCGCCTGCCGTTTCTGCAGCGCCTGTACCGTCCGCTGTCCCCGCCGCGTCGGCCGCGTCGGCCGCGCCGGTTTCCGCCGGCGAGCAGATCAAGTCTCCCATGCCCGGTAATATCCTTGCCGTAAAAACAGACGTCGGACAGGCGGTGAAGGCGGGCGACGTGCTCTTTATTTTGGAAGCCATGAAAATGGAAAACGAGATCGTGGCGCCCGCAAACGGCACGATCCGGCAGCTGCTGGTCAGCAAGGGCAGTGTGGTGGAAACCGACGCCGTGCTCGCCGTTCTCGGCTGATTTTTGATTTTGATGAAAGGAACGCTGCGGCGGACGGATGTTTGATGCCGCAGCGCAGTCTGTATCATGGAACTGATCATTGAGGTTTTACGCGGCATATGGGAAAATTCCGGCCTGTGTCAGTTGTCCTGGCAAAACGGCGTGATGATCCTGGTTTCGTTCTTTTTTCTTTTTCTGGCGATAAAAAAGAAATTTGAGCCGCTGCTGCTCGTGCCCATCGCCTTCGGTATTCTGCTTGCCAATATGCCCGGTGCGGACGTGATGAAGGACGTGACCGGCGGTCTGCTCGGCGCGTTCAACGCGGAACCGGTGGAAGGCGCGATGTGGTACGAATCCGGTGTGCTGCGGCTGTTATATGTCGGCGTGAAATCCAGTATTTTCCCCTGCCTGATTTTTATGGGCGTCGGCGCGATGACGGATTTCGGGCCGCTGCTTTCCAATCCCGTGTCCCTGATTTTGGGCGCCGCGGCGCAGCTTGGCATCTACATCGCTTTTATCATTGCGATCCTGCTCGGTTTTGAGCCCAACGTGGCGGCCGCCATCGCCATCATCGGCGGCGCGGACGGCCCGACCGCGATCTTCCTTGCCAGTAAGCTGGCGGCGCAGTATCTGGCGCCCATTGCATTGGCCGCCTATTCCTATATGGCGCTGATCCCCATTATCCAGCCGCCGATCATGAAACTGCTGACCACGGATAAAGAGCGCAAGGTCAAAATGACGCAGCTGCGCAAGGTCAGTAAGACCGAAAAAATTATTTTCCCCATCGTGGTGCTTGTGCTTGTGGCGTTCATTTTGCCCTCCGTCGTGCCGCTTTTGGGTATGCTGATGTTGGGCAACCTCTTTAAGGAGTGCGGCGTGACCGAGCGCCTCTCCGATACCGCGCAGAACGCGCTGATGAACATGGTGACCATTCTGCTCGGCGTATGCGTCGGCGCAACGGCGAACGGACAGGATTTCATCCGGCTCAATACCTTGAAAATCGTGGCATTGGGCCTTGTCGCTTTTATCTTCTCCACAGCCGGCGGTGTGCTCATCGGCAAGATTTTGTATCTTGTTACCCGCGGAAAGATCAATCCGCTTATCGGCGCTGCGGGCGTTTCCGCCGTTCCCATGGCTGCGCGCGTTGCACAGAACGAGGGACGCAAATACGATCCTACCAACTTTTTGCTGATGCACGCCATGGGTCCCAACGTGGCGGGCGTGATCGGTTCCGCAGTCGCAGCGGGCTTTCTGTTGATCATGTTCCAATAAGGCGGATTTTTTGCTGTCCGTACCCGATTAAAAAAACATCCGTCCCCGGGAACGGATGTTTTTTTATCTGCCGATTTTATGTTCTATGCAATCAGTCCATCTTCATGGAGATGTCGAACGCGCTCACGGAGTGTGTCAAGGATCCCATGGAGATGATGTCCACGCCGCTTTGCGCTTTTTCGCGCAGATTTTGGAGCGTGATGTTGCCGGACGCCTCGGTCAGCGCGCGGCCATCGATCAGTTCAACGGCTTTTTGTATGGTGGGAACGTCCATATTGTCGAGCATAATGATGTCCGCGCCGGCGGCAAGCGCTTGCCGCACCTCGTCCAGGGAACGCGTTTCCACCTCGATCTTTACCGTATGTCCCACTTTGCTTCTCAGCAGCGCCACCGTTTTTTCGATTCCGCCGCCCGCGTCGATATGGTTGTCCTTCAGCATGGCGGCGTCGGAGAGGTTAAAGCGGTGGTTTTTGCCGCCGCCGCAGGTCACGGCATACTTCTGCAGCGCGCGCAGGCCCGGCAGCGTTTTGCGGGTGTCCGTAACGGTGCAGCCGGTCCCTGCCGTCAAACGGACGGCCTCGGCGGTCTGCGTGGCGACGCCGGACATATGCTGCAGTAAATTCAGCGCTGTTCTTTCGCCCTCCAGCAGCATCCGGGTCTTCCCCGTGATGCGGGCGATCAGCTCGCCTTTTTTCACTTCGTCGCCGTCTTTTTTGTAAATCTCAAAACGGACGGCGTTGTCCAGCAGCGTGAATACGCGCAGCGCGACCTCGATGCCGCAGAGCACGCCGTCCGCTTTCGCAACGAAGCGGGCGGTGGAAACGTTGTCTTCCGGGATCACGTACGCGGACGTTTCATCGAGGTAGTTTATATCCTCCTTCAGCGCCGTTTTGATCACGTCGTCAACGTAGAATTGCGGTAAGAGCATATTATTGTTCCTCCTGGTTTATTTTTTGGACCGAAAACCGCCGGTCGTTTCG
>JAFSXY010000058.1 GCA_017443805.1 Clostridia bacterium | reverse complement strand
CCGCCGGTCGCGATAATGGGCACGTCGGGATAGTCCCGCCGGATCTTTTTTACGAGCTCCGGCGTACGCTCCGCGGCCGCAACGTTTAAGATGGAAGCGCCGAAAGCAAGCCTTGCATCGATATCGGTCTCGGGACTGACGACGGTGATCACAACGGGGATATCCACGGCGGCGGCGACAGCCATGACGTTGAGGTCCGTGACCGGCGCGTTGAGCACCACGCCGACGGCGCCCTGGGCTTCCACGTCCTTGGCCAGCGTCACCGTGCGCAGGCCCTGCGTTGTCCCGCCGCCCACGCCGCAGAACACGGGGATAAACGCGCTTTTGATGATCGCTTCGGAAATGGCGGACTGCGGCGTAAACGGATAAACGGCAAATACCGCGTCGGCGTCGCAGTTCCTTATAATGGCGATATCCGTGGTAAAAGCCAGCGTTTTGATCCGTCTGCCGAAAATATAAATGCCGGAGCATTCCCGCGCCTCGCGCGGGATGCGGATGATATGCCGCAGACGGCTCTCGATCTCGGGCGGGCGCCGCACGGTCTTTTCTTCCATTTCTTTGCACTTCCTTTCAGTTTACGGTCACGCTTTGCGCGGGGTCAAGTATAGCGCGGCTTATTCCGTCCGCAGCGCCTCCACCGGGTCCTTTTTGGCCGCAATGGACGAGGGGATCAGCCCGGCGATAAAGGTGAGGAAAATGCTGATACCCACCAAAATCACGCCCGCGGCAAAGGGCAGCGAGGCCGCCGCGCCGGACTGTGTGAGGATATTGAGGATCAGATTGATGGGGATCTCCAGCAAAAGCGTCGCAAGGATGCCGATCAGGCCCGCGCCGAGGCCGATGGTAACGGTCTCCGCGTTAAACACGCTGGAAATATCCTTTTTGGACGCGCCGATGCTGCGCAGGATACCGATCTCCTTGGTGCGCTCCAGAACGGAAATATAGGTGATGATACCGATCATAATGGAGGACACCACAAGGCTGATCGCAATAAAGGCCACCAGCACGTAGGTCACGATGTTCAGGATCATGGTCACACTGGACATCAGCATCCCGATATAGTCCGTAACGGTCACGGTATAACCCTTGTATCCCTTTTCCTCCATTTTTTCATTATAGTAAGCGACCATTTTATTGATCTCATCCTTGTCCTCAAAGTTTTTCGGAAAAAGATAGATGGAAGAGGGGCTGTCCTCGGTGGAATAACCGAGCAGAGAGAAGGTCCTGTCCAGCGAGCTTAAATCGTTGAGCGTATCCACATACGCCTGCTTGATGGCAAGCACCTGGTCGTCGGTCAGATATCCCTCTATGATCCGCTTCTGCAAGGAAGACATATCGGAAAAATCGACCAGGTCCGTTATATTGAAATTCAATATGTCGATCTGCGACAGGTCGATGTCCTCCATCATGCTCATAAAGGGCTTGACGTCCAGCTTTGTAAAATCGATGATGCTCAGATCCACGTCCGCCAGACTGAAATCATTGACGGTCAGATCGGAGAATTCCATGCCGGTCAGCACGTCGGTGCTCTCATCCGCCAACTGGGCGCGGACGACCTCGCTTTCGGCGGTCTGCGTAAGCGCATAATCCATCAGCGCATCGGTAAAACCGATGCTGCCGGTGCCTACGCTCATCACGTTTTTTGGATCCGGACGCAAAATCCCCACGATCCGGATATCGATCGCCTCGGTGTCCAGCAGCTGCCGGACATACATGGCGTTGTCACGGTAATCCGTCCAAAGACCGGTTTCTTCGTTCCGGACAAAATATTGGTAATTCAGCAGCAGCTTGAACTGCATGCCCAAAATTTCCTCGTAAGAGAACGATTCGATGCTTGCCGCTTCCAGCTCCGCGCCGTTGACCATGGCGTTCATGATATCCGTCATGTAATCGTCCTGGTTTTTGATGCCCAGACCGTACATTACAAGCTCGTTGATCTCGTTATTTTTATCAACGATCAGCACTACCTCGTTATATGCCTGCGGCAGGCGGCCGTAAATGACTTCGTACTGCTTTTGGAGCAGGGCGTTATCACCGATCAGCTGCGTCCAGATATTGGTGACCGAGGAAGAGAACATATTGCTCATGGAGGAGGACATGGAGGACATGGCCGTTGAAGAGCCGCCCATTTCGTTCATCATGGAATCCATCACGGTGTTCGGGTTGACCTGTATGGTCCCCTCCTCAGCGTCCGTGCGGTAAATGTTCAGCGGCGTTTCGTATTTATACTGGATATCGTTGCACAGGCTGTCAAACTTTGCACGGTTATCCTCAACATACTGCCGGAAGCTCTTCAGGTTGTTGGATGTGGACTGCGATATAAAGGTGTTCACCATCTCGGTGAAGGTATTGTTGACGTAAATACCGTCCAGCTCATGGTCCGTTTGGAGCATGGATGTGCCCATGCTCGTAAAGGTGGACATCACGGAGTCCATATCGATGGCCTCCCGCTCCACCGTCACGGGGAAAGCAAGCAGCAGATCGTTCTGCACCTTATCGATGTACTGTTCAATACCGTTGGACAGCGCAAGCACCAGCGCGATACCGATAATACCGATGCTGCCTGCAAAGGCGGTCAGAATGGTCCTGGCTTTTTTCGTCGTTAAGTTCCGCAGACTCAGAGAAAACGCCGTCGCCGTCGACATGGAGGGCTTTTTACCCTTTTTTTCCTCCTCTTCCCGCCGCAGCTGTTCATTTTCAAAGTCTGCCTCCGTCGGTTCAAAGGGATCCGTGTCGCCGGTCAGGCGTCCGTCCAGAACGGAGATGATCCGCGTAGAATACCGCGTGGCAAGATCCGGGTTGTGCGTGACCATAATGATCAGCTTATTTTCCGCGATCTCCTTCAGCAGCTCCATGATCTGCACGCTGGTCTCGGTATCCAGCGCGCCGGTAGGCTCGTCGGCCAGAATAATATCCGGATCGTTGACCAGTGCGCGGGCGATGGCGACGCGCTGCATCTGTCCGCCCGACATCTGGGCAGGCCGTTTGTTGATCTGCTCGGCAAGCCCTACCTTTCTGAGCGCCTCGATTGCGCGGGCGCGGCGCTCCTTTTTGGAAACGCCGGAGAGCGTTAAAGCAAGCTCCACGTTCGCAAGCACCGTCTGATGCGGGATCAGGTTGTAGCTTTGGAACACAAAACCGATGGAGTGGTTGCGGTAGGTGTCCCAGTCGCCGTCGGTGAAATCCTTTGTGGACTTCCCGTTGATGATCAGATCGCCGTCCGTGTAGTTGTCCAACCCGCCGATCAAATTCAGAAGCGTGGTTTTACCGCAGCCGGAGGGCCCGAGGATGGACACAAATTCATTTTCGCGGAAATTGATATCAAGCCCCTTCAGAGCGTGTACGGCGGTATCGCCCGTTATATAATCCTTTACAATGTTTTTTAATATCAGCATACCGTTTTCCCTCCCTCAGGCTCTGCGTGAAATATCGTAATAGCGGTCCGCCTTCTTCGTTTCCCGAAAAGCGCGGCGGCGGGCCTTTGCGCTGATCGCCTGTTCTGCCGGCGCGCATTCGGCAGCCGACGGCGCGCCCGCACGCCGCGGGACAGGCGGCGTCTGTCGCAGACGCTTGCGTTTTTCCCTTTTGCGCTTTCTGCGCGCTTTGGCCTGCCCGAAATCATATTTCACAAAAAAGATAATCAGGCCCGTAAACAGCGCAAGAACGACCGCCGTAGCAATCACACGGTTGCGCGCCGTGTGGTCCGGCTGCTCCTCATAAATGATTGTGGGAATTTCGACGTTCTTTTCCGACGTCTCTTTCTTCGGCGTTTCGGCAAACAGCAGATCGTACAGCCAAACGATCGTCTCGTCCGCCGTCATCTCCTTCAGCTGCGCAGTGACCTTCTCCGTATAAACGGCAGACATATCCATCCCGCTCTCCGCAGGGCTGCCGCCCATGGAGAAACCCGCCAGAAGTCCGGAGGTGTCCGCGCCCTTTGCAGCGCCGAGCACATAGCGAAGCAGCGTGACAAGCACCGCCGGCTCATCCGCAGCGATATAGGTATACTGCGCTTTGCCGCCGTTTATCACACGCCTGCTTTCCCGCTGTTCGGCAACGCCGAGGCTTGCCAAAAGCTTTAAGTCCGGTGCGGGCAGTTCCATATCAAGGCCCGTTCCCGCAGTCACGGAAGAAAGCAGCGTTTGAACGTCCGGCAATTCCATATCGGTCAGCTGCGAAGGCAGCAGCTCGGAAAGCCCCAGGTCGGCAAGCGTTTGGGTGACGGGATACAACAGATTTTTCAGGCACTGCGCGGGCTGCTCAGACGTCATAAAATACGCAAGCTCCGGCAAAAGAGAACAAAGCGTGCGCACAGGCGTCTTTCCCAGGCTGTCCAGCAGCGCCGTCAGCGGTTTTAAGAGGTTTGTGATCAGCGCAGAATCGGCGGACGCCTTGTACGTTTCATAAGGAACAATCGTTTGCGGATCGCAGCCGAGACCCTCCAGCAGCGGGACGACCGCCGTATTGTAACCGTTGGAGCCGCCCAGCGTAACGGCGTCGAACAAACGCATGCTGCCCTCGGCAAGCAGAAAACGCAAAACGGGGGCAAGCGGCGCGAGCAACGCAGTCACGGCGTTTACAAAACCGTCCCGGCTGCCGTCGGCAAAGCCCCAGGAAACGCCGTTTGTCTTCACCTTTTCCCAGGAACTGCAGTTTGCGAGCGTCCGTGCCGCCGCGGGATACGACCGCCGTACAGCCGCCGCCACCCCCGCGGGAGAAGCGTCAATACCGAGCAGGGCGCCGAGCTGCGCTGTCTCCGGTGTATAAAGCGCGCCGTATACGCCCGCAGCCAATTCGGTCACAAGCCGGCTGGAATATACGCTTTTTTTCACAAGCGACTCCAGATCGCCCATATCTGTAAATTCCACCAGGAATTCATTCAGGGTGCCGTCGATCATATCCAGCATCCGCACGACGTTCTCGCGCGAAAGGCCGGCAACGTCCGGCGCCGTACCGGCGGTGTGCGCCGGATACACCCAGGTATATTCCAGCGTTTTCGGCGTGCCGGTTTCATGCAGGATCTTCAAAACAACGACGGCAAGCGCCGCGTTATCTTTTTTCAGGAAAGAGGAAAAGGACGCGAAGTCGGACGGGAGCGCGCCGGCGTTCTGCCTTGCGGCGTCAAACACCCAATATAAAATCGTGATAAACGCCTGCGCCTTGTTCGGCACAAAGCTGCCGTCCGCCTGCGCCGAGCCGCACGCGGCAAGCGCGTCCAGATCAATCTCGGGCAGCTGCAGCTCGGCGTCGCTGCCGGTCACTGCACCGAGATCCGCCTTTGAGAGCATGGCACTCAGGTCCATGCCGGAGGAAAACATATCGGTATTTTCCATTAAACGGCTGACGCCGGGCAGGGTGAAAACCGCAATTTTCAGCTTTAACGGCTCCATCAGCGTGCTGAGCGTGCCGGAAAGGCCGCCGTTCTTCAAATAATAAGCGATACCGGGCAGATACGCGCACAGGGACTGCACGGGCGTTTCCAGCATGTTGTCCAGCGCATCCAGCAGCATGTTCGCCAAATCCTTCACCATGGCGTAACGGTCCTTCTGCGCGTCTGCGGTAAAGGACGCCTGCGTCATAACGGACGGACAGCCCAACGACCGCAGCAGCGGCACAAGGGCGTTTTCATACCCGTTGGCGCCCGTCACGGAAACAAGCCGGGTAATCTGATAGCTGCCGCCGCACAAAAGCGCAAAAAGCAGATCGTTTAGCGGAGCAAGCATCCCTGACAGCGCTGCGCCGAAGGCGGCGCGGTCGGATACGTTCCATTTCAGATCCTTTGCTTTCGGCAGAACGGCCGCCCAGTCGGTCTGCCCGTTCAGCACAGCGTACACCCCGGGAAAGCCCTGCAGCGCATCTGCGACGCGCTGCACCGAAAAATCCAGTCCCAGCGCGGACAGCGTGCTCCGGTTTTCGTCAAAGGCCGTATAGATCTCCGAAAACAGCGCAGAAAGCGTTTCATCTGCATACAGCATGCCGTAAACCGTTTTTTTGACGTCCGGCATTTCGCTGCTTGTCTGCATCAACGCCTTGACCAGCGCATCGGCCTTCGGGATAGCAGCCTCCACCTGCTGCTCGGTATACCCCGCGGGCATGGAGACAGCCGCTGCAGCCGGCAGCGCGCACAATGCCGCGAGCAAAACTGCCAGCAGGACCGCAAGCGTTTTCTTATACGTGATCCGCATCCAGCGCACCTCCCTGCACAAGCGCCGCCCTGCTTGTAAAAATCGCCATCGATGCGTCCACAAGCGCCGGACGGATCTCCTGAACGGAAAACGGGCGCGCGTACAAAAGCGCATCCGTATAAACGGCGTCGATCATATTGATGACAAGAAAAATGGTCTGCTCCGCCTGCACATCGGTAAAGCCCACCGCTTCAAACTGCCGCAGGACCTCCCGGTACAGATCGCCGATCTCCCCGTCCGTCAAAATGGACGCGCTGCGCATACTGACGGAAATGTTTTTATGCAGCACCAGCAGCACGTCTCTGTGCCGCTCTAAGAAATCCAGATACATCTCCAGCGTCTGCCGTACAACGTCAAAAAAGTCCCCGCCGCCGACGGCAAGCATTCCCGCACGGGCGCTGGCAAGCATTTCTTTGAGCGTTTCCATACTCTTATACATGACCAGCTGATCGATCAGATCGCTCTTATCCTTAAAATACAGATAAAAAGTCCCTCTGGCAATACCGGCCGCCTTGACGACGTCGTCGATCGCCGTCCCGCTGATCCCGGCGCTGCGGAACAGCTGATAAGCCGTTTCGATGATCTTTTTTTTCTTTTCGATTTTTTTGTTCTCTTCCATCTTGATCAAACCTTAAAAGAAGCTTAAAAAAATGACACATTGTCATTTTTTCATTGTTTGCAACAGCATAGCAAAAAAATGACATTGTGTCAATATGATTGTGCAAGAGTTCACAAAATATTCATCTTTGGGCAGGTTCGCCAAGTTTTTTCTGCCCTATTTGACAAAAATAGCCAAAATCAGTCTGCTTTCGTATGCAGGTCCATCTGCGGAAACGGGATGGTAACGCCGTTCCGGTCAAAGGCGAGCTTGACTTCCTTTATCAGATCAAAATAGACGGTCCAGTAATCTTCTCCCGCGCACCATGCGCGCACGGTATACTCCAGCGCGCTGTCCTTATGGGCGGACAGCCGCGCAAAGGGCGCCGGATCGGCCAAAACAAGCGGATGCTTTTCGCAGACCTCCAGCAGCACTTCTTCCACCTTTTCCACGTCGTCAGAATAAGCGGCGGAAAAAGTCAGGTCCACCCGTCGGTTGCCCTTGGCGGTCACGTTTACCAGTGTGGCGTTGGAAACGGCGGCGTTTGGCAGGATGACCTGCCGGTTGTCAATGGTAAGCAGCTTTGTATTGAACAGGCCGAGTTCCTCCACCGTGCCGGACATATCCCCCATAACGATGAAGTCGCCCACGGAAAAAGGCTTGAGCACCATCAGAACAAAGCCGCCGGCAATATTTGCAAGAGACCCCTGCAGCGCCAGCCCCACAGCCAGCCCGCAGGAACCGATCACGGTGATGATGGAGGTCATGGGAACGCCCATCACGCTCAGCGCCGTAATGCAGATCAGCACCTTGAACACGATACTGAGCATGCTGAGCAAAAAGCCGCGCGCGGAGACGTCCAGCTTTGTCACAGCCTTGGATTTTTCAAGTCTTTTTTTGAAAAAATTAACAAGCTTGAACCCGACGATCAGCACCAGCAGCGCGATCAGCAGCCTGCCGCCGTAAGTGACCGCGTATTCCTCCAGCATTTCCCACAGTTTTTTCAAATATTCCCCGGTCTCCTCCGCGTTTGCCGGCAGCTCCGGCAGCGTGCCGGCAGCGCAAATGATCGTTTTCAGCATCTTATTTCCTCCTTAATCCGTTGCATATAAATGATACAGCCGCGCATACAGTCCGTTTTGCGCGATCAGGTCCGTATGGGAGCCCTCCTCGACGATGCCGTCGTCGGTAAGCACAAGGATGCGGTCGGCGTTTTTGATCGTCGTCAGCCGGTGCGCGACTGTCAGCGTCGTGCGGCCCTTTGCCAGACGCGCCAGCGACTGCCGCACGGCAAGCTCGCTCTCGTTATCCAGCGCGGACGTCGCCTCGTCCAGGATCAAAACAGCGGGATCCTTTAAGAATACGCGCGCAATGCTGATGCGCTGCTTCTGTCCGCCGGAGAGTTTAACGCCGCGTTCGCCCACATAGGTGTCAAAGCCCTGCGGCAGCTCCATGATAAACCCGTAGGCGTCCGCGTTCTTCGCCGCGGCGACGATCTACTCCTCCGTGGCGTCGTCCCGTCCGTAGGCAATGTTCTCACGCACCGTACCGGCAAACAGATATACGTCCTGCTCCACCACGCCGATGTTTTTGCGCAGACTGTCCAGCGTGATATCCGTAATATCGCGGCCGTCCAGTAAAATCCTCCCCGCGGTCGGCTCGTAAAAGCGCGGGATCAACGCGCACAGAGTGGTCTTGCCCGCGCCGGAAGGGCCGGCAAGCGCCACATTTTCGCCCTGCCGGATGGTAAGCGTCAGATCCGAGAGCACGGTTTTGGTGTCCTCCCCGTAAGAGAAGGACACGCCGTCAAATACGATCCCGCCCGCAGCGCGGCCGATGGAGACTGCGCCGGGCTTATCCCTGATCTCAGGCTCGGTATCCATGATCTCGCCAAAGCGCTCCAGCCCCGTAATCCCCTTGTAGAACTGATCGGTAAACTGAATGATGGTGCGGATCGAGGCAAACAGCGCCGCCACGTACAAAAGATAGGCGATCAGGTCGGCGGCGTTTATTTTTCCGTAAAGGATAAAAAAAGCGCCCGCCATCACGGTGATAATATACATCAGTCCGTCAAACAGCCGCGACAGACAGCTGTAGGCGCCCATCACCCTGTAAAAGAAGGATTTGATCTCAAAGTATTTTGTGTTGTCCCTTGCAAAGCGCCGGTTTTCCTTTTCTTCTCCCGCAAAGGATTTCACCACGTGGATGCCGGAGAGGGAGTCCTCGATCACGGCGGTCAGCTCGCCCATTTCTTTGCGGGCTGCCTTGTTGCTGGCCTTCAGCTTGCGGTTAAAGCGGAACATGCAATACGCCATACCGGGCAGCATGGCAAAAATGATCAGCGTAAGCGGCACGTTGATGCCGCACAAAATGATAAACGCACCGATAATTTTGACGCCCGCAATAAAAAACTCCTCCGGGCAGTGGTGCGCAAACTCCGTGACGTCAAACAGATCGCCTGTCAGGCGCGAGATCAGCACGCCCACTTTCGCATCGGAGTAAAAGGAGAACGACAGCTTCTGCAGATGGGTAAACAGGTCGCGCCGCAGGTCGCTTTCCATTTTGGCGCCCATGATATGCCCGGTGCCGGACATATAGTAGGAGCACAGCGCGTCCAGACCGCGCAGCAGGATATAAATGCCGCCGGAGACGAGGATCAGCCTTGCGGTCAGCGTGCGCGCGACCGCGGAATTTGTGATCCTGCGCACGAGCATAGGCAGCACCAGCTCACAGACCGTAGTCCCCGCGGCGCAGAGCAGATCAAAGACAAGCGTACGCAGATAGGGCTTATAATACGGCAGCACGCGCCGGACCGCGTGCAGGCTTGTTTTTTGTATTTCGGCCATGGGCTCCTCCTTGTTCTCCGACAGGGGAGCGAAACGTCCCCTATCAAAAAAACTGCCCCTTACGGGCAGCTTTTTTTCAATACGGTTTACCGCACGGCGCCTCTGTCGACGACCGTGTCGGCCAAATGCCAATAAGGCGCGAGAACTTCATAGGTGATACCGTCCTCAATCACGCCGCCGCCGGCGATCTCATATTTTTCGGCGGTCGTTGCATCGCCCGTGATAAATACGTCGTGCTCCCGGATAATTCCTGCCTTAAAAAATACCCGGATCAGTTTTTTTGCCTTTTTGCAGAAGATCTTATTTGCCTTTTTCGCTTTGAACTTCGGCTTTTTCTTCCCCTTGACGCCCCACTGGGAATAATTGCCGAACTGCTCGGCAAAAACAGACTTAAAGCCGTTGTCCTCCGGACAGGCGTTCACGCGTTCGTTCCATGCGGCGAAAACCTCCTGCTGTTTCTGGTTTTTGCCGATGGAGACGGAATACATCGCCTCGTACATCTCGGAAAATTCCGTTGCGTTCACACGGATGCCATCCGCAAGGATCATGGTTTTGGAATTACCGCGGTTGCTGTTCTTCAGCGTGAAAATCAATGCGGTAACAGAAGCGCCGCAGGCGATCGCAAGGATGATCACAAGCACTAAGGGTAAACCGAATAACATAACAAAAACTCCTCTTTATAGATATTTGTAAAATACCAAACTTCATTATAAATAATCCGTCGGATTTTGTCAACTGTTTTATTTATCGTCATTCCGGCGGCGTAGCATATCCCCGGGGCGCAATTCGTATGGGCAGGCGATCGTCACCTTTTCCTGCACCAGCGCGGCGGTATCCTTGTTTTCACCGTCTTCGCCGACGATCGACTCCACCGGGAACGACAGCCCCATACAGGCCGGCGAGACGATTTCAAGAACGTCTCCCACGGAAAATCTATTCCGCATTTCCGCCGTATATGCGTTTTCGCCGCTTTTTTGAAGGACCACGCCGATAAACGTACAATCCGCGTGATAAAGCCCGTCGTTGTTCGGCGCACTTTTGGCTTCCCCGAGGAAAAAACCCGTGGAATACGGCCGGTGCGAAGCGCAGTCAAGCTCCTCCATACACTGTTCCAAAGTCGCTTTCCCGTCCATATACTGCCGGTAAGCGTTCACGACCGTGCCCACGTAATACGGGGATTTCATCCTGCCCTCGATCTTAAAGGCGGCCACGCCCGCCGCAGACAGGCGTTCCAGCAGCGGCAGCGCGTTTAAGTCTGCGGAGCTCAAAATGGCGGTGGCGCCGTCCTCCTCGCAAACGGGGATAAACATGTTCCGCCTTTTTTCCTCCACCAGATAGTAGTTCCAGCGGCAGGGCTGCGCGCATTCGCCGCGGTTCCCGCTGCGGCCGCTCAGATACGAGCTTAAAAGACAGCGGCCGGAATACGCCATGCACATCGCCCCGTGAACGAAGACCTCCACCTCGGTTTCACCCGCCTGCGCGGTCAGCGCCTCAACCTGTTTTAGCGTCATCTCCCGCCCCAGCACCACTCTCGACGCGCCAAGCTGCCGGAACACTTCAACGGTTTTGCTGTTCTGGATGTTCGCCTGCGTGCTCACATGCACGGGCAGCGCGGGACAGGCCTCCCTGATCTGCGCGATCACGCCGAGATCCGACGCGATCACCGCGTCCGCACCCATTGCATACAGGCGTTTTGCGTAATCGCCCGCAGCCGCAGCCTCCTCGTTCGTGGCAAAGCAGTTGACCGTGACATACAGTTTTTTCCCGGCGCGGTGCGTGCAGTCGATCGCCTGCCCAAGCGTTTCATAATCAAAGCCCGCGCTTTCGGCCCGCAGCTGCAGCAGCGGGCCGCCGCAGTACACGGCGTCCGCACCGAAATGCAGTGCGGTTTTCAATGCCTCCATGGAACCGGCAGGCGCCAAAAGCTCACCCTTCATGTTTGTAGCAAAGCTCCTTTATCACGTCGGCGTACATCCGCGCCGTCTGCACAAGCTCGTCAAGGTCGGTAAATTCGTCCGCGCCGTGGATATGATAATCCCTGCCGGGGAATTCCACGCCGAACGCGATGCCGCCCGGGATATCGTGCACGTAGGTGCCGCCGCCGATGGCGAGGCATTTTGCCTCCTGTCCCGTATGCGCCGTATACACCCGCTGCAAAACCCGGACAAGGGGACTGTCCTCCGGTACGCAGTGCGCCGGCCGCTGAGCGGGATCTCCCGCATAGGCAAAACCGGCGTCCGCCAGCGTTCTGCCGAGCGCAGCCTTGACCGTTTCCTCGGTCGCGCATACGGGGCAGCGGAGATCCACGCCGCAGGACAGCGTATCTCCCTCCAGCCGCAGCACGCCGAAATTCAGCGTCAGCGCGCCGGAAACGTCGTCCCGCATTTTTACGCCCGCGCTTTTCCCGTCCGTCTCCCCGTAGGGGAACAAGCGGTCAAGCTTTTTCAGCGCCGCAGTCAATCCGTTTTTATCAAGCGGCAGACGCGT
>JAFSXY010000057.1 GCA_017443805.1 Clostridia bacterium | reverse complement strand
TGAGCTCCTCCGACGACGTGCAGCTGAACGCCCTTTTGGAAACAGTTGCGGGGCTCACCTCCGATCCCGCGGGCGCCGCGTTGCGGCTGAAGGCGATCGCCGAAACGGCGAAGGAAAATCAGATCTATTCCACCGCCCCCGCCGGCATGCAGACCAGTGTGATGTACGTTTACCAGACCCCCGGCATCGCAGTGGAATAAAGATATTGAAGACAGGAGACGGTTCCTTGTCTTTCGACGGATATTGAAGACATATTGAAGACAGGGGACGGTTCCTTGAAGACAGGGGACGGTTCCTTTGAAGACAGGGGACGGTTCCTTGTCTTTCGACGTAGGATCGATGGTCATTCGTTCTCTGATCTGTTTTGTCACAGTTTGTGGGAATATGTATGGGTCAACCGATGGGTCAACCGAAAGGGCAAAGCCCGTAAAGCCTTATGCCGCAAGGGGTTTCAGCTGTAACAATCGCAGCAATACGGCCGGGGAGGCGCCCGCCGCGCTCCGCAGTTCTCCAAGAGATAACAAGTTATTTGTTTATCTTCCGCTTGCAGCAATGCAGGCGGCTTTTTTTGCGCGGATAAATATGGGTTGAAATCATATGTGTTTTGCGGTATAATCAACAGAGAAAAATTCAGGGGAATGCAGACAGGAACCCGGTTGCTGTTTTCTTGACCGGTTCCTTGATTGATTATTGAAATTCCGAGAAACAGAAATGAAAAAAATGAGAGAGAAGAAAAAAACAATTATCCAGCGCATCCTGATCATCGTCGCGATGATGGCCGTCGTGGGGGCATGCGTTTACATGTATCTGCACTTCGGAAAATCCGTGATCGAGCTGATCAAAGATACGGACCGCTTCAAGAGCTGGATCGACGGCTTTGGGATTTGGGGCATTGTTGTCTTTGTCGCGATCCGCGTTGTGCAGACGGTGTTCAAATTCATCCCGACGGAGCCCATCGAGATCGGCGCGGGGCTGGTATGGGGCTGGTTCGGCGGATTTTTGCTTTGCCTGTTGGGGAATATCATCGGGTCAGTGATCATTCTGTTTATGACGCAGCGGATCGGCACGCGGATCCTGCGGATCTTCCGTCTTGAAAACAAGCTGCAGTCCATGCGCTTCCTGCAGGATCGGGAAAAGCGCAACCGCCTTTTGTTCATTTTTTATCTGGTCCCCGGCACGCCCAAGGATACCATGACCTATTTCGTCGGCCTGACGGACGTCAATTGGATAGAGTTCCTGATCATCTCGTCCATCGCGCGTATTCCCGCGATCGTGTCCTCCACGATCTGCGGCGCATATCTCGGGGCGAATAATTTCAAGGTTGCTGCGATCGTTTTCATCGTAACGGCCCTGCTCAGCATTCCGGGCGCGACGTTGTATAAAAAGATCTCGGCGCGGTACATACAAAATCACCCGCAGGCCGAGCCCGGCCCGGAGCCTGAAACGTAAAAAAATCGGTCAATTTAGTGACCGTTACATAATCAATGGTTTATGTATCGGTTTCAGAAACAATCCGAAAAGAACAGAAAGGGAAAAGAATGGTACAGAAAAAAGAAAGAAAAAGCGGGATCGAATTGTTAAAAGTTATGTCGATTTTTTTGATCGTGCTTTCCCATGTTACGCAAACCCTTATTTCTCCTGATAAATTTACGGGGTTACACTTCGAAAACGGTTACGTTTTACTGTCGGCAACAACGGAGATCAGAGATATTGTTTTGATCCTGTTCAGCTATCTCGGATCATTGGGAAATCTGATTTTTATCGTTTGCTCATCCTATTTTTTGTCCGACGTAAAGAAAAGCAACAAGAAAAAAATCGCGAATTTATGGATCAATACAGACGTTATTTCCTGGCTGTTCCTTGGCGTATTTTTGCTCTGCGGCGTTACGCTGAGCAGAAACCTCATAATCAAATCGATTTTTCCCGTAACGTTCCAAAACAACTGGTTTATAACGATTTATCTTCTTTTCTGTCTGGCCGTACCGTATTTGAACATCATTGCGGAAAAACTGGATCAAAAACAGTTTTTGCGTTTCATTGCGGTATTGTTTGTCCTGTATTTCGGCGTTGGATTTATTAAAAGCACGTTTGATCTCAACAATATTATTGTGTTTATTACCGTTCACTTTATCGTCTGTTACTGCAAAAAATATATGCAGGATTTCTGGAACAATAAAAAGGCGTGTTCCGCGGTCCTGTCCCTTGGAATTGCATGTTTGCTCGTTCTGATTGCCGTTACCGATTTTCTGGGCTTAAAGTTCGGTGCTTTTAAGGATAAACAGCTGCACTGGGCGGTGAATAACAATCCGATCCTTTTGCTTATTTCGCTTTCATTGTTTTTCCTGTTCGCAAGGATGCAATTTAAGAACCGCTTTATCAATATGGTGTCGTCGCTTTCTTTGTACATCTATCTCGCGCACGAAAACATACTGTTCCGGAATTATACCAGAGTATATATCTGGCATTCTGTTTTTGAAAAAATCGGATACGACCATCTGATCATTATACTGTTGCTGTTTTCTTTCGTTCTATTTATCACGGCGGCAGTATTGGGATACGTGTATAAGAAGACCGTTGAGAGAATTGTCAGGAAAATGATCGATCTGATTTTTGATAATAACAAATTCAAAAATCTGGTGAACAGGATAGAAAGCAAAATAACGGCAGGGAACGGTTGACGCAAAACTTGTTCTTATTCGTCTGCCGTGTTTCGTGCAGATCAAAAAAACAAAGCGGCACAAGGCTTCTTGTGCCGTTTTTGTTGCCCGTATCGGGTTTATTGGAAGCTATCCAAGTTCTTTCCCATACGTTTTTTACAGGATCAGCTCACCGCCGTCCGGTTCCGTTCCGGCATCTTCGGATCGATCCCGCTGCGAAACATACTGCAACGCCCTGAAAGACGACCGATGCGTTTTTTCAAATTTATGGTTTGTTTTAAGTTTGCCGACTATACTGATAACGACAGAATAAAAGGGAGTGTGCGAAAAGATGAAAAAAACGATTGTTTTTCTGCTTGTGTTTTCGTTGCTCATAATGAGCTTTGCGGCGTGCTCAAAATATTCCGATAACGGCAGTAAGCAGGATGAAGCGTCAAACGCCGGCGCTGCATACGCAGACAAACTCTTTGACGTTAGCTTTGTGCATACCGTCAATATCACGATTTCCGAAGATGACTGGACGGACCTTCAGGAGAATCCAACCGACAAAACAAAGTATCATACAGATATCACGATCGACGGAGAAACAATCAAGGATGTTTCCTTTGCCACAAAAGGGAATACCAGCCTCACGGCAGTTGCGGCGAATGAAAACAGCAACCGCTACAGTTTCAAGGTGAATTTCGGTAAATATGTGGACGGTCAGACATATTACGGGCTGAACAAACTCAACCTCAACAATATCTATGCCGATGCGACCTATATGAAGGACTATCTCAGCTATGAGATTTTCCGTCAGGCAGGGGTGTCTTCGCCGCTGGTCAGCTATGTGTGGCTGACGATCAACGGGGAGAATCACGGGCTGTATATCGCCATAGAGGACGTCAGCGAGAGCTATCTGGAAAGGACCGCGAACGGCGAAGGGGAGTTGTACAAGCCCGAAACGGAACAGCTTGCCGATATGGGCAACGGCGGCAGGCCCGACGGTATGCCGGACGGCGAAATGTCGACCATGCCAGACGGCGCAGCGATGCCGGACCCGGGCGCAAATGCCGGCAACGGACAGAATTCCCCTCCGGATATGCAGGGTAACACGCCTCCCGACGGCTCCGGAGAAAATATGCCGACGCCTTCGAACGGAGCACAGCAGCCGCAGGGAAATCCTGACTTTAACAGCAATATGGCCCCGAACGGTGAAATGCCCGCGCTCCCCGAGGGTGAAACAATGCCGGAACAGGGCGTCGGTATGCCGGGAGGCAACGGCGTCGGTATACCCGGTGAAAACGGCGTCGGTATGCCCGGTGAAAACGGAGGCTTCGGTTCGGATGCAAACGGTGCGGACCTGAAATATACAGACGACAGCATCGACAGCTATTCCGATATCTTTGATAACGATGAGACCGACGCAGACGATGAAAGCAAGGCGCGTGTGATCGCCGCACTGAAGGCGCTGTCAACCGGTGAGGATCTTGAGGATTATATCGATACTGACGAGGTCATCCGTTATTTTGCCGCACATAACTTTGTACTGAACTATGACAGTTACACCGGCAATATGCTCCATAACTATTACCTGTATGAAAGCAACGGAAAACTCTCGATGCTCCCGTGGGACTATAACCTCGCTTTCGGCGCATTCGCGGGCGGCGGTGAACAGGGCGGTGTCTCCGACGCAACGGATCTGGTCAATGCCGGTATCGACACGCCTCTTTTCGGTCCGCAGGAAAGTGACCGGCCGATGTGGAGCTGGATCGCATCAAACGAAGAATACCTTGAACAGTATCATCAGGTCTATGATGAATTTTTAAAGTATTTTGAATCAGGGGATTTCGACGCGGAGATCGACCGGCTGTATGAAATGCTCCTGCCGTATGTTGAAAAGGATCCCTCGGCTTTCTATACCGTCGATGAATTCAGAACCGCGTATGGAACGCTCAAACAGTTCTGTAATTTGCGTGCCGAGAGCATCCGTAAGCAGCTCGACGGCACCCTGTCGACGAAGACCGATGAGCAGAATTCGGCGGATAGAGTTGACGCTTCGTCTGTCACGGTCAGCGATATGGGAACGCATGATGCAGGAAAAAATATGCCCGGCAATATGGGCGGCGGCCCCGGTGGAACTCCTCCCGGCGGCAGCAGCGAAAACGTGATCTATGACGGCGACACGGAGATCACCTCGGCTGTAACGCAAACCGGAAAAACCTATTCCTCCTCCACGGCGGATCAGAGCGCGCTGCTCATCAGTACCTCTGACAACGTGACGATTAGTAACGCAACGGTCACCAAGAGCGGCGATTCAAACGGCGGCGACAACTGCAACTTCTACGGTCAGAACGCGGCCGTGCTTGTAAAGGACGGCACAACGACCACCATCACCGGCGCGACGATCACCTCCGACGCTGCCGGCGCCAACGGCGTGTTCTGCTACGGCGGCAACGGCGGGCAAAACGGCGCTTCCGGCGACGGCACTACGTTGATCATCAAGGACACGACCATCACCACAACCGGCAGCGGCTCCGGCGGTATCATGACCACCGGCGGCGGCGTGACGAAGGCGTATAACCTTACCGTAACGACGAGCGGGCAGTCTTCCGCGCCGATCCGCACAGACCGCGGCGGCGGCACGGTGACCGTGGACGGCGGCACCTATACCTCCAACGGGCTCGGTTCTCCGGCCATCTATTCCACGGCGGATATTACCGTATCCAACGCAAAGCTGGTTTCCAATCTTTCCGAGGGCGTGTGTATCGAGGGCCTTAATTCCATCACGCTGACGGATTGCGACCTTACCGCCAACAATACAAAACGCAACGGCAACGCGACCTTCCTCGATTCCATCATGATCTATCAGTCCATGTCCGGCGACGCCGCCAGCGGCACCTCCTCCTTCACGATGACCGGCGGCAGTCTGACAAGTAAAAGCGGCCACGTCTTCCATGTGACCAATACCAACGCGGTCATCACGCTTTCCGGCGTAAAAATCACCAACAGCGACAGCGCAAACGTGCTGCTCTCCGTCTGCGATGACGGCTGGAGCGGCGGCAGCAACACGGCCATGCTGAACGCCTCCAAACAGACGCTGACAGGCGCTGTTCTTGTAGGCAGCAATTCCAAATTGACGCTGAACCTTTCCGACAGCTCTTCTTTCAAGGGGTATGTGAACGGTAAAATCACGAATGCGAGTGGGGAAACCGTTTCCACCGAGGTCGGTACCGTGAACGTGACGCTGGATTCCTCCAGCACCTGGACGCTCACCGGCGACAGCTACGTGACGAGCTTTACCGGCAGCGCCGCCAACGTGATCTCGAACGGTTACACGCTCTACGTGAACGGCGTGGCTCTGGCGGGAACAAACTGAAACTGATTGAACAAAGGGTTTCGTTCTCCGATTTGGGAGATCATCCGTTTCTGTTCATCTGCCGCCTGCAGCAATGCAGGCGGTTTTTCTGCGGCGTAAAAAGAAGACAGGAACCGCTCCCTGTCTTCTTCTCATTTATGGCTTTTGCCTGATGCAATCATTTGATCCTCTTATTCATAAGATCATTTTTTTGTAATTGATCACAACAGGTCAGTCTATGCGCCTGTAAAGAACGTCACGCCTTGTTTTCCCGTCTTGCGGTGATCCCCTCCGGCTTTGCGCTGATATCGCCGGCTTTGGTAAGGGCGGATTTGGTTATGACGGGGCCGAAGATCTCGTACACCAGCACCGCGAACAGAACGATAAACCGCACGGTGTCGCCGATATGCGTGCCCGCGAAAGCCTCGTCGTTGGCCACGGTGCTCACCATACCCAGCGCCACGCCCGCCTGGGGCAGCAGCGTAATGCCCAGATGCTTGACGATGTTGCTGTCGCAGCCCGCCAGCTTGGCGCTGCCCATGGCGCCGAAGTATTTGCCCAGCGAGCGGAACAGGATGTATATAAGCCCGATGACGATAAACACGGGCTGCTTAAAGACGCTTAAATCAAGGCTTGCGCCGCTGATGACGAAAAACAGCGTATAAAGCGGTTTGGTCCAGCGCTCCGTGCGCTCCATCATCTCCTCGCTGGTTTTACACACGTTGCAGAATATCGTGCCGAACATCATGCAGGTCAGCAGGGGAGAAAAGCCGATCCTGATTTTGCCGATGGGAAAAGTCAGCTTTGCCGCCACCACCGTCAGGAACACGAAGGTGATGATCAGCGTCAAACGGTTGGAGCGGGAATGGAACAGTTTTTCTATGCGGGAAATCAAAAAGCCTGCAACGGCGCCCAAAGCGAGGGAGCAAACAATCTCCAGCAGCGGGTTGACCACAATGGAGACAACGTCCGTATTGCCGCCGTACAGCGCGTTGGCAATACCGAAGGACACCGCAAACACCACCAGGCCTACGGCGTCGTCCAGCGCAACGATGGGCAGCAGCAGGTCGGTCAGCGGTCCCTTTGCCTTATACTGGCGAACCACCATCAGCGTGGCGGCGGGCGCGGTGGCCGTGGCGATGGCGCCTAAAATAATGCACGCCGGAATGGGCAACAGATCCTGTCCCGTGGCGGATAATACGATGGAATGGGTGACGATCAGGGCGACGTCCACCAACGCGGTGGCTGCCAGCGCCTGCGCCACGCCGATGACGGCGGCCTGTTTGCCGGTCTTTTTCAGCTCCGTCACACGGAACTCGTTGCCGATATCAAAGGCGATAAAGCCCAGCGCCACGTCGGAGATGATGTTAAAGCTGCCAACGGGCGCCACCGTGTCGTTAAAGCCCAGGGAATAGCCCGCCAAAACAAATCTGCCCAGACAAAATGTGCCGATCAGTACCCCGGCGATCAGGTAGGAGGTCACGTCCGGCAGCTTGAAAGGTTTGAGTACGCGCGTCATCATCAGCCCGAAGAACAGGCTGACGGCGGCGCTGAGTAGAATTTGCTCAATGCTCATCACGGAAGATCTTCTTTCATAAGAATACAACTTTCTATTATATACGAAAAAACGTCGTTGTCAATGACCCAAACACCAAAAAACCGTCTTGTGCGCCGCCATAGAAGTGTGCTAAAATAAAAAAAACGGCATTCGATCGGAGGAAATAAGTATGAGACGGTTAAAAGCGATTTTGACTTTTACGGCTGCCGCGGGAATCACTGCGGCAGCTTCTCCCGCTGCTCTTGCGCTGGACTGCGTCGGAAAGCGGCAGGGAAGTATGGACATGTCATCCTGGACGGCGGTGCTTGCCTCCTTCGGCGTCCTTCTGGGAAGCGGTTTTCTGATTTTGCGCGGCGGCGGACTGCCAAAGCTGCGTGTATTTTTCTGCGTGCTTACCGCGCTCTTGTTCGCGGCTGCGCCGGTGTTTGATAACGCAGACGCCTGGTATCGCGCAAAACATCCGTTCGTTGCAGCATCGCCCGCTTTGGAAGCACAGTATGCTGCGCCGCAAGCGCTTCTTGTGACCGACGCCGATTTCTATGTTTCTCTCACGGGTAACGATGCTGCGGATGGCTCGGTGAATGCTCCGTTTGCCACGCTTGAACGCGCAAAGGAAGCCGTGCGGGCGCTGGATAAAACCGGCCGGACGGGCGTAACGGTAGCGGTCAAAGCAGGGGAGTACCGTATTTCGTCGTTTTCGCTTACGGCCCAGGACGGCGGCACGGCGGATTGTCCCGTCACGTGGTGCGCTTACGGGGACGGCGAAGTGATACTTAACGGCGGGCTCACGGTCCCGCCTGCGGCTTTTTCACCGGTGTCCGACGACGAAATGCGCGCCCGTCTCCATGCGGATGCGGCCGATCATGTTGTAGTTGCCGATCTTTTTGCGCTGGGACTTACGCCCTCGGATTACGGCAAGCTGTACGCCATCGGTTCTTATCAGACCGCCGCGCAGTATACGGGGGATTATACCGGCCCCATTTACAGCGAGCTTTTCTTTAACGATACCCGCTGCACTCTTGCCCGCTATCCCGATACGGGGTATCTGAAAACGACGGAGGTCGTATCCGAAGGCGAAGGGCGCGAGAACAGCAGCAGAGAGGTCAATCCCAACTGGGGCGCGATCGCAAACCCCGTTTCCGACGTTTATCGCGTCGACGCAGCGCTTGCATTGCGGATCGGAAGCTGGCAGACGCTGGACGACGTTTGGATGTACGGCTATTGGATGTATGATTGGGCGGATGCGTCTACGCCCATCGGTTCCTTTCACGCCGAAACGCGGGAGCTGTCGCCGAAATTCGTCAGCCTGTACGGCGCCAGGACCGGCGCGCCGTATTACTTTTACAATGTGTTTGAAGAGTTGGATGCGCCCGGTGAATGGTATCTGGACCGTGAAAACGGCAAGCTCTATCTCTATCCGCCGGCAGAACTGGAAAACGCGACGGTGGATCTGTCTCTTTCCACCGCGCCTGTGGTCACAGTCTCCGGTGCAAATTACCTGACTTTCCGCGGCTTTACCGTAAAGGGAACGCGCGCGGACGCCATGCAGCTCAGCGGCGACCATAACGTCGTGGAGCGCTGCCTTTTGAAAAACGTCGCCGGTTCGGCGCTGCTGATGAGCGGCAGCGATAATCTTGTCCGCGATAACGAGATCACCCGTACCGGCAAGGGCGGTATCACGCTGATCGGCGGCGACGAGACGACGCTCACCCCCGGAAACAACCGTGCCGAAAATAACCTGATCCATGATTGGAGCGAGATTTATCAGACCTATCAGCCCGCCGTATCTCTTTACGGCGTGGGAAACGTCTGCGCGCATAACGAGATGTACAATTCTCCCCATGAGGCCGTTACCTACGGCGGGAATAACCATTTGATCGCCTATAACGAGATCCATCACGTTTGTCTGCTTTCGAGCGACGCCGGCGCGATCTACGCCGGACGGAGCTGGTGTTCCTATGGGACCCGGATCGAGTATAACTGCATTTACGATCTCGGCTCCGGCGATTTCACCCCCTGCGGTATCTATATGGACGACGCCCTTTCCGGTCAGACCATCGTCGGCAACCTGTTGGTGAACATCCCCGGCTTTGCGCTGCATTTGGGCGGCGGCAGGGATCTGGACGTGCGGAACAATATCGTGATCTCCGGCGGCCAGAGGGGGATCTCCTACGATCAGCGTGCCATCGACGGCGTATTCGGCGGCTGGTTTGCGGAGCATTCCGGCGAGAGCGGCAATATGTGGACGGAGCTTCGCGCTTCCCCGTGGCAGACGGAGATCTGGAAAAATGCCTATCCGCAAATGGCTTTGTTCAGCGACGATTTTTCCGATCCGGACGATCCGGATTTCGTGCCGAACCCCGCCTATAGTACGGTGTGCAATAACCTGTTCGTCACCGGGACGCGCAGCGTCGGCAGCATTGACGAAAAAGTCCGCAAATACAGCGAATTTACCGGCAACGCGCTTTTCTCTCCCAGACAGATGGAGCGGCTTTTCCGTGATCCCGACAACGGCGACTATACGCTTCTTGAGAATGCGCCCGTTTATATGATCGCTCCGGATTTTACGTCTCTGCCGTTGGACCGGATCGGCAGAATAGACGAAGACTGAACCGTCAACGGATTGTGCAGCAGAAAGATGTCGATGAATGATGGAAGGAAAGGAAAAACAGAATGTCTCAACTGAAATATGCCGTGATCGGTCTGCAATTCGGTATGGCGCATATCGAGGGCGCCATGGACTGCGGCGCAGAGATCGCGGCGATCTGCGACTGTAACGAAGACCATTTGCGCGCGGCGGGGGAACGCTACGCGATCGCGGCGGAAAAGCGTTTTACGGATTATAGGGAGCTTGTCGCCCGCAGCGATCTTGACGCCGTTGTGATCGCCGTGCCGGACCAGCAGCACCGCGCCATGTCCTGCGCTTTTCTTGAGGCCGGAAAGCACGTGCTCTGCGAAAAGCCGATGGCGCTTTCCAGAGAAGACGTATCTGCGATGATCCGTGCAGCGGACGTATCGGGCCGTCAGCTGATGATCGGTCAGATCTGCAGATTTACGCCTGCGTTTGAAAAGGCGAAATCGCTTGTGGAGAGCGGGGTCCTCGGCGACGTCTATTATCTGGAGTCGGAATACGCCCACGACTATATGAAGATCGTCGACAACTGGCGCGCCGACCCTTTGCGCCACGGCGTGATCGGCGGCGGCTGCCATGCGGTCGATCTGCTCCGCTGGCTGGCCGGCGACCCGCGGGAAGTGTTTGCCTACGGTACGCACCGCCTTTTGCCGCAGGTGCCTTATGACGACGCCACGATCGCCGTAATGAAATTCGACGACAATACAATGGGCAAGGTCTTCGTCTCCACCGGCTGCAAGCGCGATTATACGATGCGTACCGTTATTTACGGCACGAAAGGCACGCTGATCTGCGATAACACCTCTCCTACAATGACGCTGTTTACGGTGGGACCGGACGGCATGGCGCATGAACCGGAGATTTTGGAAGTGGAGGTCAACAATCATAACGCAAAACGGGAATTTGAAACGTTTGACGCTTCCATCCGTCGGGGAAAACCTGTGTTGACGAATGCCCGGGAAGGAGCGAAAACCGTAGAGGTCTGTCTTTCGATCATAGAATCAGCCAAAACCGGCGCGCCGGTCCGTCCGGACTACGCATTGTATACAACCTGATCGGATCAAAAAAACCGGGAATAAAAAAGAATAAACGACATCTTCCCGATACAGCAAAAAAGGACTGCGGCGCAGTCCTTTTTTCTGGCATTATTATACCACGCTTTTACAAAAAAAACAAGCCTGTCTTTTTCGCCGATTATGTGCTATATTTTTATGTGTTATGATAAAAAGGAGACGAACGCGTGGAACAATACGAATTGACCTACAGTAACAACGTCCGTATGTTTCTGGACGCGGAAATTCTGCGTTTGCGGGAGGAAAGCGCGTCGCTGAAGCGCGAAATGCGGGACGCCGGCAAGAGATTCACGGAGGACAATCCCTACGCCGCGCTGTACGGAAATCCGGACGGTGAGATCTCCGAGGCGGGACGGCATATCGCGGAGATGGAGCGCCGGGCTCAACGCGCCGGAGATGATGAGACCGAGGCAGTCTTCCTTGAAAAGCTGCGGCAGTCTCCGTATTTCGGACGCGTGGACTTTGCCGAAAGCGGCGGGGAAACGCAGCGCTATTATATCGGCCTGCGCACGCTGGTCCGTCCGCAGGATCTGCGTATTTTGACCTACGACTGGCGCGCGCCGGTCAGCGCTCTTTTTTACGTCGGCGAGGTAGGCCCCGCCACTTATCAGGCGCCCGGCGGCGAGGTGCGCGGCGATATCCGCATGATCCGTCAGTACCGCTTCAAAAACGGGCTTCTGACCGACTGCTGGGATGCGGATCTGCGCATTGACGACGACGTGCTGCGGGATATGCTTTCCGGCGCGTCCTCCGCGCAAATGAAGATCATCGTCAGCACGATCCAGCGCGACCAGAACCGCGCCGTCCGGGCGGATGCGAAAAAAAGCCTGGCGGTGTTCGGTCCCGCCGGTTGCGGCAAGACAAGCGTCGGTATGCACCGACTTGCGTGGCTGCTGTATGAGGCCCGCGCCGCGCAGTTAAAGCCGGATATTCTGATGTTTACGGCCAACGAGGCGTTCCGCGCCTACGTTGCCGGCGTTCTGCCGGAGCTGGGGGAGGATGAGATTTGCACCTGCTCCTATGCCGATCTGTTTGCGAAACACCTGAAAGGCTTTTCGGTCGAGCCGGCCCTTGCCCAGACAGAGGCGCTGCTGGACGGCGATCCGGAACGGGAGGCATATGTCCGCGCGGTTTACGACAAATCCTTTGCGGATCATATGGCCGATCTGCTTTCATCGCTTCCCGCCCGTTTCCGTACGCTGTCCCTGTTTGGGGCGCCTGTGATCACAGCGCGGGCGCTGCAGGAAAAATATGCCGCCCTGTCCGCCCCGACCGTGGGGGACCGCCTTTCCGTTTTAAAGCGCTGGGCGCGGGAGGAGATCCGTTTTTATTTCCGACAGAATAAGAAATTGATTTACGCCGCGGTGTTTCACCATACAGATACGGATACGTCCACAGACGCGGCCTACGCCCGGTTCCGCGACAGCTTTCTGCGCAATGCGGACGCCTCCGTCGACGCTTCTGTGCTGACGGACGCTGCCGTACTGTTTCGCAGGTGTTTTGCGTCTTATTACGGAGAAAACGAGGCCCTGGAAGCGCTGCGTGAACGGCTGGACAGCAAAAAGCTGCGGTTTGAGGACGGCGTGGCGCTGTTGTACGTCAAAGCTGTATTGGGATTTTGTCGGGAGACCTCTCCGTCCCATATTCTGCTGGACGAGGCGCAGGATTATGCGCCGCTGCAGCACAGGACGCTGCGGCTGTTATATCCCAAAACGGTGTTTACCGTACTGGCGGACGTCAATCAGGGCATCGTGCCCGCCGCCGACACCCTTGATGCAGAGCGGATCGCCTGGACGTATCAGGCTGCGTCCTTCCGGATCGCGAAAAGCTACCGCAGTACCAGACAGATCGGCGAATTCGCCATGCAGTATCTGCCCGGCGAGACGTATGAGCTCTTTGACCGGGATGGCCCCGAACCGGTTTTTCACAAGGCAAAAAACGCGGCTGCGGCTGCGGCGGAGATCATAAGCGGCATGCCGGAAAAATATCGCTTCATCTGCGTGGTTTTACGAACCGTGCGTGAGACCAAACGGTTTTACCGGGAGCTGCGGCGGTATATGCCGGACTGCGCCGCTGTGACGGACGCCGAAACCGCCTGCGCAGCGCGGGTGCTCTGCATGCCGGTGGCGCTGACAAAGGGGCTGGAATTCGACGCGGTGATCATACCGTCGTTCAATGAGGCGGAAAAAAACAGGCGTGTCGCATACATGATGACGACGCGTGCGCTGCACGAGCTGCATCTGATCCTCTAAAAAACGCCGTCGGCCGTATATGCGCCGCTGAAAAAGCATGCTGTCAAAATTGATCTTCGGTATTGCGGAATTACAGATGGATGTGCTATACTGTTCCGGCGGCAATAATTATAATTTATTCTGAATAAACAATGAAAAGGATTGTTTCATAAATGCGGAAAAAACATCTGATTTTGATCGGCGCAGTTCTGCTCGTTCTGAGTACGGCGGTGCTGATCGTATGCGGGCAGACCTATACGGTCCGTCTCAAACGGGATTATCTCAAAGACCCCTTGCCGACGGATACAGGCAGGATCCGTTTGAATGTCAATTCCGACGCCGGCGCAGAGATCACGGACTTTGACGTAGTGGAGGACAGTCTTGTGATCCGCTTTGCATCCGTCAAACGCGGCCGGACCGATGTGAGCGTTTTTTTCGGCGATGAACCGCAGTGCTACTTTCGTTTGTATACGCATGTTTTCGGTGTGATCACCTACGAAAGCGCGTTCGGCGACAGCACCGGGGATATCGCGGTGCCCATTTCGCTGCTGCTGTTCCTTGCCGCTGTGCTTTGGTTTGTGATCAAAAGATACCGTGCGGACGTAAAGCGCAGTATCTATCAGTATCGCAACGTGATGGAGCTGGGCCTGATCGTATTCTTAAGTTTTCTTCTGCTTGGCCTTGTATGGCAGTCTTTCAACTATAAAGGTTTGCTCGATCTGATCAATGATTTCCTCCGTCTCATTCATTCTTTTTCCATGGTCGTTCTTCCGGTTGCGTTTGTTCTTTCGCTGCTGGTGACCGCCAGCAATATCAGCCTGATGCGAAAAGAAGGACGCTCGCTGCGGAATATGCTCGGCATCTTTCTCGGCGTCGGTCTTTGTTTGTCTACGCTTGTACCCGTTGCGCTCGGCGAATACCTGCAGTGGTCGCCCAACTCCATTATGGACGTCCACAACGAGCGTGGCGCAGGCCTATACCTCGAATTGTTTACCGAGGGCGTGATCTCCATGTTTGTCAGCTATCTGGAATGTATTCTGATCGGTACGGTCGTTCTCGGCATCAAAGCCGCAAGGCATGTTCCCGCGTTCGACAAGGACTACATGCTGATCCTCGGCTGTCAGATCAATAAAGACGGTACGCTTACGCCCCTGCTGCGTTCCCGGGCGGACAAGGCGCTGGAATTTGCCCGCATGCAGAAAGAGAAAACCGGCAGGGGGCTTTTATTCGTTCCCTCCGGCGGACAGGGTGCGGACGAGGTCATGGCCGAGGCGGATGCGATCAAAAACTATCTGTTGTCGGCCGGCGTCCCCGAAGCGCGCATCCTGCCGGAAAACAAGTCCGCCAATACCTGGGAGAATATTGCCAACTCCATGCGGCTGATCCGCGAACACGCGGGCGGTGCTGATGCAAACACAGCGTTTTCCACCACAAATTACCATGTGTTCCGCGCAGGCCTGATCGCCGAGACGCAGGGCGTACACATGGAAGGCGTCGGCAGCCCGACAAAACGGTATTTTTGGGTCAATGCGTTTGTGCGGGAATTCATCGCCACGCTTGTTTCGGAAAAGAAAAAGCATCTGTTTGTGATCGCAGCCGTTACATTGATGATCGTGCTGGCCGTGCTGATAAAGTATCTGTCGGTCGTTTTATAAAAAAAGTCCGGAAAGGAATGTCCGAAATGATTGCCAAGTTGTTTGTTACGTTTACCTTGATTGTCTCTTTGCTGTTTCAGGGTTTTGCCGTGCTCCCGGGAAAACACGGGCGGGACGTCCGGCTGAAGGCGCTGCTGATCGCCGATATCCATGCCGACGCGGACCCAACGCGCGACCGAACCAATCTCATGCGCAGGATTTTCTCCGCGATCGGTAAAACGCAGAACGATGCGGATACGCTTGTGATGGCCGGCGACCTGACCAACTCCGGGGATCTGCGGGAATATGTAAATCTTTTCAACTGTTTGAACGTTTACGCCCGCATTTGGGACCGGGTGCCGGAATGGGGCAACCACGACAGCTGGCACCACAGCGACGACCCCGATTTTTCCAAAGCTATACGGTATTTCAAAGCGTTCTGCTCCTGGAACCGCGTGAAAACGGACAACGTGTATTACGAAAAGCGGGTAAACGGCGTGCCGTTTCTCGTTTTGGGCGTGGAGGCAAGCGATTTTGACGATCCCTATCACTCCGATAAGCAGCTGGATTGGTTCCGGGAAGCGTTGAACGCCGCCGTTGCCGAGGAACAGCCCGTTTTTGTTGTTTGCCATAAGCCGGTAGAGATCCTCGGCGACAGCGCCGCACGGGTGGAGCAGGTCCTGTCGCAGGCAGCCGCAAACGCAGAGGCGCCGATCATTTATGTCAGCGGCCACGACCATGCGATCGGCGGCAACACCTTTTCACAGCCGCATGATCGGCTTGTTTATCTGAACTTGCCGTCCGTTCTGTATACAAACGACGGCGGTCTGGGCTTTGTTGCGGAGGTCACGGATCACGAAGTAACGCTGACGGGTATGAACTTCCTGATAAATGAACAGCTGGAAGGTTACGAATATCACGTCACATTTTGATCAAGAAAAAAAACAGGAGCCGCGCCCAAACCCCTGTTTTTGCGTTTGATAGGGTGATCAGAATTCCGTCGGCAGCTCGACAAATGTCGGTTCAACGTCCAGTGCCGGCAAAAACCGCTCTGACAAATCAGACAGTCGTATTTTGACCGTCGAAGTGTTGATACACGGGTGAAAGCCGATTGTCTCCTGGGTCAGCAGGTCGTTGTCGATCAGAAACCGAACCTGCCGTTCCGTATCAAAAAGCAGGCCCAGCGCGCTCACCGAGCCGGGTGTGACGTTTAAGAACTTTTCCATGTGCTCCGCGTCCGCAAAGGACAGCCGCGCGGAGCCGATCTGTTTGGATAAGAACTTTGTCTTAAATACCTTCCGCCCGGGCATGATCAGCAGGTAAAAGGCCGTTTTCTGCGCGTTGCATAAAAACAGATTTTTGCAGATCTCTGCGCCGAGTTTTTGCTCTATTTCCTCGCACAGCGCGATGGTGGCGGCCTCGTCGTGCGTCAGACCTGCAAACGGAATATTGTTTGACTCCAGAAATTCGTATACCTTGCGTTCTTTTTCAATACAAGCGCCGCGTTCGGAGGCGGAAGTGAAAAAGCGGTCGGAAATCTTCATGATGCAGTCTCCTTTTTTCGGTTGAAAAAAACATGGTGATAATAGCAGCGGAATAAAACAAGCAGCAGCATGTTGTCCGCGATCATGCAGCCCCAGGCGGATACAAGGCCAAGCCCCAGCACGGAGGTGCAGATAAAGGTGCCCACGATCCGAACGCCCCACATGCAGAGAATGTTAAAAACAAACGGTATGGAGGTTTTGCCCGCACCCTGCAAAATGCCTTCGGTGATGATGGAAACGCCGTAAAACGGTTCCGACACGGCCACCATGCGCAGCACCGTGGCGCCAAGCGCAATGACCGCCGCGTCTTTTGAGAAGACCCCCACGAGCTTCGGCGCGAAAATGAACAGCAGACTGCCGGAAACCAGCATCAAGGCGATCTCGATCAGCGCGATCATTTTGGTAAGCGGTTTGATCTCTTCGGTCTTTTTTGCGCCGATGGCGTTGCCCGTCAGTGTCGCCGCAGCGGACTGCATGCCGTAGCCGGGAATATAGAAAGCGGATTCCACGGTGTTTGCGATCGTGTGCGCCGCAGTGGAAACCTGCCCCAAGGCGTTGATCATGGATGCAAATACCACGTACCCCAGCGAGGTGAAAAACCGCTGCGCCATGTTCGGCAGCGCAATCCGCATGCAGGGGGCAAGGATCGCTTTGTCAGGCAGTATGCGCGCGCCGACAGGGGAGACCGTGGGGTGCCGCATCAGTGAAACCGTCAGCAGAATGCCGCCCAGCGCAAACGATACGGCGCTTGCAAGCGCTGCGCCGTCCGTGCCGAGACCCGCGCCGGGCAGACGAAAAGAGAACCCGAACAGGCGAGCCTGACGTGTGGGGTAAATCAGCAGAAAGTTCAGCAGCACGTTTGCGGCGTTTACAAGCACGCCCACGCGCATCGGCGTTTTGGTGTCGCCCGCCGCGCGCAATACCGTGCCGAATATAATGCCGGCGCAGCGGAACAGCATGGGGCTGTACAGAATAAAAAAGTATCGGGACGCCGCCGGACGCAGCGCAGCGTCCACCTGCATCCACACCGGCACAAAGCGGCTGAGGGATAATGTCAGCGCCGTAAACAGCGCGCCGGTAAACAGCGCGAGCAGCACAGCCTGTCCGGACGCGCGTTTGGCGCGGATTGTGTCTCCGGCGCCCAGCGCCTGCGAAATATATGCCAAAAAGCCGACGCCCAGCGCGTACACGGCGCTGCCGATCAGCCAGTTGACCGTTGTGGTGGAGCCCACGGTTGCCGTGGCCTCGGTGCCCAGCGACGCCACCATAAAGGTGTCCACATACTGCACCGCCGTCTGCATCAGCTCTTCGAGCATTGTTGGCCACGCAAGCGCCCAGATCATCGGGGCGAACCGCCATGCGGATGATGCGTTCCGGTTTTGCAGTAAACCGTTGTTTTTCTGTTTCGTCATTTCTTCCCGATTTCCGCCGTTTTATGATAGCCCTATTTTAGCATCCGCAGCCGTATTTTGCAAGGAAAAGTTGCGTACGCAGTCTTCACAGATGAAATAAAAAACGCCGCTCCGTGCATGCGCACAGAGCGGCAAAAACATGTTTACAGCAATCGTCAGCAGAAGCTCTTGAACAGTTCGATCAGCTTTTTGAAAAGATTCTTAATCCACTCAAGAATGGAGAATGAATCGGATTTTTTGATTTCAAAGCTGCCGAACGCCTCGCCCTCATAGTTGCCGATGCCGGTGATGGTCACGGTGGCGGTTCCCGCCTCAACATTGTTTTCATATTCGACGATAAAGTCTTCGCCTTCGGTCAGGGTCTTGCCGTCTACCGTTACCGTAAGGGGGGAGGTCACTTCACCGCCGGTGTAATCCTGATCAACGGTGTCAACGTCCGCGTCGGACAGGCTCCTTGCACGGATGGTAAACGTACCGGAGACAGTGCCTTCATAGTTGTTGATACCGGAAATGGTTACCGTGGCGGTGCCGGCGTTTACATTGTTTTCGTAACCGGTTATCTCAAAGTCCTCACCCTCGTTCAGGGAAACGCCGTCCAGAATAACGGTTAATGTCGTAGTCAGAGACTCACCGGAATAGGTTTGCTCTGCGCCGGTCACCGTCGCCGCGGCAAGACTCCGGGTCGGGCCCGGTATCTCTCGAACCCATGTGCCGGCCATGGTTGCTCCGTCGTAATTTATCATCAATTGCTGGGAAGTTTTCTTTGAACCATTGTTCTGATTAATCCAATTACCACTGGGCAAATTGCAATCCGTTCCGGACACAAAGGAAAAGTTTTCGCCGAGGACAAGGGTTGAAAGTGTAGAACAGCCATCAAACATACCGTACATATCCGTCACATTACCGGTATCCCAGTTGCTCACGTCAAGCGTTGTAAGCGAGGAACAGCCCCAAAACATACCGTCCATTCTCGTCACATTGCCGGTATTCCAACTGCTTACGTCCAGCGTTGTAAGCGAGGAACAGCCTGCAAACATATTGTTCATCTTTGTCACATTTCCGGTGTTCCAGCTGCTTAAATCCAGCGAGACGAGTTCGAAGCAGTTACTGAACATACCGTTCATATCTGTCACATTACCTGTACCCCAGTTGTTAAAGGTCAGCGATGTGAGGGATGAACATTCTCTAAACATATCGTCCATATTTGTCACATTTGCGGTATTCCAGCTGCTTACATCCAATGATGTGAGATCGGAACAGCAGGCAAACATAGAGGCCATGTTCGTTACATTGCCGGTGTTCCAGTTGCTGACGTCCAGCGAGGTGAGGACGGAACAGCCGTTAAACATGCTTTGCATATCCGTCACATTGCCGGTATTCCAGTTGCTGACATCCAGCGATGTGAGGGAAGAACGGCACCATGCAAACATATAGCTCATATCTGTCACATTGCCGGTATTCCAGTTGCTGACGTCCAGCGAGGTAAGGGAAGAACAGCCTTCAAAAATACCGTACATATCCGTCACATTGCCGGTATTCCAGTTGCTGACGTTCAGCGATGTGAGGGAGGAACAATTTCTAAACATAGTCCGCATACCCGTCACATTACCGGTATTCCAGTTGCCGACGTTCAGCGAGGTAAGGGAAGAACAGAACCAAAACATGTTGTTCATCCACGTCACATTACCGGTATTCCAACTGCCGACATCCAACGAGGTGAGAGAAGAACAACTGTCAAACATATTGCACATATTCGTCACATTGCCGGTATCCCAGCTGCCGACGTCCAGTGCGGTCAAACCGGTGCAGTTTGTGAACATATTGCTCATATTTGTTACGTTATGCGTGTCAAGATGAGAAACGTCCAGCGATGTGAGGGAATAACAGTAATAAAACATCATCTCCATATCCGTCACGTTGCTTGTATTTAAATTGGCAATATTGTTTATTACAGTTAAATTATAGAAATCACAAAACCAATAAGCAGTGGATGTTGGTGCAATCGTGTCAAGAAAAGTAACCTCTGTAATGCTTGCCTGATTACTGTACCAAGTCGTACCTCCACGACAATAACTATCCGTCAAAAATCCAGTATAGTATTCATCTCCGGTATAGACGGAGCCGTCCGCAGCGCGGTGCACGCCGTCTCCCTGCAGCTCGCCTACGACAAAGGTGAGCGACTGGTTGCCGCTGTTATACACGGCGTAGGCTTCACTGTCGGCGAGAGCTGCAGTGGAAAACAGAACTGCCAGCAGGCAGAGCGAAAGCATGACCAAAAGTAATTTTGTTGTTTTTTTCATCTGAAACCTCCTGAATTGTCTTTTTTATTCAATCGGCAGGCTGCATTTGCCATGCCGTTTTTGAACTTGCAAAAACTCCGCAAAACTGATACAATATGAAAAAGAGAAGGGGATGGAAAAAAGTGGAGCCCATTTATTATGATCCGCAGGCAAAGCTGAATCTGGTGCTGTGGGGCGATCCGCAGGTTTGGGAGCGGGAGCCGAAGCGCCTTGCGCGGCTGCAGGCCGCATGCAAGACCGTCGCGTCCGCCGGGGGACGGCTGGACGTGCTGGGGGTGCTGGGCGATATCGCCGAGTTCGGCACGAAGAACCAGTATTCGTCCGCAGGGGCGGCGCTGCGCGTGGCCGCGCAAAAGGCGGCGCATATCTTCTGCGTGACGGGCAACCACGACATCCGCTGCCGGAATTATCATAAGCAGCTTGCCGCTTTTCACGCCTTTTTGTCGGAGGTGCCGCACGCGCACGTCAATCCCGGTGACCGCTATTATTTTTCCGAAACGGTCAACGGTTATCCCGTCATCTGTCTCGGCGCGGACCGCGCGGCGTTTGAAGCGTCTTATCTCA
>JAFSXY010000056.1 GCA_017443805.1 Clostridia bacterium | reverse complement strand
CGCGGTCTAAAATTGCGTCGAACTGTCCGTTTGAATAATTCGGCGGGCAGGGCGTTTCGTCAAGCACGCCCTTTACGCCTAAGGGAAGCGTATAGAATTTTCCGTCGTGCTCAACGCTGCCCTCCACCTTTTCGTCGTGCAAAACGAGTGCGTCCCAGATCTCCGGGACGATGATATGCTGGAACGCAAGCGAAGGGATCTTTTTCCCGTTTTCCCGCTCCAGCCGTTCGGACGCCGCCCTGAACCAGGCAACCTGCTTTTTTGTCACGCAGCCGTATCCGCCGAGATCGTTTTCATGGTTATAGTTGCCGGAGTCGATCATCCAGATATTGGAAACCATTTTATCGGGATCGGCGGAGGAATAGATCGGCAGATTGTATGTACCGAGGTTTTTCTCCCCGAAATCTTCTCCCGCGCAGCCGATAAAGCACTTGTATTTTTCATAGACCGACATCTGATATGCTTTATCGGCCCTTGTGCTCTCGTCGTCGTGGTTTCCGAAAACCATGGCCACCGGCGTGCCGTTGCGCTCAAAAAGCGACATAAACTCGTTGATGCAAAGCGCCGCGTAAAATTTCAGCCGCGTGGTACTGCCGATGTTGTCGCCCGTGAGCACGATCAGATCTACGGGATAGGTATCCAGCGCCTTTTTGAGCACCCGCTTTGTGACGGCCTTCATCGGGAAGTAATCCTGTATGTCGGAGATCTGCATAATACGGAATTTGCCGTCTTCCCGGTATTGCAGGCGCACGGTTTCTTTTTCGCCCGTTTTTTCACAGGCTGCAGAAATGCCGAAAAAGGAAAAAGGCGGAACCGTCGGAATTGGGATCTTTTTTTTCAGCATTTGAAAACAGCTCCTTTGCCGTAACTTTGATCGTCCATGCTGTATTGTAGCACGGATGGAGACAAAAAGTCAAAAAAATCTTCCGTTTTTTTAAGATCTGCATTTTTTTTGCAATTTTGTATTGACTAATCGAAAAAACGTGCTATTATTTAGTTAGTCTTTGCTAATTAGCAAAGGCTAACACTGGCAAAAAACCGGAAAGGAGAGAACGATGTTTCCTTTAACCGTGGCGGACGTGAACGTCCCGTATATCGTCAGGCGCGTGGGCGGCTCCCCCGAAGCAAAAAAGCATCTTGAAAACCTGGGCTTTGTCGTGGGCGGCGAAGTCACGGTCATAAGCACCATCGGCGGCAACCTGATCGTCAGGGTCAAGGAATCGCGCGTGGCCGTAAGCAAAGAGATGGCGCAAAAAATCATGATTTAATTTTTACAGGGAGGTAATGACAGTATGACACTCAGAGACGTAAAAATCGGCGAGACCGTCAGGGTAAAGAAGCTGACGGGCGAGGGCGCGGTAAAACGCCGCATCATGGACATGGGCATCACGAAGGGCGTTGAGGTTTACGTCCGTAAGGTGGCGCCTTTGGGCGACCCCGTTGAGGTGACCGTGCGCGGGTACGAGCTTTCCATCCGCAAAGCGGACGCCGAAATGATCGAAATTGAGTAAAAAACAAACGCTCTTTTTTTTCAGTCAACGGTTAGCAAATGCTAATCAGTCAAAGCCGGTATCGGCAGAAAGGAAAATATCAAAATGAGTATACGTATCGCTTTAGCGGGCAACCCCAACAGCGGTAAAACCACGCTGTTCAACGCGCTCACCGGTTCCAACCAGTTCGTGGGCAACTGGCCGGGCGTGACCGTGGAAAAAAAGGAAGGCAAGCTGAAAAAGCACGACGACGTGACGATCACGGACCTTCCCGGGATCTATTCCCTGTCCCCTTACACGCTGGAAGAAGTGGTGGCAAGAAATTATCTGATCGGCGAACGCCCCGACGCCATCCTGAACATCATCGACGGCACCAATCTGGAGCGCAACCTGTATCTTACCACACAGCTCACGGAGCTCGGTATCCCCGTGGTGCTGGCCATCAATATGATCGACGTAGTGAAAAAGAACGGCGACAAGATCGACACTTCGGCACTTGGCAAGCAGCTGGGCTGCAAAACGGTGGAGATCTCCGCATTAAAGGGAACCGGCGTGATGGAAGCGGCCGGGGCTGCCATTGAAGCGGCCAACAACGCAAAAACCGTGCCGATGCACACCTTCTCCGGTCCCGTGGAGCATGCGCTGGCCCACATTGAGGAAGCGGTCGTGCACGATCTGCCTGAGGAGCAGCAGCGCTGGTATGCCATCAAGGTGTTCGAGCGGGACGACAAGGTGCTGGAAAAGCTGAACATTCCCGCCGATACGCTGGCGCATATCGAAAAGGATATCGCCGCCGCGGAGGAAGAGCTGGACGACGATGCGGAGAGCATCATCACCAACGAGCGGTATATCTACATCGCGCAGGTCATCAAGTCCTGCTACAAAAAGAAAAACAAGGGAGGTCTTTCCACCTCGGATAAGATCGATAAGGTGGTCACCAACCGCTGGCTGGGCCTGCCGATCTTTGCCGCCGTTATGTTCCTCGTCTACTGGATCGCCATGGTGGCTGTGGGCGCGCCCGCCACCGACTGGGCCAACGACGGCCTGTTCGGCGACGGGTATCACTTGCTGGGTATCGGAACGAAGGCGTATGAAGAAGTAAATGATGAATACACAAACGCACTTAACGCGGCGCAGGCGTTTATCGAGATCGACCCCGAGGCGGAGGACTTTGATGCGGACGCCGCTTTAGCGGACCTGAATGCGTTTACGCCCGCAGAAAAAACCGCCACGGTGGACGTGGAAGACGAAGAGACGCTGGAGATCAGCACCCTGACCGCCTACTACGACGCCATTCCCGACGACGCGGACGAGGAAGCGACCGTGGGCATGACCTTCGTGGAAGCGAAAGCATACTTCACGGAAAACGGCTTTGAAGCGCCCGACCCCGCAGACTACGGCGTGTGGGTGCCCGGCGTGCCCGTGCTCATCGGCGATCTTCTGGAAAAAGCCAACGCAGCGGACTGGCTGCAGGGCCTGATTCTTGACGGTATCGTGGCGGGCGTCGGCGCGGTGCTTGGCTTCGTGCCCCAGATGCTGGTGCTGTTCCTGATGCTGGCGTTTTTGGAGGCCTGCGGCTACATGGCTCGTATCGCCTTCGTGCTGGACCGTATCTTCCGCAAGTTCGGTCTTTCGGGCAAATCCTTTATCCCCATGCTTATCGGCGTGGGCTGCGGCGTGCCCGGTATCATGGCCAGCCGTACCATTGAAAACGAGCGCGACAGGCGCATGACCATTATGACGACCACGTTCATCCCCTGCGGCGCAAAGGTGCCCTTTATCGCCATGATCGCGGGCGCGATCTTCGGCGGCAGCGCGTGGATCTCCACCTCCGCCTATTTCATCGGCATGGCGGCGATCGTGGTTTCCGGTATCATGCTGAAAAAGACGAAGATGTTCGCGGGCGACCCGGCTCCCTTCGTGATGGAGCTGCCCGCCTATCACTGGCCGACGCTGGGCAACGTGCTCCGTTCCATGTGGGAGCGCGGCTGGAGCTTTATCAAAAAGGCCGGCACCATCATCCTGCTTTCCACCATCCTCGTATGGTTCACCTCTTACTTCGGCTTTACCGCCGACGGCTTCCGTATGCTCTCTGAGGACGAGCTGGATCTCTCCATTCTGGCCCGCATCGGCTCCGTGATCGCCTGGATCTTCGCGCCGCTCGGCTGGGGCACGTGGCAGGCGGCGGTGGCCTCCATCACCGGCCTGGTCGCCAAGGAGAATATCGTGGGCACTATGGGCATCCTGTACGGCGGCGGCGAGCTGACCGCCTGGCAGGCGCTGCATCAGGCGTTCACCGGCGTGACGGGCTTCTCGTTCCTTGTTTTCAACCTGCTGTGCGCGCCCTGCTTCGCGGCCATCGGCGCCATCAAACGCGAGATGAACAACGCCAAATGGACGTGGTTCGCCATCGGCTACCAGTGCGGCTTCGCCTATGCGGTATCGCTGTGCATCAACCAGATCGGCGGCGCGTTCACCGGAAACTTCAACGTGATCGGCTTCATTTGTTCGCTGGCGATCATTGCGGGCATGGTGTACATGCTGTTCTTCCGCAAGTACAAGGAAGCGACGAAGCTGACGAAGAAAATCTGACTATACGAAAGGAAGCGATCGTATGTTCACGTGGCTGACGGCTAACATCGGCACGGTTCTGATCACGATCCTGCTGATCGCGGTCGTCGCGGTCATCGTCGTGAAACTCCGGAAGGATAAGAAAAAGGGCGTTTCGTCCTGCGGCGGGAACTGCGCGCACTGTGCGATGAGCGGGACCTGCCATCAGAAGAAGTAACCGATCCGCCGGCGGCGCCCGTCATCCCGGCGGTGTGCCTTGCGGCGGCATGGGTCTGTACGCTGCTCTAATAAAAAAAAGAATGACCGGTTGGCTGATCCCGAAACGACCATCAAATTTTTCCGTTGATTTTTCGAAACAGAAATGGTAAAATGATAACAAAAAAAGGGGAAATTGCTATGATTAAAAAAATTGCCGCGATCATTCTCAGTATCGCACTTGTCTGTTCCTGCGCATGTGTGACCGCATACGCGAAAACGAGCGAAGAAGCCGATACCCATCTGCAATACGGAAAAGACGGGAAATTCCGCATCATGCAGATCGCCGATATCCAGGATTATTACCCGATGAAAACGATCACGAAAAAAGTGCTGAAAAAAGTGCTCGCCGATTATCCTGTCGATCTGATCGTCTTAACCGGCGACAACATTGCAAGCTCCACGCTTGTCAAACCGTACGCCGCGCTGGCGATCAATGAATTCATGTCGATGTTTGAGCGCCTCGGCACGCCCGTTGTGATGGTTTACGGCAATCACGACGATGAAAGCACAACTGCAAACAAGGCGTATCAGATGTCCGTGTACGAGCGGTACAAATGCTTTATCGGCTGCGCGGGCGAGGACTTCGGCGAAAGCAATCTCGGCACGTACTACGTCCCGATCTATTCCTCCGCGGATAAAAACGTGATGGTGAGCAACATCTGGATGATCGATTCGGGTACCTATAACAACGAAAACGATCTCGGCGGTTACGGCTGCGTAACGAAAAAACAGATCGAATGGTACAAGACTGCGTCCGAACGGCTTGAACAGGAAAACGGCAAAAAGATCCCGTCTCTGATGTTCCAGCACATCGTGATCCCGGAGATCTGGGACGCGTTGGAGGAACACGACGCCTGGGTGGAAGGCAGCGTGGGACACAACGGGAAGTATTATACGCTTCCGGATGGCGCAAAGGGAACGCTTGCCGAAACGCCGTGCCCGCCGAATTATTCCAACGGCCAGTTTGACGCCGTGCTGGAACGCGGCGACGTGATGGCCATGTTCTTCGGGCACGACCACGTGAATTCCTACGAGTTGAGTTACAGGGGCGTCGACCTTGTCAACACGCCCGGCGTCGGCTTCCGTTCCTATAACAGCGAAGAGGAGGGCGTGCGGCTCATCACGCTCGACGAAAATCAGCCCGACACCTACGAAACCGAGATCGTGACCTATTTCGACCTGTTTGACCCGAATGACGAAGCGGCGATGAACCTGTTCCTCTCCGACTCGAGCACGGTCGAAGACGCCGAGCATTTTTCCTACTTCTTAAAATATATTATCGCCCTGTTCAAATCCATCTTCGCCGTCTTTAATTTCTGAACGCGCAGCTGCGCGCGGCATATTCCGTAAAAGCCTCACTGTTTCAAAAAACCGCTGCCGTTCCGTTGCCGGGCCGGCAACGTTTTTTTTTCGGATCTGAAAAAAAAGACTTGACATTTTCAAATATATTTGATAAAATATAATTGAATCAAACATTTGTGGAGGCTATCTCAATGGCATACGATTACCGCGAGGCGATGAAGCTTAAAAACCAGCTTTGTTTTCCCCTTTACGCCGCGGCGCGCAATGTATCGAATCTGTATACGCCCCTGCTGCAGCCCCTGGGGCTGACCTATACGCAGTACCTTGTGTTTTTGGTGCTGTGGGAACAGGACGGGATCACCGTGGGGGCGATCGGCGAAAAGCTGATGCTGGATAACGGCACCCTCTCTCCCCTGCTCAAGAAGCTGCAGCAGGCGGGGTATATCGAACGGCAGCGCAGTAAAGAGGATGAGCGCGTTGTAGTGATCACGCTGACGGACAAGGGGCGGGAATTACAGCTGCAGGCAAAGGACGTGCCGCTGAAAGCGGCAAACTGCGTCGATCTGCCGCCGGAAAAAGCACGGGCTCTTTACACGCTTTTGTATGAGTTATTAGGCAGCCAAAAAGAAAAATAATATACAGGAGGCACTATCACATGAAAACGGTTTATGATTTTACGGTCAGAGACAGAATGGGGAACGAGAAACAGCTGTCCGATTACAGCGGCAAGGTGCTGCTGGTGGTGAACACCGCCACGGGCTGCGGCTTTACGCCCCACTACGAGCCGCTGGAGGCTATGTACCGGGACCTGAAGGACAAGGGCTTTGAGATCCTTGATTTCCCCTGCAACCAGTTTGCGAACCAGGCGCCCGGCGACGCGGACGAGATCCACTCCTTCTGCACGCTGAAGTTCGGCGCCGATTTTCCGCAGTTTGCCAAGATCGACGTCAACGGCGAGACCGCCGACCCGCTCTTTGCGTTCCTGGCGACGCAGAAGCCGTTTGCCGGTTTCGGTAAGGGCCTTAAAAATGCGGCGCTGGGCAAGTTTTCGGATATGAACAACAAAAAATACGGCGACAAGGCGTATATCAAATGGAACTTCACCAAGTTCCTGATCGACCGCGAAGGTAAGGTCATCGCCCGCTTTGAACCCACCACGGACATGAACGAGATCCGGGCGGCCGTCGAAAAGATCCTGTAAAGAACGGAGGAAGAAAAAATGACGTACGCAGTCAGATACTATACCAAAACGGGCAACACCAAACGGCTGGCCCAAGCCGTCGCCGAAGCGCTGGGCGTGGAAGCGCTGCCCATCAGCGAACCCGTCGAAGAGCCCGTCGATATCCTGTTCCTGGGTAATTCCTATTACGCCTTCAGCATCGATCCCGAAGTCAGAAGCTTCGTGCAGTCGCTCGATAAAGAAAAGGTCGGCAAAATCGTCAATTTCGGTTCCGCCGCCATGCTGAACTCCACTTACAAAAAGGTAAAGGCGGAGGCGGATAAGGTGGGCATCCCGATGGAAGAGAGAGAATTCCACTGCCGCGGCGAGTTCAAGGGCGTCCACAGGGGCAGGCCGAACGCGGAAGACCTGAAGGCCGCCGCCGGTTTCGCCAAATCGTTTCTCGAACCGTAAAGGAGAACCGCAGATGGATCGGCAAGATATGAAAACACTGCTGAAAGCACAACAGGGCGAGTTGGACGCGGTACTGATGTACAACGCCCTTGCGAACAGGGTCAGGGAAAAAGAAGACGCTGAAACGTTTCGCCGTCTTGCCGCGGAGGAGGGCCGCCACGCCGCCGTTTTCAAAGCCCTTACGAATCAGACCCTGCAGCCGAAAAAGACCCTGGCGACGCTGCTGCCGGTTCTGTATAAGCTTCTCGGCAAAAAGCGCCTTTACCCGATCATTGCAAAATTCGAGTACGGGGCGGCCGATACCTACGCGCCGGTCGCGGAACGTTTTTCCGAAATTCAGAGCGTAAAAGAAGACGAAAAGCGCCACGGCGATACCGTAAACGCGCTTCTGAAATAGCTGTTCCCGTTTGTCAGAAAATCATCATCCGCCGGACGGAATTTGCGGTACGGTAACGTATTGTTGTCTTCCGAAAGGCCGGCGGGCATATGCATATTATACCGAAAACAACAGCGGAACCCATAAAAGGTTCCGCTGTTGATCGATTTGAGACAGTTTTTTCCGCCGTAAATAAACGTATTGAAAACAGATACTCCTGTGAAGCGCAAGGCGGATGCCCCCATGGAAACACGAGCGGCCGGTATAAAAACAATATTATAAACATATCTCGCGATCGGGATCTCATTTTCCGGTAAAATCAGCGAAACGTCGCGGCAAAAGTTTCCGCCGCCGAACGGATCCGCTTCCAGATATCTTCAAAAAAAACGGCGATGCGCGCCTTTACGAACACGGGGCGCGACAGTAAAAACCGCCGGTATTCTTCGTTTGTCGGAACTCTGCCGTTTGTTGCCGCGAACGCTTCCACGTACTCTTTTCCGGCTGCAAACACGTCGCGCAGTTCCCTGTAGAGCTTCGTCTTGTTCCCGTCCTGATCGATCAGCCAGAAGCCCCGCGGCCTGCCGTCGTCCAGCTTTTCATTACAGTACATTTCCCAGTAAAGGCAGAACCGCACGTCGCACTGCAGGTATTTTGAAAGGATCCTGAGATTCGCGTCGCAGTGGCGGCTGTCGCTGAAGCCGAAGCTTTCAGCGGGCTCTGCCACTTCGCCGATGAACACGCGCGGGCCGGGAACGCCGTCTTTTTCCGGCAGATTTTCATAGATATAGCGGATGGTCTTTTTTATTTCCCGGGCGGATGCGTTTTTGGAATCGTATGCGGAATAGGATACGTAATCCACATTCGTAAAGGGCAAAACGCGGTTGACCACCCGGTCAGCCCCCTTTTTCATCGTGTCGGCGGGGCGGTTGAGCTCCAGATAATTCCAGACGTACACGTCGCTGTGCGGCGTGTCGCGCCTGGCGTCGTCCACGGCCCTCTGCCGGGTATTGATCCATTCGACCATCCCCTGCGTCAGGGCGGGATCGACTGTTTCCTGCGAGGTATCGTACCCGCCGAGATAGTACCAGTCGCCCTCCCAGTGCCCGAGATAGAACTGCTTCCCGGTGCCGTCGTAGGTCAGAAGCAGTTTTTTTTCAGGGCATAAAACGCGTCGTAATCCGCCTGTGCCTCCGCTTCGGTATAGCCGTCCCTGAAAAATGGCTCGGAGCGATACCACATCAAAATATAGTCGAAATCGCGGCCTTCAAGCACCCGGTCGACAAGGTCCGCGTCACGCCCCGCGTTGAACTTGATCAGATTGGAGCCCCAGCCGCAAATCGCTTCCGCGGCCTCTGCAACCGGATCTTTTTCCGTAAATGGAAGCACAAAAAGCAAGCAGATCGAGAACGCTCAGAACAACAATCATAGGCATCTTTTCCATTTTGTTTCTCTCCTTCGCCCCGGAGTTGTTGAAAAACCGGGACGGCGGACCGTCCCGGCACAGAAAAGAGGTGAGAATTTATCTGCTGAACGTTCTGAACAGATTACGGAAGAAGTCAATGACCCGCTGGAAGAAGTTGGAGATCCTTTGAAAAATACTCACGGGGCGGCCGCTCTGATTGCCGGACTGGTTCTGGGGATTCTGCTGAGGAGGCTGCTGCGGCGCGTGGTAGACCTTGAGCAGCAGCGGGATATAGTTTGCGCTGTACATCGAGGGGACGTATTGCTCGATCGTCGTCATATTGCCGTTCTCATCCTGATAAGGAAGGTGGAGTGTGATCTTCAGCTTCATCTGGCTCAGGTCGGCATAGTAATCGGCGTTGCCCCAGATCTGAAGCTGCTGCTGTTTTTCCGTATCGCTGATGGGGTTGCCGTTTTCGTCCGTCATCACGTCCACATACCCTTGCACGTCGATGTAATAATCGCCGTCGTTGAGGCCGGCGGTGGATTTGGGCATCAGCGTCCAGTTGCAGCCGTCGTTATAGGTCTTGACGGGGCAGACGGTCAGCCAGGAACCGTAGTATGCCTCCATCAGCGGCAGATACACCGTTTGATCGGCGAATACGATCTTGTATTCCAGCAGCGTGCTGCCTGGGTTGATGTAAAACTCCGCCTGCTGCATGAGGGTCAGGAAGTCGTTTCCGCCGGAAGCAGCGTTGCTGATATCCACGTACTTGTCGCCGTTGACGACGCCGAGGACTTCCAGATTCAAGGGATCCGCCCACTGGCATTTTTCCATTTTGGTCCATGTGGCGCCCACCTGACGCAAAACGTCATATTGCATCAGCAGGACGGTGCCCATCGAGGGGTCGAAATTCACGACAGCCGGCGCGGAATTGGGATCGACGATGGAGCCCTTTAATTTCTTCGCGTCATAATCGATATACCATGTGCCGCCGTTGTACGCGGCGATATAGGCGGCGCGTTCTGCCTCAGTAATATCCGGGCTAGCGGTAAGCAGGTCCGTAAAATCGAGGTAGTAATCTCCGTTGTTCAGCCCGGCGGGGGAACAGGGAATGGGCGTCCAGTTGTAGCCGTCGTCCGCCGCGAAGGCGACCGCGCCCAGCGACAGCGTCATTACAAGCGCCAGCAGAATGGAAAGAATCTTTTTGGTTTTCATGTTCTTTGCTCCTTTTTTTGTTTTTTCGCAGGAGATTATTTCCTACGGTTCCATTCTATCACGAAAAAAAGCGAAGGCAAGCGAACCGGCGCGGAAACGTATTTCCGGGGAGTAAAAAACGACCCGCCCGTCAAATCGGGCGGATCGCAACCTCCGTTTCACTTGTTAAATGACGTTAACCATTTGATCAGCCGCAGGAAGAAATCCATGATACTGCGGATCGCCTTTTGGATCCCGGAAAGGGGCGCTTCGTCTTCGGGCGCTTCCGGCGCGGGAACGGGCTCCATCGCGTACAGACCTTCCCCGCCGCAGACGGTACATTTGATCCTCACCATCTGCTCGCCGTCCTCGGTGTATTCGTCCAAATACACGCGCTCGCCGAGCGTGTTGTGGATTACCTCATGGCCGGAAAGCCAGGTTTCGCAGTCGGGGCAGTACACGCCCTCCGAATAGCCGTGTTCCGTCGCGGTGGGGGCGCTCTCCGGGACCGTGTACGCGTTTGCGTGATGGGTAGCGGGAAGGACCTCGGTGGACGAATAATCGACGGTACCGTAGATCGCTTCTTCAAACTTATGTTCGGCGTTGCCAAGGATCGAGGGATCGTCGCGGTACTGCGGCTGGGCGAGAAGCTCGGCGTACAGCTGCGCGCATGAAGCGCAGTCGACGGTGTAACCACGGTATCCGTCCTGTGTGCAGGTCGGTTTTTCCCAATAGACATCATCCCATATCCTTGTGATGTCGCTGCTGTTTTCCGGATGCAGCTCCACAACGCCTTCATAGTGGCACAGGTCGCAGCCCAGGGAGACATGATGAAACTTCCAGCCGGTATAGCTGCTGTTGATATCTTTTTGGTAATCGATCCTCAAATAGATCGGATGTTCGACCATGGACAGCGCGGTACTGCAGAGTGCGCAGTATTCCACTCTGTAATGGTGGTATCCGGTGCCGTCAGGCTCTCTTTTATCCAGATCGTAGGAATGCATAGGAACACCGATAAGGTCTCCACAGTTGATATCTGACGCCTCGGCGACCGTATAGGGTACAAAATACGGCGAATTACAACGGTACTTCATCGTATGCGGACACGCGCCGGTGACGGAGGTGCGGGATATCTCATAGTGACAGTCGGCGCAGTATACCACTTCGTCATAGGTGACTTCCCCTGTTTCGGCATTACGAACTTCATTTTGGATCGCTGTTTCTCCCGGCGTATGACGATGCCCCACATAGGGGATCTTGTACGTTGTGCGGGATATTTCGGCGCCGCAGACGGCGCAGTAGACGACCTCGTCATACGCGAGCGATCCGACCGCCTCGTTGTAGCCTTCGTTTTCAAAGACCGCTTCGCGCGGGATATGGTTCGGGCAGACGTAGGGGACCGTAACGGTATGGCGGGATAACAGCGTTCCGCAGCTGACGCAGTAGACCACCTCGTCGTAACGCCCGTCGCGCTGCGGCGTGGCTGCGACTTCGTTTTCGATCACAGGCTCGCCCGCCTGATGGCTGAGCTGTGGGAGCGTATGATGCGTGCTGCTCAGCACCAACTGACAGTAATTGCAGCTCTCAACAATGTCATAGCCGCCCGCCGCCGTGCAGGTGGCCTGCGTGAGGTTCTGCTGCCGGGTGGAAGAGGTTCCGCCGCCGGACACGTGGGAATGACGCGGCGCGGAGATCAACTTGCTGTTATAGTTCCCAATCTGAATCGAGCCGAACTGACCGACGGGCGCCATATAATACACCGCGCTGACGGCGTTATCCGTTTCAAACGCGTATTCGCCCACAAGCTCCATACTCTGCGGAAGCTGAACGGTGACCGGCCTTGAAAAACCGTAAAACGCGTATTCGCCGACGCTGCTCACGCCGGTTTCGATCACGATCGCGCCGATCTCCGACCGGTAGTCATACCACGGCGCGCGTTCCTTGCCGAGAAGCGAAACGTTGGATTTGTAGTAATCCTTCATGTCTCCGCTGCCCGAGATGGTCAGAACGCCGTCATAGGTCAGCGTCCACGACAGACCGCCGCCGCAGCTGCCGTCGGCTTTTACGCCGGCGCCCTCCGCGAACGCCGGAACCGCGCACAAGGGCAGCGAGATCAGCAGAAGCGTAAGAAACACGCCAAGAGCAGATTTCAGTTTCTTGTTCATACATACAGCTCCTTTTCATAGAATCATTCCTGTTTAATGTAATATTCTTACAACAGATTGTAAACCGTTTCGGCGCGAAAAGCTGTTTCAGGGGAGTAGAAATGATCTTCAGCTTTCATTTCCTGACGGCGTTTGATAGTTCAGGAACAACCGCAGCTCAAAAATATCGTCTTCGATCCGAAACGAAACGTTGTCCTCGCCGTACTTCGCCGCAGCCTTTTTGATGCTGCGGAAGCCGTAGCCGTGCGCGGCCTTATCCGGCTTGCTGGTCTGCGGCATGCCATTCTTTGTTTTGATCTCGCCGACAACGGGATTGCGGATCGTGACGAACACGGTTTGCACGTCCATCCGGGAGCGGAACGTGACCACACGACGGTTTTCCGGCAGATTCCGGCACGCTTCAATCGCATTATCCAGCGCATTGGGGAAAATCGTATAAATATCGTCCGGATCGATCCCGTCGGCGGGAAACGCCGCGTCGAACGAAACGTCGATGGTGATGCCGTCCTTTTCGGCAAGCTGCTGTTCAAAGGACAGCACCGTATCCAGACGGTAATTGCCCGTGTGGAACCGGTCTCCCACCCGCACGGCAAAATCGCTGAACTGCTCCGCGATCATCTTCGCCTCATCCGGGCGGTCCGCGTCCAGAAACGCTACGATCGGGCGCATCTTCTTCGGGAAATCGTGCCGGAAGATCCGCACGTCCTCCATGATCTTCTCCATCCGCTCAAATTGCGCGATCTGCATCTGCAGCTGCCGTTTATAATTATCCGATTCGTTTTTCATGCGGAAATACCGGATCAGCGCAAAAGTGACCGTCGCGCTGATCATGGGGATATTGAGCAGGAGCAGCAGAAATTCCATTCGCCCGGTTTCGGAGATCGCCGGACCGATCACAAGCAGGGTGGTAAAGAAAACGGCGGTGGTCAGCACGACCAGCAGATACAGCGCTACGCCGGTCTTCGTGAGATCGAGCATGGCGTTTCGCTTTTTCAAGCTCCGTGTGAACAGGAAGAGCGCCGCGCCGAAAAAAAGGATATTGACCGGTGTGGCGACCAAAAGTTCCAACGCATCGTTGCGGGATTCGTAATTGAAACTGTATCGTATCAGCAGGATCAGAAAGCTCAGATCCTCAACAAAGCTGTAGCCGGCTGCCGTGAGCATGGCTTTCCAAAGACCCTTCCCGCGGAACAGCAGCGCCATGGAAACAAACGGAAGCAGCAGATCGACGGCGGACCAGACAAGGGCGACGCCCTCGGAGCCGGTCTGCAGCAGCACGGGGTCCAGTGCGCCACAGACAAGCGCCAGCGCGCCGCACGCGATCCGGGGCAGAGGTGTCCTGCGGACCGGAAGGCGAAAAAGCACAGCCGTGAACATGGCGCAACCCGCGATCACGAGCAGCGTATTGATGATCGAAAGCAGCGACCATAAAGGCATGCTACGCTGCAGCGCTTCGGCGGCGGCAAGCATGGCAAATCTCTCCTTTCCCGAACAAACTCAACGGTTGAGTAAAAACATATATTCTCTGTAGGCTTTTGGAAAATCCTTTTCTTTCAGCGACAGTACGTCTCCGTTGCGCATCGTTACGCTCTTTGCGTTATAGGAATAAATATACTGAAAGTTGATAATAAAGGAACGCTGAATCCGGAAAAACAGTTTGTCGGGCAGCATTTTTTCTATCTCGCCGATGGCGTAATTGTAACGCTCGGCGTCGTCCCACGTGTGGATCAGCACCTGCTTATCGGCAGCCTCTACGTAAAGGATATCCTGCGCGTAGAGCGTTCGGAAGCTTTTGCCCTTGCGCAGCTCAAAGCGGTCAAAATAGGAGGTATGGTAAAACTGGTCGAGCTTCTGTTCCAACGCTTGCTTTTCCGCGGGCTTCTTCAAAAAGCCGTCGGCATGGACGCCCTGATTGATGATCTCGGCCGCAGCAGCGTCATAGCTGGTCAGATAACAGATCGTGACGGCGTTGCCGAATTTTTCCTTCAGCGCCTTCGCCACCGCTATTCCGTCCATTTCATCCATGCGGAAGTCAAGAAAATACAGGTCGTACCGCTCCTGCCGCAGCAAAGCGGGACCGTCGCTGAAGCAATCGTACGTGATATCGTAGCTGCGCTTCACAGCGTATTCTTCAATCAGCCGGGAAAGCTGTCTGGTCTCGTGCGGCTCATCGTCGCATAATGCGATCCTCATGGCGGACACTCCTTTCCGTGATCCTCTGTATCCATTTTTACGCATCCTTCCAAAAAAGTCAAGACAAACGGCATGAAAACCCATTTCCGGGGAGTAAAAAACTATTTCTTTCGACAGAAAGAGGATTCTTTGAGAGGAATCATGCACGATACGAACGGCAAGCCCCGCGCGCTTTTT
>JAFSXY010000055.1 GCA_017443805.1 Clostridia bacterium | reverse complement strand
TTGGCCATGTAGGGCTGGGAGAAATCCAGCTCGCTCTTGAGCTCTTCTCTGATGGTCATTCCGTTCCAGATGCAGTCGATGCTCTTGGACTTCAGCTCAATGACCTTCTTGTCCCATTCGATCTCCTGGAACTCGGGGGTGACGCCCAGCTTCTCGGCGACCGCGGTCGCGAAGTCGGTCTCAAAGCCCGTCAGGGTGTTGGTATCGTCGAAATAGTTCATCGGCTCAAAGTAAGTGATGCCGATCACGATCTTTCCGGCTGCGGTGATCGCCGCAAGGTCGTCCACCGTCTCAGCGGCGTCGTCGCCGGCCTCTGTCTCCGCGGTATCGTCGCCGGCTTCTGTCAGGGCGGCGTCGGTATCCGACGCGGTGTCGTTCTTGTCCCCTCCGCAGGCGGCAAACGCCACGGTGACAAGCAGCATGATCGCCGCGATCAGCACGGCAAGTACTTTTTTGTTCATGAGAAAACCTCCGAATAGAATTCCGCAGAGTCGTCTCTCCGCAGTTGTTTAACATTTTAGCACAATAAAGTGATAAAGTAAAGCAGTAACTTTGACAAATCATCCAGGCATTTTTATCTGTTTTTTGGTGAAAATTACCATTAAAAAGCAGCGGCGCCGCTGCCTACGGCGCACTTTTTGATAACGGTCGTACGGATTCCTTTATGAAAAAAGACAAACTTCCGCTTGCATTTCCGGCGGCGGTGTGCTACGATAAGAACAGATATGTCTAAAGAGAGGAGATCTTTATGTTGAGAAAGAGAATGAAAAAAGCGCTGTGCTTTATACTGACCACCGCGCTTCTGGTCCCGATGCTGTTTATCGGCGCGCACGCCGAACAGGATCCGGAGACGCCGGTACAGCCTGCCGACACGCTGGAGTCCGCGTTTGCGGAAGGGGAGAACAGCCTGATCGTTTTCGTGACCGGGATCGGGCAGAGCTTTACCTATCAGTTTGATGACAGTTATCTGCAGGAGGGCGCGTTTGAAAACGGCACGCTTGCGGATTATGAAAACTATGCGCCGCTGATCGCGGAAGGGAAATACGTCAACCGCTGGAACCTGTTTTCCACCTCGTATCAGGAGGCGCTGGCGCAGAGCTCCACAAAAAAGACCATCGTCAAGCTGGTGTTCCAGCTGCTGGGGACGCTGTTCCTGCGCAAAAACCTGGTCAAGGACGACGACCTTCGCAGCCTGCTGCGGGCGATGTTCAAGTACAATTTCCTGGATGAACAGGGCAACAGCGACCCGCACGCGATCACGCCCCGGTATACCTGCCCCGTGTCCGCGTACCCCTACGGCTCTAACGGGGAGAGTGAGGCGAAAGGCCGCTTCTACGCCTCGATCCCGTGCGCGGACATCGCAAGGGAAAAGCTCGGCGAGAATTACGAGGACTATCTGTATTGCTTCAACTACAGCCCCTTCAGCTATCCGACGAAAAACGTGGAGGGCCTGCACGAGTTTATTGAGACCATTCTGGCGGAAAACACCGTCGGCGCCGACAAGGTCGTTCTGATCCCCATGAGCATGGGCGCGTCCGTCGTCAGCGCCTACCTGAACGTATACCCGGACGTTGCCGACAACCACGTGTGCCGCGTCGTCAGCATCGTGGGCGCGTGGAACGGCTCCGACCTCGGCGTCGACCTGCTCACCAACAATTACGCGGATAACTCCGCCGACCTGTTCTACAACGGCATCATCGCCGATATGGTGGGCGCCCCCTGGGGGTACGTGGTCAACATTGCGCTGCGCCTGTTCTCGAAATCCGCGCTGCGCTCCCTGATCGACCACGCGCTGCCGATCTTTACGGAGGAGCTGATCTGCAAAACGCCGTCTCTGTTCTGTATCGTACCCGCTTACGCCTACGAAGAGCTGAGCGGCCGCATCCCGGATGAAAACGTCAAGGCCCAGACCGACTTCTATTACAGCGCCCAATCGACGCTGCCGGAGCGCTTTGCGGCGCTTGAGGCGCAGGGCATCACCTTCTCGTTCATTGCGGGCTACGGCCTGCCCTACGGCGCGGTGACGCACGACTACAAGGCGTTCGGCTTTATGCATTCCGCCGCGCGGACCAACTCCGACGAGATCATCAATATCGAATCCACGGTCCCCGGCGCCGAATCTGTGGCGTATGACCAGCAGTTTGCGGATACTGCCGGCAGGGTCCTGTCGCCCGACGGCAGTGTGGACATCGCGAATGCGCTTTTTAAGGATTCCTCCTGGCTTTTCCACGGACAGAAGCATGAGCTGGAACACAACAACACCGCTATCACCCTCGCCATCGAGCTGGCGCTGGGCAACGTCAAGACCGTGGCGGACTGCGACGACGCCGAAGAGGACGGCGTATACTTCCCGCAGTTCAACGAGAAGCGCGACGTCAACGCCCTTACCCGCAACTATCTTCCCGCCATGCGGCGGTACCTTGCCGCCGGCGGTACGCTGACCCCCGAACAGCAGGCGAAATACGACGCGGCCGTCGAAATGCTTGCCCGCACGGTGAACGACCCGGAGGAAGATGACCGGATCATCGAAGACCTGCACGGTGTCCTGATCGAGCTCGGCGTGTCCGAAGCGCCGGCAGCGCAGAGCAAATTTGACGCCGCCCTTGAAAAAGCGCTCGAAAAGAACAACAGCTTTATCGAACGGGTCTTTGGCTCCAAGGGCTTTTTGGACTTCACAAAATGATCTCACGGCTTCGGGCGCATTATATTTTCCGTAACAGAAACAGAAATTACGGCGTGGATCTGCTGCGCATCGTCGCGATGTGTATGGTTGTGATCCTTCATGTTTTGAATTTCGGAGGGATTTTAGAAGCAGCCAAAGGCGATCCGGTGAAGGAAGGGACCGCATGGTTTCTTGAAATCGCCGCTTACTGCGCAGTCGACGTTTATGCGTTGTTGTCCGGCTTTGTCGGGTACCGGAGCAAACACAGACCGGCAGGGCTTGCGCATTTATGGCTGCGCGTGGCTTTCTGGTCTGTGATCCTGACCCTTATCGAAAAACTGTTTTTCGACCCTACCGTCGGGCGCAAAAAAATCATGTTTGCCTTTTTCCCTCTTACCAATAAGGGCTATTGGTATTTCAACATGTATTTTTGTCTGTTCCTGCTGCTCCCGCTGTTAAACGCCGGTATTGAACGGCTGTCAAAAAGAACGCTTCGGCTGACAGTTTTATCGTTGGTCGTTTGCTTTTCGGTACTCCCGTTCGTATGGCGGAAAGATCTTTTTAAATCGGAAGGTGGGTACAGCGTCATCTGGCTTATCGTTTTGTATTTGATTGGCGCCTACATAGCAAAGTATCAGGCATTCGCACATATAAAAAAAGCGATCGCGTTTTTGGGATATTTTTTGTGTATTACGATCGTTTGGTGTTCGAGGATCCTGATCGTTCAGTTCTTTCCCTCTTTTTCAGGCGTTCAAAACAACGAAGACTGGCTTGTATCGTATACGTCCCTTCCGATACTGTTGTCTGCGATCTTTCTTCTTCTGATCTTCCGCAATTTAAGACTGCCGGCTTTCCTTAACAAAGTGATAGCCGTAGTTTCTCCGCTGGCGTTCAGCGTCTATATCATCCATTTGCATCACCTTGTGTCCAGCGTATTTTTAAAGGATAAGTTTTCGGATTATGCCCTGCTTTCGCCGCCGTTGATGGTTCTTGCCGTCATCGGGACCGCCATTTTGTTTTTTGCCGCGTGTGCGGCGTTGGACTGGATCCGGGAAATCATATTTGTTATTCTGGACGTCAAAGGTATTCTGCAAAAGGCGGAGACAAAGCTTCTGTCAGCAAAGGTTCTGTTTTCTGAAAAATAATAGAGTTGGAGGATTTTGTAAATGTTTTCGAAATTTCAGCGTTTCTGGATCACCGTCTTAACGGCCTGTGCGATCCTGTCCGGTACTCTCATTAGCGACATGCCGGCGGAGAAACCCCGGACAGATTTTGACCGGTGCAAAAACGTGATCTTTATGATCGGCGACGGCATGGGCTTCAACAGCCTGAACAAGACCAAAGCCGAAAAGGGCGTTTCGCTGGCGATGGATACTTTCCCGCTGCAGGGC
>JAFSXY010000054.1 GCA_017443805.1 Clostridia bacterium | reverse complement strand
GCGATCCGGCCCTGCTTGCCGATCACTCTGCCGATATCGTCCTCCGCCACGTGCAGATGGTAGGTCACAACGCCTTCCTCATCCGCGGGATCCACGGTCACGGTCACGGCGTCGGGCCGGTCCACAAGGCCCTGCGCGATCCCCTTGAGCAATTCTTCCATGTCAGCGCCTCCGGGATCAGTCGATGGCGCCGCTCTTCTTGAGCAGGTTCTTCACGGTGTCCGTGGGCTGCGCGCCGTTGGCGATCCACTGCTTGGCCTTGTCGGCGTCCACTTTGATCACGGCGGGCTCGGTCATGGGATTGTAATAACCGATCTCTTCAATAAATCTGCCGTCGCGGGGATAACGGGAATCCGCAACGACGATCCGATAGAAGGGTGCTTTCTTCGCGCCCATACGGCGCAGTCTGATTTTTACCATTTTTATTTCCTCCAAAGAATAAAATTACGTTTTTATTTTTATCACACAAGGTGTAAAAAACAAGGTTAAAACCCGTTCATCCCCGGAAAACCGCCGGGCATATTCGGCATCATGCGGCGCGCGCGCTTTTTGCTGCCGCCTTTATTGCCGCCGAACTGCTTGAACATCTTCTGCATCTGCTTATACTGCGCAAGCAGACGGTTGACGTCCTCCACCTGCATCCCGCAGCCGGCTGCGATCCGGCGCTTGCGGGAGGCGTTGATGATATCGGGCTTGGCGCGCTCCTTCGGCGTCATGGAAAGGATGATGGCGCGCGTTCTGTCCAGCTGCCGGTCGTCGATATCGGCGTCCTTGAGCTTTTTACCGATGCCGGGCAGCATGGAAAGGATATCCTTCATGGAGCCCATTTTTTTCATCTCTTCCATCTGCATCAAAAGATCATTGAGGTCGAATTTATTCTGCCGCAGCTTTTTTTCAAGCTCCTCGGCGCGCTTTTCATCCAGCGTCGTTTCCGCTTTTTCGATCAGGCTTAATACGTCGCCCATGCCGAGGATCCTGGAGGCCATCCGGTCCGGATGGAACACGTCCAGATCGTCCAGCTTTTCGCCGACGCCCGCAAATTTAATGGGCTTGCCGGTTACGGCTCTGGCGGACAGCGCCGCGCCGCCGCGGGTGTCGCCGTCCAGCTTTGTAAGCACCAGACCGTCGATGCCCAGCGCTTCGTTGAACGTGGACGCAACGTTGACGGCGTCCTGGCCCAGCATGGCGTCCACCACCAGCAATATCTCGTGCGGATGCACCGCCGCTTTGATGTTTTTCAGCTCCTGCATGAGCTGTTCGTCAATGTGCAGACGGCCGGCCGTATCCAGAAAAACGAAATCGTAGCCCTGGTCTTTGGCAAGCCTGACGGCGTCCGACGCGATCTGCACCGGGTCCGTCGCGCCCTCTTCAAACACGGGCACGCCCGCCTGCTCGCCGATGACCTGCAGCTGCTTGATGGCGGCGGGACGGTACACGTCGCACGCGGCCAGCAGCGGCCGGTGGCCCTGGCCCTTGAGCATTTTGGCGATCTTTGCGCTGTGCGTGGTTTTACCGGAGCCCTGCAGACCGCACATCATGACGACCGTCGGGGGGTGCGGCGCGGTGTTCAGCCTGGCGGCCGTACCGCCCATGAGCGCCGTTAACTCGTCGTTAACGATCTTAATAACCATCTGCGCGGGCGTCAGGCTCTCCATCACCTTCGCGCCGATGGCCTTCTCCGTCACGCCGGCGGTGAAATCCTTTGCCACCTTGTAGCTGACGTCCGCCTCCAACAGCGCCAGACGCACCTCACGCATGGCCTCTTTTACGTCGGATTCGGTCAGCGAGCCCTTGCTTTTCAGCTTTTTAAACGCGGCCTCCAGCTTATCCGAAAGTCCTTCAAATGCCATACGGGCGCCTCCTTCCTATTCCGACAAAGAAATGGCGATGGACTTGATGCGCACCGTTAAATCGTTGATCTCGCGCGAAAGCCCCGTCTTGCGGTTCTCCGCGCCGATACGCGTGGCGCAGTCCATGATCTCATCCAGCCCTTTTTGCACCTCACGGAACCGCCGGACAAGCCTTAAGCGCTGCTCCATTTCGGTGAGCTGGCACTCCGCGCGCTTGATCGCGTCCCGCACGCCCTGGCGGGTGATCCCCACGTTTGCGGCGATCTCTGCGAGAGAGAAGTCCTGATTATAGTAATAATCCAGGAATTCCCGCTGCTTCGGCGTCAGCATATCCCCGTAGAAATCAAGCAGGATCGTCATTTCCAGATCCTTTGCCACCGTGAAGCCCCCTTTCCGTCATTTACAAAAACACCTGTAAAGCAACAAACTTTACAGGCGATACTATACCACATCTTCCGGCCGTTGTCAAGTATTTTTTTCAGGGCCGGGCCACAGCCCCGCGCGGCGCAATTCTTTTTTCATCCGCAGCACGAATACCGGCAGATACTCGTGGGTCCGGCGGTCCGTTTTGAAATAGAAGTCCGCCTCGTGATACAGCGCGTAAAACGCGATTTTTATGTCGCAGCTTGCGGAAACGGGATACTTTTCTTTATAGGTCCGGTACAGCCCGAACAGATCTCCGGTCATGTTGCGGAACTGGAACAGCTCGTATTCCGGATCCGCCCACATGCTGTCCTGCGGATCGATGACCGCGGTCACGCGCAGTTTATTGTCGGACATGATATTCATCACGTGCAGGTCCCCGTGGATCAGGCAGGCCTTTTCCACCGGCTCCGAAAAGATCGTATCAAACGCTTCCCAGCCGCGTTCCATCACGGCGAGCGCGTATTTTTCAAATCTGCCCTTTTGCGCCATCCTGCGGGCCTCTTCCAGGATCCCGGCCGCAACCGGCCTGTAATAATCCAGCCACGTATCGTATACGGCGCTGCCGATCGGCCCGAATTTGCCGTTCGTCTGCGTATGCCAATGGTGCGCCGCAGCCGCGACCGTCTGCGCGAAGGCGGCCTTTTCCCTTTTCGGGCGCAAAAGCTTCTTGAAATCCGTAAAGCTGTTGGTCCCGCGCACCTTTTCCATACAGAGAAAATCCATCGGACAGTCCTGCGTGCCGGCAAAGGTAAAATACACCTCCGGGACCTTTACGACGCTGTCCTGTCCCAGCAGCCGCAGCTCGGCGGCCTCCCGCTCGCAGGCGCCGGAGACGGAAAAGCCCTTCATGATCACCGTGCGCGGCGTTTTATCGGTCGTCGCCTCAAAAACGACGCCGTAGGAACCGCAGCCGATGCACCGGATCGTTTTCACCGTGCGGGAAAGCGTTTTTTCCAGCGCCGCACGGGCATATCGTTCGGCCTGCGCCTTGGAATATTTCTGTTCTTTCATTTTTCGCTCCTTTTTTGTACGGCAGGGCAAAAAGAAGCCAACGTTTTTCCGAAAAAAACGGCGCCCTACGGAAAAAGCGGCGTCAAACGGCGCCGCTCGAAAAAAACCCGTTTTCAGTTGGACGGTGCGCCGACGGGACAAGTGGCGGCACAGGCGCCGCACTCAATGCAGGCGTCCTCATCGATCACAAATTTGTCGTCGCCCTCGCTGATCGCCTCTACGGGGCACTCCGCTGCGCAGGCGCCGCAGGAGATGCATTCATCGGAAATGGAATATGCCATTTTATGTTCCTCCTTTTTCTTGTTTTTTGAACGGGTCTGCCCGATGCAGACCGGATTTCAAACTCATTGTAACACAAGATTAAAAAAAATCAAGCCTTTTCTTTGATTTATTCGTCTTCGATGGCCCCCAACGCCTCCAGCTCCTCCTTGTTCACCCGGATATGGGCGTCCTTGATCAGCCTTACGGTCTTGCGGTGGACGGATACGGGCGCGGCGTCGGGGTGCTTGTCCAGCCGCACCTTGAGCATCCCGGTCAGCAGATTGTTGTCCACGACCTCTCCCCTGCCGTCCGGCGTTTCCACGATGGCGCCGATCTTGGGCGTATGCTTGAGCAGATATTCGTAGGACGCCTGCTCGTATTTTAAGCAGCACATCAGTCTGCCGCAGGTCCCGCTGATCTTCACGGTGTTCAGCGACAGGCCCTGCTCCTTGGCCATTTTGATGGATACGGGCTGGAACTCATGCAAAAACTCCTTGCAGCAGAACGGTCTGCCGCACACGCCCAGCCCGCCCAGCATTTTCGCCTCGTCCCGCACGCCGATCTGCCGCAGCTCGATACGCACCTTGAATACGGACGCAAGGCTCTTGACCAGCTCCCGGAAATCCACCCGCTCGGGCGCGGTGTAGAAAAACAGGACCTTGGAGCCGTCGAAGGTGTATTCCGCCTCCACCAGATGCATATCCAGCCCGAAATGCCGGATCTTTTCCTCGCAGATCTCGAACGCGCGTTTTTCTTTTTCCTTATTTTCCTCCAGCGTCCGCAGATCCTGCTGCGTCGCGGCGCGGATGATCCTTTTCAGCGGCTTGACGATCGTTTCGTCCTCCACCTGCCGGTTCTCCATGGCGCACACGCCGCATTCCACGCCGCGCACGGTCTCCACGATCACCTTTTGTCCCTTTATAAGGTTGTTGCCCGCCGGGTCAAAGTAATAAACCTTGCCCATGTCCTTGAATTTTACGCCGATTACTTCAGCCATGTCGTCTCCTTTTCTTCCCGCGTCCGTCTGCACGCCGCCGTCAGCATGGCGGAGAACGCGCTGATCAAAAGATTTTCGTTTGCATTATGCTCCGCGCAGTCGCTTATCCGGTCCATGGCCGCTTTCATTTCAAGCAGCTGCGGCGTCGTATAGCGCGCCGCAAGTCCCAGCGCCTGCCTGTCTGCGCCGGACAAAAAACCGACGCGCGCGTCGTTAGCCATGGCGTCCCGGAGAATGACCGTCAGCGCCTCGGCCGTTTGTTTCATCAGTTCCCTGTTTTTTGCCATCGGCGCAGTCGCGCACAGGATGGCGTACGCATCTCCCGTTACCAGCGCGTCCGCAAGCTGCGCCGCGATCAGCGCCGCCTTTTCCCCGCGCTTGGGCGCGTCCGCCGTATCCCCGCCCAGCGGGAATTCCGTACAGCGCGATACCACGGTCTCCAGCAGGGCTTCCCGCGACCGGCTTAAGAAGAGAAAGCTCACAAACGCCGGCGGCTCCTCCACGGATTTGAGCAACGCGTTCTGGACGACCGGCGACAGCGTTTCCGCAGCGGGAAAGAGGTATACCTTCATCTCCGCCTCGTTGGGCGCGACGTACAGGCTGTCCAGCACCAGCTGCCGGACGGCGTCGATCGATACCGTTTTTTTGTCCGGCTCAGGCAGCACCCGGATCAGATCCGGATGGGACCCCGCCTTCACCTTGGCGCAGGCGGCGCAGGTCCCGCACGGCAGGCCGGACACGGGCGTACGGCAAAGCAGCGCTGCCGCAAGCTCGGCGCCGCACTGTTCCCTGCGCTTTTCGGAACCGCCCGTCAGCAGGATGCTCTGCGGCAGACGTCCCTTTTGCGCCAGACTGTTGACCGCCTCCGCCGTTTCGGCGGGAATACACGGATCTGAAAACATCTTCATACCGTTTTACATTTTAATAAAGTTTTCCACGTTGAGAATAAACACCGTGGCGCCGCCCACCGTGATCTCCACGGGCAGCGTGGTAAAGAACTGTTCGGCATAGTTGCCGGTGGCGGTGTTGATGATCTCCGTGCGCTTGGAACAGCATTCGCCCAGGATCGCGAGCACGTCGTCCACCTTTTCATCGTCGGTCCCGATCAAGAGCGTCGTATTGCCCGCCCGCAGGAACCCGCCGGTGGTGGAAAGCCTGGTGGACATAAAGCCCGCCTTGGTAAGCCGCTGCGCAACGGCGGCGGAGTCATCCCTGTTTACGATCGCAATTATCAGTTTCATCCTGATCCTGCTCCTTTCTCTTCGCTGTATATTCCACTGCCGCGACGGCAGATAAATTCCGTTCGATGACCGCCTTTCCGCGCCAGGCAAAGGCCCTGCCCTCCACGGGGTCCCCCGGCTTTACAAAGGGACGCGCGGTCTCAAAGAACGCCTCGATCGGCGTCAGGCGCGCGCGGGTGTTCATCGGGCAGACCTGCTGACAGATGTCGCAGCCCCAGGCGCAGTGGTATTGCGCCATTTTGTCAGCGACCGCCTGCGGCAGCTCCCCTTTTTTCTGGGAGAGATACGAAAGGCACTTCTCCGGCAGGATACCGCCGTCCGTCACCGCGCCGACAGGGCACGCTTCTTTGCAGCGGTCGCAGCCGATGCACGTTTTTTCGGCGGGCGCAGCCGGCGGGAAGTACCGGTCGGTCACAATTTCGCCCAAAAACACCCAGGAGCCGTATTCCCGGTTGATGAACAGGGTGTTTTTTCCCATGACGCCCAGCCCCGCGTTGACCGCGCAGCGCACCTCCGGCAGGGGGGAATTATCCACAAACGGCACAAAAACGTTCTCCGGATAACGCGCCTGCAGGGAAGAAACGATCTTTTCCATGATCGCCCCCGTGATCTCGTGGTAGTCCGCGCTGACGGCATAGCGGGAAACGTTGGCGTTTTTATAATAGTCTTCCCCCAGATAGTAGGGAAACAGCACGCTGATCACCGTCTCGGCGTTTTCGGGCAGCCGCGCCTTTGCGCGGCAGTCGATCAGGCGGCCGCTGACGGAAGCAAACGACGAAAATCCGTAGGGCAGCCCGCAGAAAATTTCATCCAGCGCCGTCATGCCTGTTCCGCGTCCGTTTCGTCGGACGGCTTTTCCGCAAACGGCACGGTCGGCACCGGCTGCTCTTTTGCCGGACGCCGCAGCAGACAAAGGGACGTCACGCAGAAGACCGCCGCAGTCAGTTGAAACGCCTGAAACGGGCAGTGAGCGATCTCGGCGCCCGCGGAGAGCTTCAAAGCCAGCGCCGGCAGCGCGGCGGCGAGCAGCAGCACGGCGGCGATCGCACCGGTCGCGCAGAAGACCGCCGTATTTTCGCCCGCGTTGATATCCGCGAGCTTCCGGGCGTATTCAAACAGATAAAGCATAAAGAACGCGCTGCCGAAAATGGTGAGCAGCAGCTGGGTGGAATGCAGATAGCTCGCCGTGATGGAAAAATACCCGACGGTGAGGAAAAACGTCCACAATACCGGGATAAGCCGTACAAAGCGCAGCTTTGCGCCGAAGGCGGCGCCGGTAAGAAAGACGATAAAATCAAGGAAAAACACGATAACGGAAAGCGCCGCGGCAAAAGCGCCGGCAAGCTGCAGCTTTGTCGCACCGGCAAACGAAAAACCGCCGGCGAAAACCTCCCGGGCAAGCGCCGCCGCCATAATAATGCTCCCGGCGGCGTGCGGCAGGCTTCTGCGCACGGGCAGCGCGCCGATATCCCGGTCCCCCGCAAGCACGAAGCACATAAGCGTGCCCAGCACGAAAACGACCGTCAAAATATAAAACAGCCAGACGGTGGGATCGTTTTTATCTGTAAAAAATCCCGTTTCGGGATCCAGGATGGAAAGGACCTGGTAAAACCGGAGCGCGATCAGCACAAGGCCGACAAGCCCCGTGCAGAGAAACAGCTTTTGATAATTCAGGCTTTTAACGGAACCTTTGATTTTCATTTTTTCACTCCTTGATCCGGTTTATCTTTCCGCGCGGGGGATATAATCCTGCGTCTGGCCGTCGTCCGGCACGCGCGCGGCAAGCGGCACGTAGCGCTTGGGCAGCGCGACGTTTTTATAAGCCGGCCGCATGATCCTTCCGCCCGCGGAAAGCTCCTCCAGCCGGTGCGCGCACCAGCCCACGATCCGGGCGGTGGCGAACATGGGCAGATACAGATCCTCCGGGATGCCGAGGCTTTTATACACCAGCCCCGAATACAGATCCACGTTGGCGCACATTTTTTTGGCGACGCCCTTCTCCTCGGCGAAAACGGCGGGCGTCAGCCGTTCGACGGCGTCCAGCAGCAGCCAGTCGTCCAGGAAACCTTTTTCCGTCGCCAGCTCTCTGGCGTTTGCCTTTAACAGCACGGCGCGGGGATCCGAAAGCGTATACACAGCATGGCCCATGCCGTAAATCAGGCCCGAGCCGTCGCCCATTTCGCCGTGGACGATCTTACGCAGGCACGATGCGATCTCGTCGTCGTCGCGGACGTCGCGCACCTGCTCTTTGATCGCCTGCGCCATCCGGGCGGCCTTGATGCTTGCGCCGCCGTGGCGGGGGCCCTTTAAGGAGGCGATCGCCGCGGCGATCGCCGCATAGGTATCCGTACCGGTGGAGGTCACGCAGCGTGTGGTAAACGTGGAGTTGGTACCGCCGCCGTGGTCCGCGTGGATCATCAGGCAGAGATCCAAAAGCTTTGCCTCTTTGTCCGTAAATTTTTTGTCGGAGCGGATCGCGTGCAGGATGCTCTCGGCCGCCTTCAGCTCCGGCTTGACCTGATGGATGTACATGCTTTTTTTATAGAAAAAGCGGCGCTTGACCTGATAGGCGTAGGTCATAATGGCGGGCAGCTGCGCGATCAGCCGGATCGACTGCCGCAGCACGTTTTCCGCAGACAGATCGTCCGGGTCCTCATCGTAGGCATACAGGGCGTTGATGGAGGAACCCATTTTATTCATGATATCGGGCGACGGCGCGCGCATGATCACGTCCTCCACAAAATCCTGCGGCAGCTCCCGGTTTTCACTCAGCAGCCGGCTGAATCGGCCGTACTCATCCGCCGTGGGCAGAGAACCGAAGATCAGCAGGTAAACGACCTCTTCAAATCCGAAGCGGTCGTCCGCCTGACACCCCTTTACGATATCGTTAAAATCCAATCCGCGATAAACCAGCCGCCCCTCCTTCGGGATCTTTTCTCCGTCGTCCATATAATAGCCTTCGACCGAGCAGATCTTGGTCAGGCCGGCCATCACGCCCGTCCCGTCCTGGTTGCGCAGACCGCGCTTGACGTTGTACCGTTCAAACGCGGACGGATTGATCGGCTTGTTGCGCGCCGAAAATTTTTCCGTCAGTTCCTTTAACATCTGGTTTTCGTCTGAGAAACACATATGCTCCACGGCATACGCCTCCTTTTTTGTCTTCCCCGAAATAATATATAATTATAAATAATTTTTTTTCAATTGTCAAGAGACCATCCCACCTCAAAATGCCGCGCGGCAAAACGGGATTTCGCCGTTTTTCAAAGGCCGTTTTGCCGAACGCCCCGGGTTCTTGCTTGCATTTCCCGTAAAAACGCGGTACAATACGCAAAAGAGGTGACTGCATTGAAAATCATCAAGAACGTAAGCTGGATGCGGACAGAACGGGGCCTGAAGGCGGTCGTCCGGACAAAAAAACCGACCTATAAGACCCTGCTTTCCGTCGCAGACAAAACGTTTGCCGACAGCTTTAACGATAAAGAGCCCTACGATAAAAAAACGCACGTTTTTTATCTGCCGGACACGCCCGCAGCGGATACATGCCTTACGTTCCGGTATAAGCGCAAGAAGAAAAACAAACGGTACCAAAGCGCCTCGTTTTTATTCGGCGATCCGGCGTTTGCGGACCGGGAGACGCTTTTACGGGAATACGATTCCGGCGTCACGCCCGTTGAGACCGAGACCGAAACGCTGTGCGACGGCGTCATTTACACGCACAGCCTTTGTAAAGACAAAACCGGCGCGCCGGTGCACGTGTTTTTGCTGGAGGTCGACAGCAGGAAGGCTACGCTTTACGTCGGCACGCCCGGCGACGGATATGAAAGCCGCAAGGTCCGCGCCAAGGTGCCCGCCATGCTCGACGCAGCCGTAAAGAACGGCGTGAACGCCGTTGCGGCGGTCAACGCGGATTTCTTTGATATCTTCGGGGATTACAGCCCGTCGGGCCTGTGCGTCAAAAACGGCAGGGTGATCGCCAATGCGGACTCCGCGCGCCCCTTTATAGGCATAAAAAAAGACGGCACGCCCGTGATCGCCTCGCTTGCGGAGGACCCCGCGCTGCTGCCGACACTGTCCCAGGCGGCCGCAGGCCTGCAGATGCTCGTCAAAGACGGCGCGATCTGCGATTTCGCGCCGCTGGAGCCCTTCGGCTTCGTCCGCCATCCGCGCACTGCGGCAGGCGTCACAAAGGACGGCAGGATATTGCTGCTGGTCGTCGACGGCCGCATCCCCGCTTATTCCAACGGCGCCACGCTTACGGACCTTGCAAAGCTCCTGCTTGCCCGCGGCGCCGACCGCGCCGTAAACCTGGACGGCGGCGGCTCCAGCATCGTTTACACAAAAAAGAACGGAGAATTTCTCCTCCGTTCCAATCCCGCGGATCTTTTACGTCCGAACGCAAAGCTGATCCGGAAAGAATTCAACTGTCTGCTGGTCAGTACGCGATCGTCCAGTTCTGCATAAATTCCAAACCGAGATTGCAGTCGGAAACGTTGACCACCACAAACGCCGTCACCTTGTCAAAATGCAGCACGCAGGGCGAGTCGAATTTCAATTCGGTAATGTGCCCGCTCGCTTTTTCCACGGTGGCGGTCACCTTTGCGGTCGCATAGCGCATGTGCAGGCCCTCAAACTTGATGAGGCCTTTTACGGGATCCTCCACGTCGGATCTCGCAAGCAGCGGACCGATCACACCGGCGGAGCCCTGTCCCGCCACGGGATCTTCTTCATATTTGTCATCCGTACCGGTCGAGGTCAGCACGATCTCATAGGTTGCGCCGTTATCCTTACAGGTCGCCGTACCGACCTGCGCGGGCGTAACGGAAAGCGTCGTCACACCCGTTGGCGGCAGCTTGGACGCGTCGCCCTCTTCGGGCGTGCTGTTTTCTTTCATAAAGGAGTTCATCAGGCTCTGCGCAAGGCTCGCCAACCGCTCGTTGCCGCCGACCTCCACGATATTGTTGTAGTTTTTGGTGTAATCGTACGTCCGCGTAAGGGTTTTGGCGTCGGAGGCGATCTTGTTGTAAGCCGTAACGTAATAGCTGACGATCTCCTCTTTGGTGGACGGCGCGCCGGTATCGGTCTGCGCGGCAGGCGCGGACGCCGCAGGTTCCGACGCGGGCGCGGGCGCGCTCTGCGCCGGCTGGGACGCGGGGGACGCAGCGGACGTTTCGGCAGGCGCCGCGGAGGGCGCGTCCGGCGCGGCCGCCGTTTCGGAGGACGGCTGTGCGGCCGCGGGCGTCTGCTCTGTCGCAATGACCGCCTGCTGCCCGCCGGAAACGTTGAACAGGCTGCCCGCGGGCACCTGAATGACGACCTTGGCGCAGCCCGCAAGCGCAAGCATAAGCATGGCCGCCGTGAAAAGGATCGCTGTTTTTTTCATATGATTACCCCCTGGCGTCCGCTGACGCGGACGCAATGAAATATTGCTGCGCAATGTGAAATCCGTCCCTTCGGACGGGTGAAATCGCCTGGCGGCGGTGAAATATTTTGCCTGCGGCAAAATGTTTCGGAAAACGCTGTCGCGTTTTGATTTTATGACATAATCGGGTGCGGGTGTCCCGCCCATAACCATTCACTATTCACTGCGGACGCTTCAGCCTTCCGCTTATTTCCCGATCGCCGCGGTCTCCGGCGCGGCAGAGGACTGGATGGCGCGGATATATCTGCCGCCCGGGCCGATGCGCAGCGTCACCTTGATATATTTATCCGGCGCCGGGACCTGCAGCTCGCCCGACACGGGGTCCTGCGTGTAAAGCCCTGCATTGACCAGCCCGCAGGTCAGGATCGTGACGTCGCCCTTTTCCTCGGCGGAGACAAACTGCGGCGTATACAGCGGCGTGATGGTGGTCAGCGGGATCTGATAGGCGTTTGTCGCGGCGTCGTAGGCAAATTCATAGCCGTAGCCCGAAACGGTGCAGTGGTTAATGGGCACCTCGCTGCCGAAAAACGATTGATAGGCAGCCTCCACCTCGGCCGCGGGAAGCCGCAGCTCGCCGTTTTCATATTCATATTCCGTGGGGTCCGCGGCGGCGTTCAATACGCTCCAGACGGACATCTCCACCAGCTCCTCCATTTTTGCGCTTGTGATATCGTCAAAGGGCTCGATATCGATGGCGGCCGCAGGGATGAGATAGGTGTTGTACGCCGCAAGAAGCGCCTGCTGCTTTTCGCGCGAGGCTTCTTTGACGCTCTGCACGCCCAGCAGCGCCAGCTGCACCAGGCCGAACGCGGCCAGCGCAATGATCAGCAGACCGACGACAAAAAAGCCGGTCCTGTTTTTTTTCTTCGGCGTATCCTGTTCCGGACTTACGTTGCTCTCATAATCCTGCATAGTTGCCCCCCGGGCGTCCGCAATGCGGACGCAAAAATGAAAGAAAAAAGAAGAAAGATGAAAGGCGGAAAACGCTCCGCTTTATTTAGTGTGAAATGTGAAATTTCGGAAAACCTTCGAGTTTTGATTATTTATAAAATCGGGTACGGGCGGAGCCCGTCCATCATGTTTCGGCAAAGCCGGAACAAATCCTGCGCCGCAGGCGTATATCATGCCGCGTAAGCGGTATATCATTGCGGACGCAAAGCGTACGCCAGCGGCCGCTAAATCCCTAAGTACGGCTTGGGGTCCACCCGCACGCCGTTGATGATCACTTCAAAGTGCAGGTGCGGGCCGGTGGCGTAGCCGGTCATACCGACCTTTGCGATGGGCGTGCCGGCGTCCACGTGGTCGCCCACGTTAACAAGCAGGGAGCCCGCCATACAGTGCGCGTACAGCGTCTGCATTCCGTTTCCGTGATCGATTTTCACATAGTAGCCGTAGCTGGAATGCACGCCCGAGATCACAACCGTGCCCTCGGCGGCGGCCACCACGGTCTTGCCGAGGCTGGTCCCGACCTTGGAGCCGATGTCCAACGCGGCGTGGAGTTTCCCCCAACGCCAGGCGTAATCGGAATTGATGTTGTCCGCCCCCACGGCGGGCCAGATCAAAAGGCCGCCGTAAGAGCTTCCGCTCACAAAGGACGCGTCAAGCGCACGGGTACCCACCTGCAGCTGCTCGGCGACAGGCCGGATCACGGTCAGACGGCCGACCTCTTCCTCCTCGCCGGTGGGCGCGCCGTCCACGTAGGTCACAAGCTTCGTCACCTGGTCGCTGCCCCTTCTGCCGGCGGACAAAACGCGCGTGGTCCCGATATACAGCGCGTCCGACGGGATCTTGACGGACGGGAAGTCCGTTAATTCCTTTTCGATCTCGGTTTTCAGCTCTTTCAGGTCCAAAAGATGCGTTTTCAGCAGGTTGTCCGCCAGCGTCTGCAGCTGCGCGCGGTCCAGCAGCACGTCTTCGGCTTCAGGATAAATGCCCTGCACGTATGCAATATGCTGCACGAAAGAGACCATGGCGTCCGTTTCGTTCGTCTGTTCGGCCTTCAGTACGCTGCCGAACACCGCCATGGCGTCGCTCTGGTTTTTCACGGCGCACAGAAACGCGCCGTCTATATAGATCCCGCAGGCCTGTGTCGTGGGGACGGAAGAAAGCCGGAGCAGGGATTCGCAGATATCCTCCGCGGAGGTGAACCGGTTGGCGCCGATCAGCTCCACGGCGTACGCCGTTTCGGGCAGCGCGTCCGCGGCGTCCCCGTCCGTACCGAGTCCGAGCACCTCCAGCGCGGCGTTTTTCGCCTGCAGGAATTCACTTTCGCTGCGCAGATACCCCAAAATCGTTTCGCCGACGCTCACGCGCAGGCCGACGCTGCGCGCGCCGATCCCGGCCGAAACAGACCAGAGAAGGCCCGCGGCCAGAACGGGCAGCATCCAGACGCACACATACCGCACAACGCCCCTTTTGCCGCCGCCCGCCTCCTGTACGCCGGCAAGCACCGCGTCTTTGCCGCGCGTCAGCAAAAACAGCAGGCCGACCACAGGCGCCCTCAAAAGCCCGAGCACAAAAGCGCCCGCTTTCTGCGCGCCGCGGCAGAACAGCTCGCCCAGCGACGAGATCAGCGAAAACACGGCGGATAAAAAGCCCTTCTGTTTAAGAGCCGTTTTCTGCGGCATTTGGCGGCGCCTCCCCTTTCAAAAAAATACGAAGACAGTATAACATAAAAAAATACAGAATGCAAGACAAACGCCGTTCTTACAAAATATACAAAAAAAATCCTGTTTCAGCCTTGAAATCTGAAGAAAAAAACCTTGCAAAACCCGTGCGGGGACTGTATAATGTATAAGGTTAGGATTATGGAACCTATTAACGAAAGTTAATACCCCAAAAAAGCAGAATAAAAAAAACGGAGGACATACAATGAGCAAAAAGTACGTTTATCTTTTTACCGAAGGCAACGCCGATATGCGCGAGCTTTTGGGCGGCAAAGGCGCGAACCTTGCCGAAATGACCAACATCGGCCTGCCGGTGCCGCAGGGCTTTACGATCACCACCGAAGCCTGCACCCAGTATTATGAGGACGGCAGACAGATCAACGCCGAGATCCAGGCGCAGATCATGGAATACATCGCCAAGATGGAAGCGATCACCGGCAAAAAGTTCGGCGATAAGGAAAACCCGCTGCTGGTTTCCGTGCGTTCCGGCGCCCGTGCATCCATGCCCGGCATGATGGACACCATTTTGAACCTCGGCCTGAACGAGGACGTAGTGGCCGTGCTGGCGGAAAAGTCCAACAACCCCCGTTGGGCGTGGGACTGCTACAGAAGATTTATCCAGATGTACTCCGACGTCGTTATGGAGGTCGGTAAGAAATATTTTGAAGAGCTCATCGACAAGATGAAGGCCGACAGAGGCGTCAAGCAGGACGTGGAGCTGACCGCGGACGACCTGCACGAGCTTGCAGACCAGTTCAAGGCCGAATATAAAGCCAAGATCGGCTCCGACTTCCCCACCGATCCCATCGAGCAGCTCATGGGCGCCATCAAGGCCGTGTTCCGCTCCTGGGACAACCCCCGCGCAAACGTTTACCGCCGCGACAACGATATCCCCTATTCCTGGGGCACCGCCGTCAACGTACAGTCTATGGCGTTCGGCAACATGGGCGACGACTGCGGCACGGGCGTTGCGTTCACACGTGATCCCGCCACCGGCGCAAAGGGCCTGTTCGGCGAGTTTTTGACCAACGCGCAGGGCGAAGACGTGGTGGCAGGCGTGCGTACCCCCATGCACATCTCCGAAATGGCGGAGAAG
>JAFSXY010000053.1 GCA_017443805.1 Clostridia bacterium | reverse complement strand
CCGGCCTTTCCGACGGCGAATATTACCTCGATTTCACGGATCTTTTCACCTCGACAATGTCGGATCCGAACGAGATCAACGCCTATATCACGGCGTACAACGGCGGCACGTGGTATATAGACTACGCCGCAAAGAAGTTAAAGGGCACGATCGCGGATCCCAACGATCAGTCTCCCGCCGTGTTTGATCCCGCGATGGGCACCGTGCTGCTGATGCAGAGAGACGTTCTGCGTCAGGTCGGCGCAACGTGGACCAAAATAGAAAAATGCACCACGGGCAATATGCTTGATCTTGAGTCGCTCTGCGTTTTCAACGGCGACCTGTACGTGGACGTTTCCGCCGCAACCGGGGATCTCGCGCAAATCATGGAACAAGCGGATTGGTACGTCAATCCCGGCAGCAGCCTTTTGGAATACAAGATCGTATTTGGTACCGAAACGGTATACCTGCCGCTGATGGATGAAAACTTCGGCTCCTGGCTGACCGTATGCCCGGTTCTTACGTATAACGACGGCTTCAACTGGACGCGGATCCCCACCTCCCCCGCAGGTCTGACCAAGGGTCAGTATTACCTTGATTTTACCGACTTCCTGACAAGAAGCGCAAACGCGCAGGGCGGGACCGTTTCCCCTGCCATGCTGGCGGCGGAGATCGCCGTTTACAACAGCGGCGAATACTACGTTGATTTTGAACACGGCAAAATGAAGGGCTCCTTCGTCGTTCCGGGCGCCTATACGGCTTCCGGCCTGGACGAAACACAGCGGATCCCCGCGAACGGCGGCGGCGCGTGGCTCCCCTACGTGCTGTACGAAGTCGGCGCGCAGTGGCTGCCCGTGACTAAGAGCACGTTTGACGATCCGATGGACGTGTTCCTTCTGGGCGTGGAAAACGGCGACTATTTTATCGATGTTAAGCATGGCGCGTCGGAGATCACCTCCTTCCTCTCAAAAGAAGAATTGGAGATCTACGTCAACCCCGGCAGCGCCTGGATGGAGTACAAGCTTGTCTACGGCGAGCAAGTGATGTATTATCCCCTGTTCTCGGAGATCGGGTTCTATTTTGACGAGTGCCCCATAAAGCAGTATGACGACGGCTACAACTGGACGCTGCTGCCCAAATCCGCCGACGGGCTTTCCGACGGAGACTATTATATCGACGTGGAAGGTTACGTAGATATCCTCGTCGACGACAACGGCGATCCCCTCAGCGACGCCGAACGCGCGGAAAATCTCGCCTTTTGGGGCGCAGCGGACTATTATCTGGACGCCGGCGCCATGGCGATGCGGATCACGGTCTACGTCCCCGATGTGGATGAAAACGGCAATCCCACCGGTGAATATATCAAACAGTATATCGGCGTCGAAAGTGCCGACGGCTATCTGCCGCTGCTGCTCAAAGAATACCACGAGCCGGAGCAGCCCGACAAGCCGGATGAACCCGAGTCGCCGTTCCAACGCCTGATCAAGGGCATTACTTCCTTCTTCCTGCGCGTTGTTGATTTCTTCAAAAAATTATTCAACGTCAAATAAAATCTTTCACCTCTTTTCTGCCGGGACGGTTCGCCGCCCCGGCTTTTTCTGCGTTTGCAGAACGGGAAAACCCGCGCTGAAAAAACCGAGAAAAAGATCTTTTATTTAACAGGAAACAAGCAAAAAAGCGACACAAGGCCCAAAGCCCTGTCTCGCTTTTCCTCTTTTTCAGGCTGCGAAAAACAGCGGTCCCCTTTGACAATCGGGAGACGCACCGCCTGCTCCGGCGCGTTACTGCGGCATACCCGGATTTTTCAAATAATCCGCGACCATGCTGTTTGTGCGCACGGAAAGCGCGTCATACGTTTTGGCGCGTTTTTTTGCGATGATCGACCGAAACAGCTTGGGCACAATGCCGCGCGCCGGAAACGGTGGGCATGACGGAACACAAAAATTTGCCATTCTGAAAAAAGCGGGAATAAAAATATCTCGCGTTTGGCTTGCAATCAAACGCATGCGGCGGTATAATCAAAAAAAATCATGATGAAAGGATGTTCCCGATGCTCTATCGACGGACCGATCACGGCGTCGTACCGGACGCGGCGTATCTGCAGACACAGGCGACCGGCTGCGGGAGCTGATCTTTGAAAACGTCCGCTTTACGGGGCTAAAAAAAGCTCCCTTGTGCAGGCTTGCGCGGAGGAACCCCTGACCGTACGGCTGAAAAACGTGACGGCGGAATTCCGCGACGGCCCGGGCAGCCTGTTCGACCCGGAAAGCATAAACATGAAAATCACAGAGAACTGAAACAGAGGAAAACAATTATTTTATAAAAATCCCCCTGCGTAAGGGATTGCTTGTTACGCAGCGTCATGTTGTAAAATCAACGGCGTAAGGAGGTGAACGCTATGTCAAAATACTCAACGGGAGAGCTTGCAAAGCTCTGCGGCGTAACGGTCCGTACGGTCCAGTATTACGATATCAGAGGCATCCTGACGCCAAGTGAATTGTCCGATGGCGGCAGACGGCTTTATTCGGAAGACGATCTGAAACGCATGAAGGTCATCTGCTTTCTGCGGGAGCTGGATCTGCCCATCGACGCGATCTCGCAGATCCTGCGGGAAGCGCACCCCGAAAAGGTGATCTTACTGCTCATCGAACAGCAGGAACACGCCATTTCGGAGGAATTATCCGAAAAACAGGAAAAACTGGAAAAGCTCCGCGAACTGAAAAACGGACTGAAAAACCGGGATGCATTCTCTCTCGAATCCATAGGTGACATAGCCGTTATTATGGAAGGCAAGAAAAAACTGAAGAAGATGCGCCTGACGATGATCCTGACCGGGCTCCCGGTCACGGCGCTGCAATGGTTTTCCGCTATTTTCTGGATTGTCAAAGGCTTTTGGCAGCCGTTTTCGGTCTGGGTGGCGGCGGCGATCGTTTATGGCGTGCTGGCCAGCAGATACTATTTCAATCATGTGAAATACATTTGCCCGGAATGCCACGAGGTGTTTAAGCCCGCTTTGCAGGAAGCCTTTTTTGCAAATCATACGCCCACCGCACGCAAGCTGACCTGTACCGCCTGCGGCCGCAAGGGCTTTTGTGTGGAGGTCTGGGGAGAGAACAAAGCATGACGGATTTTGAAAATATCGTCATCGGCAAAAGCAGCGTTCCCGCGCTGGCAATTACGGTCGTGCTGATGCTCGCGATCCCGATCGGGTCCTTCCTGTTTTGGTACAAAAAGCATAAAGCGCAGGTCAATATCCTTTATCTGATCGCCGGCGCCGCCGGGTTTATCGTTTCCGCCCGCGTGCTGGAGCTCGGCATGCATTATCTGTGCATCGTGATGGATAATCCCGTTTCCCGGTTCATCAACGGCAACACGGCGGCCTTCGTGCTGTACGGAACCGTTATGGCAGGCGTTTTTGAGGAATGCGGCAGATTTATCGTGCTCAAATTCATCCTGAAAAAGAACCGCACCCGTGAAAACGCGGTCCTGTACGGCGTCGGACACGGCGGGATCGAGATCCTTGCCGTTTTGCTGCCTTCCATGGCGCTGTATCTTATTATTGCGATCCTGTTCTCTGTCGGGAACGCCGAAGACGCGCTCTCCGCTTTGAAGATCACGGACAATTCGGCCGCCGCAGCGCTCCCGTCCGTGCAGGCCGCCGCCGCATTTGATTATCCGCTTATGGCGATGAACGTCGCAGAACGGCTGCTTGCGATGTGCGCGCATATCGGGCTGACCGTTATCGTATTCTACGGCATCAAAAATATGAAAAAGACCTTTCTGCCGTCGGCAATATTGCTGCACATGGCGATGGATACCTTCCCCGCGCTGTACCAGAGGGACGTTATACCGCTGTGGTCGGTCGAGGCCTGGGCTGCTTTTTGGGTCGCCGCCATCATGCTGATCGCAGGAAAGCTTTACAAAAAAATGAAAGAGGAAAAGCATGGATAACAGCGACTGTTTTTTTCGTCTGATTTCCAATCAGGTGCGGTTCGGCTGCGGATACAGAACGGTTAACGGAAAAAGACAGTATTTCGCGTGGCACGGTTATCCGAACCGCAACGACGACTTTATTACCACAAGCGAGATCAGCAAAAAGGAATATGACCAAATCAATACGGAATATCCGGAAGAGATCGTAGCCGACAGAAAAACCGCGGAGCGCTTTCGAAGCAAACACGTGGACGGCCATCCGGTGCTCCTGGAAGGATGGAACAGGCTGCTCTGAGCACAAAAAAACGTTATGATAAGAATTCCGACGAAACAACAGCAATTTGAAGCAAAAAATGAACCGGTCTTTAATCCGTACATCGGTTTTACAAGCTATCAGCGCTTCCGTCCGGACCCGCTGTTTGCCGACGTGATCGTAAGGCCTGAGAACAACAAAACGGAAACAGAAGAAACGGAGTGCTATCCGGTCAGCGAAAAAGCCGTACGATCCGGAAACAGCGGCGGCTTTTATCCCGATACCGCCGTTGCGTATATCCGTTTACCGTGGAAGGATTTTGAACCCCTGCGCGGCGAATACCGCTATGCGCTGATCGGGGAAATCCTGCAAAAGGCAAAAGAGAACCGTCAGACCGTGATGCTGCGGCTGATGCCGCATTCCACAAGAAAATCCGACGACGTACCGGACTGGCTGAAAACAATGATACCGTGTCCCGAGCGGCCCGACGGGATGCGCGTGAAGGAATCCCCCGAAGACCCCGCTTATCTTCAGTATTTCGGAGAAGCGATCAAAGCGCTCGCGCAGCGGTTCGACGCCGATCCGACGCTTGCCGTGATGGACATTTCGCTGACCGGCGCCTGGGGCGAAGGCCACAAGTGCGATACATATCCCGAAGAAGCGCTCAAAAATCTGGTCGACGTATATACGCATTCCTTCAAAAACACCTGCCTGATCGGGCAGGCCGCCGCGCCGTGGCTGTGCGAATATGCAAGCAAAACAAGGCCCTGCGGCTGGCGGGGCGACGGCGTGGGCGAACCGTACCACATGACGGTAAAATACCCGAAAGTTGCCGCTGCGGTACCGGATCTCTGGAAAACGGCGCCTGTTTCCTTTGAGTCCTTCTGGTGGTTGGGCGAATGGCTTCGTCAGGGCTGAGATCTCGACGAGATCATCGAAAAAACCCTTTCGTGGCACATAAGCACCTTCAACGCCAAAAGCTTTCCGATCCCGGAAGAATGGCGGGAGAAGATCGCTTTCTGGATCGGTAAAATGGGTTACCATTTCGCGCTGCGCACGTTTGCATTTCCGGAAGCCGCAAACGCGGGGGATATCCTGCAATGCAGCCTATGTGTGGAAAACCGCGGCGTCGCGCCGATCTATCATGCCATCCCGCTGCGCATGCGCCTGAAAGCGGAAAACAAAGAATATGTTTTTTCAACGGATATCGACGTCCGCACGTGGCTGCCGGGGGAACATACGGCCACATTTGAAGTCCCGCTGCCCGGCGACCTTCCCGCCGGCGGGTATGAGATCGGGCTTTCCGTTTCGGGGGAAGACACCCCCGTTATATCGTGGGAAACCAAGGGCAAATCGGACGGCGTTTTCCTGAAAACCGGAAATATAGAGATTTTACGGTAGGAAATCAAGGATATGTACAGTGAACAGGATTTGAAAAACGCGTCGGAATACCGGGATGAGATCCACAACGAAGCCCTGGCGAGAGTCAGGGCGGTTTACCCCTGCGCCGACCGTGTTGTGGACAAATACCCGGCGGACGCCTATTTTCAGGAGGTCTGGGACTACCCGGGCAAGTGGTATACGGTGGTGGGGACGCCGCCCGGCGCCGGCAGCCGCAAAGATCTGGTAGGGACCATCGTGCGCGAAACGCTGGATCATTTCCGGAACATGGGGGCAGCTTTTACGGACGATGTGTTTTACCGCCTGATCGCGGAATATCCGGATATCGTTTGCGATTACTGCCTGCTCAACGCTGATAATCAAAACGCAAAAAAGAACGGCGTTTTCCCCTTCCGCGGGGGCGATTCGCACCGCCTCGCCCTGGCGTGCGCCGCGAGTGAGCTGTTTTCGGGCGGTCAGGAGCGGTCTTACGATCTGAAAAAAGCAAAGTGCCGGAAACACAGCGGAAAAGCGCTGTTCGCGCCGGTCGATTCGGACCGTTGGCTGAATTACAGGAAAGCGTTTTTGTGCCCGCCGCACGGGAATTCTTATACCGACGCCGATTTCGAGCGCGTCAACGCCGTTTTGTTCCCCGGGGGAACGGACGAACTGGAAATATACAGATGGTCGACGGACTGGTCGGCATATTTTGACGAGGGCAACGAATGGTGGGGTTCGCTCTGCCTGACCGTTTACGACAAATCGCTGGACCGCTTTGTCGTCATCATGGCTTCGGCGACGGATTAGAGATGATACTATTCGGAGGAAGTTATGCAGTCTTTATCACTTTCACAACTGAAAAGCGCATCGTTTGCGCTTTGCCCCGCGCCCGTTCTCCGGCCGTTCGGGGGCTCGTTCGTCGTTGCCGACCCGTCGCTTCTTCTTCCCGCAGAAACGCCAGACGGGAAGTGGCATCTCTTTTTCCACACCACGTTCGGCGTCTGGGAGGCCGTTTCCGACGACGGCGCTGCCTTCACAAAAGGGAAAAAGCTCCTTCCCCGGGCGATGCGCCCGAATATCAATTTGATCGACGGTCGTTACGTTCTGTTTTTCGAGCGGACGCGGCCTCTGGTTTACAACGCGCTGAACCTTGTCGGCGCGGCAAAATGGAGGAGCGGGATCTTTGCGACGGAAAGCCGTGACCTTGAAAGCTGGTCGGAGCCGAAGCCCGTTCTCGGCCACACAAGGCGTTTTGAAAAAAGCAGGCAGGGCGTCTCCCTTTCCAACCCCTACTTTCTCAGGGTGGGAAGCGTCAACCGTCTGTATTACTCCTGCGGGCTGACATTTATCAAAGACTGCGGCTTCTGCGAGCCCACCTACGTGAGCTACGCTGAAAGTGAGGAGCCGCTGTCGGGCTATCGCGCTGCGTCCGCGCCGATCCTCTCGCCGGATAAAAACGATCCCTTCCTCAACCTTTGCTCCGGCTGCCTGAAGGTATACCGGCTCAGCGACTGCTTTATCGGGATCCAAAACGGGATCTTTGAAAAAGACGGAAAAAGTGCGTCCGCGATCCTGCTTCTTTCGTCAGCGGACGGTCTAAGATTCCGGTTTGAAAAAACGCTTGTCGAGCCGAAAAACGACGGCGGCTGGATGAGCCAGTTCGTCTACGCCAGCCATCTCGTCCTTACCGGAAACGTTCTTCGTCTGTACTTCAATGCGCGCAACACCGCCAACCCGCTGCTCGGGCGGGAGTGCATCGGCTTCGCCCAGGCAAAAATCGGGCCCTGATATTGAATCGTAAAAAAAGAGGATGGTTTCTCGCCACCCCCGGATTAAAAATTTTAAGATTTTTAGTTTTTTACGTTTTTTTTTGAACAATTTCAACCGATCCGGTTCGAATTTCGATGTTTTGTGGGCTGCCGCTTGTCAGATTTCTGATTTGTGACAGCCCCATATCGTTCACTTTATGCAGCCGCCTCTGTTTTGTATTTATTCCGGCGCAGAACCGCCAGCCCCAGCGCGATTGCAGCGAAGCCGGACAGTAAGAATACAAGGTCCACTGCGCCGCCGATCTTCGCGTATACCGTGGGGATGCCCTGCACGGGAACTTCCGCGAACTGCACGGTGTCGAAGCCGGCGTCGGCAGTGTCGAACCGTGCGATCACGCGTCCCTGGCGGTCGATGGCGGCGCTGACGCCGCCGTAGCTCGGTTTTACGACCGCAAAGCCGTTTTCGACCGCGCGGAACGCCGAAAGATCGGTGTGCGCGCGTTTTACGGCGCTCCAGTCCCAGGACGGCACAAACAGAACGTCGGCAGAGTTTGCCTTTTCGCGTATAAAACCGATAAACGTATCGTCAAAACAGATCACGTTGGAGATCACGCCCTGCGGCGTCGCAACACGCGGAACGGCCCCGCTGCCCTTTACGTAGCCGGGGAGCTCCACCAGCGGGATCAGATTTGTTTTGATATATTCGGTCACGGAACCGTCCGGCAGAACAAGGATGGACTTGTTCACCGCTTCACCGTTCTCACTGCCGTCAGTATCGGGCGTTTCATAGCCGACGATCAGGATCATGTCGTGCTCTTTTGCAAACGTAACCGCTGCGTCCAGAAGCAGCGGTTCGTCTGCGTCGTCCACTGAAAAAGCCTCCTCGTTCCAGCAGGCGATCTTCGCGCCGCCTTGAGCTGCGCGAAGCGCTTCGGAAAGAAAATACCGCAGGCTTTCTTCCGTCGGGATCTCTGCATAGGTCCCGTCCTCATATTTTTCATAATACGGGCACACGATACTCGCAACGCGCACCGTGTTATCCGAACCGACCGGAAACGCCGCCAGCCGGATGCAGCCAAAGCAGATGCTTGCGGCCAAAAGTGCAAGGCAGACGCCTGCGGCAGGTTTCCACCGCGGCCGCTTTTGGATCGCCGTAACGGCGACCGCGCCGAACCAACAGATCAAAAAGGATAACCCGAAGCTGCCGATCAGCGACGTCAGCTGCATCAGCGGCAGAAAGCCCGCCTGTGTATACGCCGTCGCGCCGAGGCTGCCCAGCGGCGTACGCGCGCGCAGGCATTCCACCGAAACGAACACTGCGGGAAAAATCAGACTGCTCAGAAATGCCCCGGGCAGTTTTTGCGCGAGCAGCTTGTCGGCAAGAAACGGCAGGATCCAGCAAACGCTCCAAAATAAACAGAAAACGGCGCCGGGCAAGTAACCGGAATCCAGAATATCCGACCATTTGATCACATGCCCCGCCGCGATAGCGGCCGCCAGCAGCAGAAACTGTCCTGTGGTTTTGGTTTGTCTGCTGAAATACAGAAAAGCGAACGGCCAGATCCACGCCGTGACGCCGATATTCCACCTGCCTGAGGAAAACACGTAGGCGGCGAAGCCGACGCCGAGCATCACCCACGCCGCTTTATTCAAAGACTTTTGTCGATCCATCGTCATCGTTTCCCCTTATAAAAAAATCCCGAAATCTTTTTTATTATATTGCAAAACGGAAGGAAACACAAGAAAAATCGACGGCGGCTCATCCATTTCCAATGCCGGACGAAGAACACAGCATGGAGGAGAAAAAAGTATGAGCTGTTTTGAAAGAGTAAAACGCCGAAAAAAGAGAAGCGGCAAGGCGGGCGAAAAACCTTCCTTGCCGCATTTCTATTCTACCGTATCGCGATCTGTTATTCTATCGCCGTTT
>JAFSXY010000052.1 GCA_017443805.1 Clostridia bacterium | reverse complement strand
GGAAAGCCTATCGGAACGGAAACACGCGAAAGGGTTACTGGGCTGTTGCCGGAAGCGGCATTCTGACACACACCATCACAAACGAAAGACTTGCACAGGCGGGCTACTTTGATATTGCCCGGAGGTACAAGTCTCTGCACTGTTTATGATTGAACCGCCGTGTACCGAACGGTACGCACGGTGGTGTGAGAGGTCGGCTGCTCAACTAATGGGCAGCCTCCTACTCGATTTGCCGTAAAGTTTATTCAACGGGGATCCAGTGCGCGGTGAGCACGACGTCCAGCGGACGGCTCATGTCGATGTCGATCACGTTTCCGTACTCATCATACAAGCCGGGCTCATAGAAATCCATAAAGCTCTGCAGCGCGTATACGCGTTCGCCCGCGGCGTTGTAGTAACCGTCAAAGATATACCCCTCGCGTTCGGTTTCGGGATACGCCTCAATATACAGGAAACCTTCGGAGTAAAGCGGGTTGGAGGCGTCAAACGCCTTTTTGTGGCCCATGCCGTCGTCCAGCGTGAAAAGCTGTTCGCTGGTTGCGGGGTCGGTGTCGCTGATCCAGTTCGCGTAGATGTCTACGTAGCGTACGCCGTCGGAGGCGATCGGCGTTTTTTCCACGGCTTCCTTCGTCAGCGTCTGCCCGATGGGAATGATCACCTGCTTTGTTCCGGGCGGTTCCTCGTCCGGGCGCAGCATGGGATTGCCCGCGTGGATCACGTAGCCGTAGAAGGAGAACAGATCAATGTCCTCCGGCGCGTCGAGTGCGAGCGTTTCAAACGAAAGCTCGTTTACACGCTGCTGCAGCAGAATTTCGATCTCGTAATTCGAGTCCAGCGTGCCGGTATACACCGTGATCAGCATCTCGCGGTCTTCCAGCGGATAAGGCGCCGGTTCCCCTGCGGGCTGAGTCTCCGGTTCGGCGGTTGTCTCCTCCGGCGCAGCGGGTTGCGTTTCGTCCGTCTGCGTAGGCGTTACGTCCGGTTTTGAATCCGGCACGCCGGCGTTCAGGCACAAAAAGCCCAAAATCAGCACGGCGGGCAGCGCCAGGTACCGAAAACTGCGGCGGCGCTTTTTTTTCGGACGCGTATTTGCATCGGCCGGTCCTGTACCGAACTCCGGCGGCGGCGGAAAGAATTCCGGCGCGCTTACAGACGGGAATTCCCGGGCGGCGAAATTTACCTCGGCCGGCGTATCGGCTGAGGTTCTGTCAAATTCGTTATTCATGGCTTATTTACTGTGTACGTCCACCTGGGTAAAGGGACATTCAACGCCGAGCTTTCTGAAGCCGATAAACAGCGCGCGGTTCAGAGCCCTTGCGCCGGAGTAGATGTCGGACTCGCCGACCTCCGCTACAAAACGGAGCACGACTGCGCTGGCGCCCAGCTCCTGCACGCCCAGATATTTCGGCGCGGATTTGAAGATCTCCTGATTTCCGGCGTAGATCTCGTCTATCAGTGCGGGGATCTGTTTTTCAAGCGCGGCAAGATCGGTCTCGTAGGGGATGCTGAAATCGGCGACGGCCTTGGAGGCGTTGTCGGAGCGGTTCAAGATGCTCTTCATATCGGAGTTGTTCACGATCTTTACGTTGCCGCCGGTATCGGTCAGGCTGGTCGTGCGGATGCCGATCTGCGTCACGGTGCCGCGGAAGCCGCCCACCTCGATGATATCGCCTACGTTATACTGGTTGTCCATCAGGATAAAAAAGCCGGTCACCATGTCCGCGATCAGGCTCTCGGCGGCAAAGCCGACCACTAAAGCGACAACGCCGAGTCCGGCGAGGATGGTGGCGACGTTCACGCCGGCAAGCGTTAATACGCCGATCAGGATCGCAAGGATGGCGATATAGCGGACCAGGTTGGCAGTCAGGGTGACGACCGTGCGGACACGGTGGTTTTTCGGCTGTAAAAAGCTGAGAATAAACAAAATCAGCGCTTCACAGGCCAGAATGCAGCAGACGACCAGCACGATCTTGCCGATATCCGTCAGCCCGAGCGAAAAGCCCTTGCCGGCAAACAGATCCTTGCCGCAGCCGAGGATGAACAGTACCGCTGCGATCACAGCGGCGATTACAAGTTTGACGATCAGTTTTGTGCGTTTCAAAACAACAACATCCTTTCTTATTTGGATAAATCCAGTTTATCATTCCATATAAAAAAAATCAATGCGTTTTTCGAAAAAACGCACTGTTTTTCATCATTTTACAACGATCCTCAGGGAAAAACGCCCCGTTTCATCCGGCAGGACCGTATATGCAAGTCCCGCAAAGCCGGGATTGAGGTTGAAAAACGGCAGCGGGTTTTCCGGCATGGAGCCTGACAGGATCTTAACCGTCGCGCCGTTCCCGATCAGCGGCAGAACGAACCGTGCCTGCCGGGCAAGGGCCGGCGAAACGCCGCCGCTGACGGTCAGCGCCTGCGCGGTCAGTTCATAGCGCAGGGTACACGCGCCGTTTTCGGGCAGGGAGCGGTGGTTTTCGTCGCATAAAAGCGCCTTTACGGAGACCGTGACGCGGTCGTCCGTTTCTTCCGCCGAAATCACGGCGCCGAAATCGTAATGCTGGCCGAAGCGTACGCCGTCGTACAAGGTCTCGATCCGCGGACAGGTGCAGCGCTGTTCCGTCTGCCGGACGGAGAGCTGCTGGTTGTGCGGTTCCTTCAAAACGGGATCCACCGCGCCTGCCGCGATCAAAGGGCCCGTTTTTTCGTGCCATAAAAGACTGAGCGCACCGCCGGAGGCGTGGTCGCCTTTCATATAGCTGAAATCATAGCCCGTGATATCCGCCCGCCATCCGCCGACGGCCAGACGGAGGGTATCGTTTTCGGGATAGCGTTTTAACGTTACCGGATCGTCCGCCGGCAGCGCCGTGCGTGAAAAAGCATACAACCCCGCGTTCAAAGCGCCGGCAAGCGCTTTGGCGTGGCAAAACGTGTGGTGTACGCACGCCGGTTCGCCGTTTAAGGCGTAGTCCGGCCCGCCGTAAAGCAGGCCGTTGTGCGTGCAGCGCTTGAGCAGCTGCGCGTTCCGCAGGGCGGCCTCGGCAAAAACGGGGTCTTCTCTGCCGAGCGAAAACAGCGCTTCCTGGCTGCCGTCGGTCGTCCGGCTGCCCCAGTAGGTCCATTTGAACGCGCGCGTGCCCACGCTGTTATCCCACGCGCCGTCCGGCAGCATCCATTCGATCTGTGCGACAAACAGCTTTTTGCAGTCCGCCATCGCCGCATTATCGCCGATCGCGGAGGCATAGCGGTATAAGCAGGGAAGCGTCTCCTCCGCGTTGTAGCCGCCGGGGTCGATCGCAAAGCAGCCCTTTTTCGTTTTTGCGTCGTTGGGGCGGCCCTCGCCGTAAACAAGCCCGTTTTCGCTCACGTGCCTAAAACAGTACGCCGCTTCTTTTTGTGCAAGCGTGAGATAATCTTCCCGGTTGAAAAACCTGCCCAGCAGCGCCATGGCGCAGGCATTTGCCGCGTAATAGTTGATATAGGCGGGCGTTTCGGGGCGCAGGTTTTTATAAAGCCATTCGCCCATATCGCGCAAACGGTTTTCCCACAGTGTTTTTTCCGTTTCAGATAAAAGCGCGCCGTGGTAATAAAGCGCGTCGTGCAGCGAAACGGAGGCAAAGGCCGTCACTCCCTTCCATTCGGATTTCGCGTCGTTACGCATCCCGCCGTCGGGGCAGCGCATGTTTTCACCCCAGTCAAACAGCTTTTTCGCTGCAGTCAGGTAAGCGTCGTTTCCGGTTTTCTGCGCCGTATATAAAAGCGGATACACGGCCTCGTGGCAGCGGCCGTGTATCGTTTTGCAGGCGGGACATAAGATTGCGCCGTCCAGCTCTTTGTTTCCGGGCATGGAAATTTGCAGGCGCACAAGAGAGGCGCACCAGTCTTCCAGCAGTTCGCTTATTTCTTTTTCCGGATTTTGTTTTTTTGTCATTTCTGCTGTGTCGGCCCGTAGTTGGCGGCGCCGGTGTAAACCACGTCGTCAGGCGTGGGATAGTATTTCGGTTCGTCCAAGTTTCGCTGGTACAGCCGTACGTGCTCGCCGCGCGGGGAGAGATCCACCACGTCGCAGCCGCGGGTAAACACCGTAAAGTCGACGCCGCGGACGTTCTCCTTATGCGTTTGCGTCTCCAGCGGGAAAGTAAGCGCCGCTTCATCGCCCGCTTTGAGTTCTGCGTAAAGGATATCCCCTTCGCGTACGGCGGACGTATCCTGTCCGTTGACCGAAAACGCGGGCGCTTCCATCCAGTCGTACACGCGGAAGCCCGCTTTGCACGCTTTTGTGACGCGCAGGGTGATTTTGCCTTCGTTGGGGACGCCGGAGGTCATTTCGTAATCCGCCGTTTTTTTGTCAAAGGGGATATTCACGGTCAGGATGCCGCCGCAGTCCGTCACCGCGTCGTCCCATACGGTTTTTAAGGCGACGGGCGCCGTGCCCACGCAGCAGCCCGCGATGGAGCGGAAGCGAGACAGGGAGATGGCGTTCGGTTCGCTGCCGCCGGTAAAGCCGCCGAGCATGCGCTTGTCGATATCGCGGTAGGTGATGCCGTCTCCGTCGGGTTTATTGTTGTCCACCGTCACGTAGCCCGTGTAGCGCACCTGGTTTTCCATCAGCTGGTTGCGGGCGAAGCGGTTCATGACGTCGTAGTATTCCGTATAGCCGCATTTGATCAGCTCGTCCGCGGCAACGATGATATCCTTGATGCAGCAGGTCTCGCAGTGCTCTTCACTGATGGGGTGCCACTGCGCGTACTCCGGCAGCCAGCCGAAGGTGGACGAAAGCGAGAGCGCGTAATCCGTGATCGCCTTGCCTTTTTCGATATAGCGGGGCTCATTTGTGAGCCTGCCGAGTTTTATAAGGCCGCAGGCGAACCACACGGCGGAGTGCACGTGGCCGAAGAACTCCATTTTATAGTTGAAATAGCGCGAGGGCCCCAGCACGTAATTGGCAAGTCCTCTGGCAAGCTCCAGCGCGGCGGGGTCATTTTTAATTTCGTACCGCGTGACCAGTGCGTGCAGGACTACGGCGTTGCGGATGGCCTGTTCGCCGCGGCCGGTGTGCCGCGTTAAGTCAAAGCCGCCGTATTTTAAGTAGACGTCGTTGGGAAATTCATAGATCGGCTCGGTCTCCTCAAAGTCGCCGGACCAGAAGGTGCGCACCTTCCGCTCGATCACAAGCTCCCGCATGCCGCGTACCAGCTCGGACGCGCGTTTTTCCGCCTCTTCATCGTCCGGGTACTGCGCGGTGATCAGGTTGATCGCGGGCAGGATATAGCCCATCTCGTGGAAGGAGGCGTGCACCGTGTGCGTCCAGGGATATTTTTCGCAGAAACGCAGGCCGTGCTCGCCCCAGGATTTCATCAGATGCCGTCTTAACGACTGCCGGACGTCTTCGCCCTCGTTTGTGCCGAGGATCTCCATGGCGCAGCAAAGGCCCTCGTACCAGGAGCCCACAAGCTCCGCGTCGTCCACTCTGCAGTGCGCCGCCTCCGCCGGTTTTTTGTTTGGCAGCAGCAGCCAGTACGGCAGATTGTCGTAGGCGGGGTCCACCATGTTGGTGATGTAGTGGTGCACAAGCTTCGTGCTTTGGGCTGGATCAAAAAATTCGTACATACCGTTCCTCCCGCGCAAAATCGCGCCTGTTTTTATGAAATCCTTCGTTTTTTTACAATTATATCAGCGTTCCGCGGTAATTGCAATGCATTTCCCGGCGTTTTCCGAAGAAGTCCGTCTGTTTTTTTCCGTTCGTCGGCTGAGCGGAACCGCTTGTCTGTTCGGGCTTGCTTTTTTTCGCGGTTTCCAATATGATAAAAGCAGCAAAAAAACGGAACGAGGAAAAAAGGGGGGATGTCCGTGGACTACGACGTTTCCGTCAGCTACCGGGAAGACAAGTCTTTGAACGGGATCAACGTGCTCGTCAGCGCGCCCGAAAAAAACGGGCAGGTGGAGGAATTGCTTGCGCGCTTCTCCGAAAGGGAGCGGTACATCGACCTGCCCACGGAGGGCGGCAGACTGTTCCGGGTGCGGACGGACAGCATCATCCGCATCTACAGCCAGAACAGGCACAACTATGTAAGCGTGGCGGATGAGACCATCCGCACGACCGCGTCCGTGAACGAATTGGCCTCGCATCTTGACGCGGGCAGCTTTCTGCGCATCTCAAGGTTTGAGATCATCAATCTTGAAAAGGTCGTGCACTTTGATTTTTCCATCGCGGGGGAATTAAAGATCAAGCTGGAGGAAGATCAGGTCATTTACGCCTCCAGACGGTATATCCCCATCATCCGGGATTATTTGAAAGGCGGTGAGGCAAAATGAAGAAGCTGTTGAAATATATCTTGATCGGCTATCTGTCCGGCGCGGTGATGGGCAACGTCATTTCCATGCTTTCCACTATGAGCCTGCAGCATTTCTTTTCGGATGCGCTTCTGGCGCGGACGGGCAGTCCCGCCGGCGCGATCATCGTACAGACGCTGCTCTCCGCCCTCATCGGCGCGGCGGGCTTCGGCGGGATGCTGCTTTACAAAACGGAGCTGCCGCTTGCGGCGGCAACGGTCATCCATTTCGGACTGATCGAGGCCGTTTTCATCCCCGTTTCGCTGATCCTCGGCTGGATACCCTTTGCGTTAAAGGATATCGGTCTGATGTCGGGCATCATGTTCGCGGCATTTGCCGTCATCTGGATTGGTATGTTTATCCATTATAAACGCTCCGTGAAAGAGCTGAACGAAATAACAAAAAGAAAATAAAGAAAAAAAGGAGATCGAAAAAATGAAAAAAGTATTGGCATTACTGATGATCTTAACGCTTTGCGCAGGCATTTTCCCCGCGCAGGCGATCGCAGGGGGAATGGAAACAATTCCGGCGGCTCCGTTTTTTGAGGATCTGTCCGTCACTCCGTCGATCCCGCACATTTATTCAGGCGGTAATCCCGTGTTGGATACGGGTGTGTTAACAGCCCTGTTAAGATGGAAAAACAACGCTAGGCTGAACGATGTGGAGTCTTTTATGAATTCCACCACCGCCGCTGGCGAAGCAAGGAAGATCGAAGAATACAATACGCGTCCACGCAACGGCATGTACGGAATTGAGGACGCAACCGGCTGGGCGTTTACAACAGGCGCGGACAATTACAACAGAATGGCGATTCGCGTTCCCATATTGGGCCTTTTGGATAGAAACAACATACTGAATACCATGCAGGCTTTTCTGAACAGTAAGTTTACAGGCGAGGCCCCACATATTTACCCCGAAGATGTTTTCGGCGCGGTCAACACCGCTTTGAATAAAATCGAGATCAACGGCAGTAAGCCGCAGGAATTATCCTTTGAGACCGAGAGCGAGAGCAAAAACAAGCTGATAGACTTGATGAACAGTTCCATCGAACGTATGCATGAGGACGGCGATCCCACGTTGACGGAGACGGAAAAGAAACAGCTTACGGATATCGTGACCGGCGCCATGGGAACGGGCTACGCGCCGCAAGCAGGCGCGTCAGAGGGCGACGTTCTTTCGGTTTCCTTATTCGGCCTTGTGCAGAACGACAAAGGCGAATGGGTCGAAACCGAGTATACGGAGCCTATCAGCTTTGAAGTCCTATTCGAAAATGACGGCAAGACCTTTAGCAGCGGCTGCAGCCACGACTGGGTATGGTACAACACCGACGATATCAGCCATTATCAATATTGCACCAAATGTGAGGCAGTAAAGGATGGATCCGAAGGCGCGCATACATGGAACGTTGTTGTAAACACTGCTGCTACTTGCACCGCAGATGCCAATATCACAAAGACCTGCTCCGTCTGCGGGCGTGTGAACACCAGCCACAAGCCCGATCCCGAAACGGACGCGGAGAATCTGCTTGCCCACCACGTCTGGAAGGAAGAATGGGACGGCAACGCCGCGGCGCACTGGAAGACCTGCACCGTCTGCGGCGTGGAAACGGAGCATCAGGACCACGGCAGCTATACGAACGTGCAGGTGACTACGCCGCGGACCTGTACGCAGAACGCTTCCGCCACCGCGACCTGCGGGATCTGCGGCGCGACAGGTCTTTACCTGCTGGGCGTCGATCTGCAGGCGATTAACAACCCGGATTATCTTGCCTCCGGCCATGATTTTACCGGTCCGTTGAAGTACGACCGCAAAACCTGCACCGCCGAGGGACAGGGCAACCACGCGCCGACGTGTAAAAACTGCGGCGAGCGTGACATCCAAAACGCAACGGCGCACACGTGGACGGGACTGCATACGGTCTCCAACGGCACCTGCGGCGATCCCAACGATCCCGTGATCCAGGAGGCAAGCTGCGAGTGCGGCGCCACGCTGCATATCGAAAAACCGCGCGAGCACGTGCCGGTGCTTGATACAAGCAAGGACGTGCAGGCCACCTGCACGGAATCCGGTAAGATCAACGGCCACCGCTGCACGATCTGCGGCACGTTCTACGATTATGAGTTTGTGGAAGCGCTCGGCCACGACTTTGTGAAAGACGACGAGCAGAAAGCGGACTGCGAAAAAGAGGGGTATATCCACTATACCTGCAGCCGCTGCGGCGAGGAAAAGAAAGAGATCATCGAAAAGAAAAGCGCAAACGGACAGCACAAGTGGGTGAAGAATGTCGGCCTTGCCCCCACATGCCTCACGGACGGCACCTACGACGGCGAAGTGTGCGAGATCTGCGGCGCCCAGAGAAAAGCGCAGGGTGATTACGGCAAGCTGGACGCCCTCGGCCATCAGGTGCAAGCGGATACCACGTCGCATGGCCGCACAAGAAAAAAGGTCTCTGTCTCCGGCACCCCGATTGAGTTGACGACCTATCTCACGATTTACAGCTGTAAGCGCTGCGGCGCAAGCCTCGGCTCAGAATACTGGACTGTCGCGACTGCTACGGCAAGTGTGGAAGGCGGCGCAAGATATGAGATCGCATCCGGCAGAAACGCCGAGATCACGGATTTGAAAAACGGCATCCACGTGGACGGCAATATGGCCAACGACGGCGGCGTGCATTTCAACGGCTCAGTGCTGGACGCGCTGGACCAAGTGATCGAACAGGGCAAGAGCAAATACCAGTATAAAAAGGTAAAGGCAAACAGCTTTATCATTGAATTCACGGATGAATTCCTGTCCGAAATCGCGGACGGCACGTATCCGGTGGAGATCATCAACGGCAGCGAATACTGGCCCATGCTTGTTACGGTCAAGGACCATAAGCTGGTCTCTCTTTCGGATATGGAGATCCCCGTCGCGCAGGAACTGACCGAAGCGGAATTTGAAAAGCTGATCGCGGATTTTGAAGCGCAGGGAATTCACGGCAAATCGCTTTACGTTGCGCCGCTGGATGAAAGCGTGGACCATCCGCTGGGCGACGTGGACTTAAACGGCAAGGTGGAAGCCGCCGACGCGCGTCTTGCGCTCCGCGCGGCCGTGGGGCTGGAAGAATACGACGCCCGCAGCGCGCAGTTCAAGCTGGCGGACGCCGATAAGAGCAAAAAGATCGAAGCCGGCGACGCCCGACTGATCCTCCGCGCCGCGGTCGGGCTGGAAAACTTGGGCTGACAAAAAGCGACCGCTGCGCGTGCCGCAATGATGCGTTGCTGCGCAACGTGATGCACGCCTGACGGCGCGTGATGCGTCGCTATGCGACGTGATGTGTTCCGCCTGCGGCGAAACGTTATGGAAACCCCTTCGGGTTTTGATCTTATCGCAGTTTTGAGTTTTGAGAAATAGTCTACGCGCGAAGCGCGCCTACGCACCGCAGGTGCGACTATCCGGCAAAGCCGGAACTACACCCGCAACGCGGGTGACTACTCGCCGCAGGCGAGCAGAACAACGGTAAACGGGTGCACCGCTTTTTCAGCGACGCACCCGTTATTTTTTTATTCTGTGGCAAAAGTGGCAAAAATGCAAAAAAAATCAGCTTAACAAATTTTTTATTTTTTTTTCGCCTAAGAAGTTAAAAAATTTTGCCATTTTTGCCACCGGAGCCGAAATCCGTTGATATATAAGGTTTTTGCGGTGGTAAAAACCTGTAAATTTTTGCCACCGTTTTGCCATTTTTGCCACCGGGAACGTCCTGTTTGAGAAAAGACCGGGAGCTGTGACAAAAATGACAAAAATGACAAAAAATTTCCACTCCACACATTTTTTATTATGAGCGAAGCGAATAACAAGGTTCTGCCGCAACGCGGCAGGTTCTTATTTTTTTTCCGCTAAAGAGTTTAAAAAAAATGTCATTTTTGTCACAAGCCCAGAAAACCGTTGATATATAAGGGATTTTACTGTGACAAAATTGAAAAATTTTTGTCACGGTTTTGTCATTTTTGTCATGGAAATCAGCATTGCGCGCGTTTGATTTTAATTATATTCTCAAAACTCAAAACTGTTTTCTACGCGGCGGAGCCGGAACGGGCAAACAGCTTTGCAACGGCGTAATACAGGCGGTAAAAAAGCCGTACGATCACGTTGTTTTTTCCCTGCGTCACCAAGGTGCAGCCGATATCGTCCACAGGGATCAGCAAGGCGGTGGTGGGATTTTCTTCCGCGTCTCGGTTCGGGCTGTGGATGGAGAGCGTCAGCGTGCCGTCCGGCGCTGTAAACAGCATGCCGTGGCCGCCGTCCGGCTGCGTTTCGGACGCGCGGTACAGCTCGGTCGGCTGCTGCAGCCAGCGACCGTCTGTTTTGCCGTTGGAGGAGTAGGCGATCCCCACGCAGTAGCCTTTATTGTTCATGTTTGACCATAGCATTAAAAGCCTGCCTTCTTTTGTCTTATATAAAAACGGCCCGTCCGTGATTTTCCCCCTTGCCCAGCGCGGGTCCGAGCCGCGGAACAGCAAAATCGGTTCGGAGATAAAAGCCGTAAGGTCTTCGCTGAGCTTTGCAGCCATCATGTCGCCGACGCCGTCGGCGTTGGAGGTCCATTCGCCTACGTAGACCATCCAGGGCTGACCGTCCTCGTCTACGTACAGCGTGCCGTCGATGGCGTCATGATCTTTGGGCGTTATATGCCCGTCCGTTATGATCTCAAAGGGCCCCAAAGGGGAGTCGGCGCGAAAGATCGCCACGCCGCGTTTGCCGCTTTTTGCGGAATGGTAGGTCGCGAACAGATAGAACCGTCCTTTGTAGAAATGGCATTCCGGCGCCCACCAGTTGTCGTCGCCGTCAAAGTCCTCCGGCGGCGTAAAGACCTGCACGGGCTCCGACCAGTCTGTAAGATCCGTGCTGTACACGCAGCCGTAGCCGCTTTCATTTTGCAGACCGGTAGCGTACATATAATACGTGCCGTTATACTCCAGCACAAACGGGTCGCGCGCCTTTACCCCCGTATCTACTGTGTTTGCTGTATTTGCCGCGTTAGCCGCGGACACAGCGGAGGTCAGCGTTAAAACGGCGCAAAGCAGCGCGGCCGTTCCTTTCTTGCCTTTTTTCATGCGTTTTCTTCCTCCTGCGTTTTATTCACAGGCTTAAGCATAGCCTCTGCGTTTTTCTCCAGTTTTTTTGAAAAGCGCTGATAGAAGAATGAGATCAGGATCAAAATGGCGCCAAAAGCGAAATACGAACCGATCTTCCAGCCGGTGTCCAGCCCCGTGGTATCCACAAAACATAATTTTGCAAAGGAGGCAAGGATCAGCACCAGGCCGCCGGTACGCACGACCGTGTAATTTTTCCTAAAGCCGATCAGCAGCATGACGCAGGCGGCCGCGATATAGACGGCGCTGATCAGTACGTTTGAAAAACGCAGGTCGAACTGGCGCGTCAGCGTCACGGTGATCAGCACCGGCGAAATGACTGCCATGGCTGCCGTATAAAACCACGCGGGCGCTTTTGTCACGCCGATAAAGTGCGCAACGGAAACGGAGAAGAAGAAAAGCACCGCAACGTTGACGCAAAGGAGCAAAAGCAGGTTGAATACCGAAAGCCACGTCCCTTTTGCCGGTTCATAATAAAAGTTGTATACGGCGTTGTATTTCGAGATGTTCAGGGTCAGTGCAAGAACCACAAGCGCGGCGCCGGCGATATCGCTTGCGATCAGCGACGCCTTATTGCGCAGCAGACCGAAACGCAGCGCGGCTGCAAGCGGCAGGATAAATACGAGCAGCATCGCGCTGTCGGTATATTTGCTGGTGAGCGTGAAAAAGCGGCTCTCAATGATCAGGCTGTAGATCCGCGACAACAGCACAACGGACGCAGCGGCGGTCAAAATCTCCAGAATGATGTAAAGAGCGTTGCCGTCTTTTTTTACAAGACCCCTGACGGCGTAGATCCAAAACGCGCAGACGATTATAATAAAGCTGATCACGGAAATCGCTTTTTTGTCCGCTGCAGAGAAAAACGCCGTGGTAGATAAATAAGCGACCGCGGAAAGTGTCATGGCGGCAAGTCCCGCAAATTCGGCGGGCTTTGATTTGTGTGCAATACCGTAATAAGCGACTGCGCAGCCCTCGATCGCCCATGCGACCGGCGCATAGTCGGCGCCGAACATCAGCGGGACGATCAGCATGGAAAAGATCATCGTAAAGCCTGCGCTGATTGAGGTTGCGGCGGTACGTTCTTTCGCCTGCATTTTTCTGGCGCTGAAGGTCAGCGCGGCGTACAGAACGGTCAGGATCAGAAAGACCGCGCCGACGGCGACGCCTGCTTCTCCGGTCTGCGGTGAAAAGCAGTTGCGTACCGTGCAGCTTATTGAGACTGCGCCGACAACAGTATCCAGCGTCAGCAGGACAAGGTCAAAAATGTCCAGCGGCTTGTTTTTGCGGATCAGACGCGCCGGGAAAAGCAGGTAGATCACAAACGAGACGATTGCAAAGAACGCCGCAAGCATCAGGGTAAGAAAGCCGCCTCTTAAGTCTCTCAGCGCCCATGCGCACGCGCCGACGCCGCCTACGGCGATCGTCTGCAGTGCAAAGCCCGTAAACCGGGCGATATGCCAGTTTTTATTGCGGCTCATAATAAAGACGATAAGGGAGAGCAGTGTGAAGTATAAGCAGGAAACCGGCAGGAAACCGGCGTCGGAAGCCGCCTTGCCGAAGCTGATCATGTACGGTGCGATCACGGGCAGATAACCGCCGACTGTGCCGAAAGCACAGACGATCTGACTGTTGACCTGGTGTGAAAGGAACATGGCAAGCGCTGTGAGCGCAATACACACGATAAACGCAATGTAAACGGAGAACAGTCCGAAGGCGAAATAGGCTGTCGCAGTCGCCGCGAACAGAACCGCAACGCCGCCGCTGACAAGCGCGGTTGAAAAGATCGTTTTTTCTTTTCTGGCAAACAGCTCGCCCGCCACGATCAATACGGCGCCCAAAAGGTAGATCATGCCCGCTTTGAATACGTCGGACAGGTGCATGTAGGTAAATCTGCCCAGCATTACGATGCCGACCAGAAACAGCAGGATACCCGCCTTGCTCAAAAGGTTCAATCCGACGAAAGACTCAAAGCTTTTATGCTTGAGCGCCCCTTTTTTTTCGATCTCCTGTAAAGGCTCGTTTTTCAGTGCCTCGCCGTTTCCGGCCGCTGCGTCCTTGGTTGCCTGCAGCCTGTCTGCGCTGTATGTCCGCAATTCTTCCCTGCGCCGGGACAGCTCTGTTTTGATCTGCTCCAGCCGCTCGCGCAGATCGGCGAACTGTTCGCTGCCGACGCCGTCGATCTGCGCAATCGTTTTGTTGATTTCGGTCGCGCACTGTTTTTCATAGGCGTCCAGCCTGCTGTCAAGCGTATCGGCTTGTTTGTAATACAGTGCGTCGATCCGCTTTTGCGTGTGCAGGAACGCGGCCAGCTTTTCATCCGCCATTTTGGCGAACAGCGCCTCTTTCGCCGTTGTAAGCTGCTTTTGCAGCGCCTCGTTGTCATTCTCCAGCGTGTGCAGCTTTGTGTTCGTTTCGGTCAGCGCTTTGTTCAGCGCTTCGTTCTGCACGGCCAGATCCTCATTCCCCAGCGCGTCCGCCTCCCGGCGGAGCGCCTCGATAATGGATTGCTGCTGTGTCAGCAGCGCGTTCAGTTTTTCGGTCTTATTGGCAGACATAACTTTGAAGCTCCTTTTTTACAGGATAGGATTTACCGTCGGCATAACGGTAGAAGTATAAATTGCCGTCGTTGTCCATGAAGAATTCGCCTGCTTTCAAATCCGGCAGATAAATGCTTTGCAGGCATACGGAAACTGTTTTTCCGCGGGTACCGAGATACAGCTCGGTGATCTTTTTGTCCGTCGGCGCGTTTGCGGAAGCATACAGCTCGCAGAATTCGTCGGTCGGAAACGATTGGTAAAGATAGGGGTCATAATACGGATCCTGCGCGTATGGCAGATCCGAAATGCTCTTGTCCGTAAGAAAAACGCCGTACAGGTTTTCGGGCTTCATTTCAAGCAGGGAAACGTCGTTTGCGTAGTAATAACTGCCGTCCCGCGTGCGCAGCAGCAAAAGTCTCCAGGGCGCCGCCGCGTTGACCGTAACAGTCTGTTCGCTGCCGTCGGCGGCGTAAAATTTTGCGCTTTTCTGCTCAAAAGACTCTGCCAGACTGCTTTGGTTAAACGAAAGCAGACCGTTTTGAAGCTGCGTGCACGGGTAAAACGTTTCGCCGCTGAATTCAATTTTTGTGCCTGTGAGCCCCGCGTCCTCGATCCGGCCGTTGTTCACGGCGTCCGGGTGAGAAAACAGGAGCGCCCCGAGAATGCAGACCACGGCAAGGGCAAGCAGCGCAAGACTGACGGTCGCTGCGGTTTTTCTTTTTTTGTTTTCATGCAGATCGATCCTGTTTTTCAGCGCGAGATTTTCAGCCTCCAAGCGGTCAAGCCGTTCGTCCGTCTGCCGGTCTTCGTCCTGCGCAGGCAATTCGATCCCCAGCAGCGCGTTGCCGTCGATCCCCAGCAGGTCGGCAAGTCTGAGCATCGTCTCCGTTTTTGGCAGCGCCTCGCCGTTTTCCCACTTGGAGATCGCCTTGTTCGAAACGCCGAGCAGCTCGCCGAGCTCCTTTTGCGAAAAACCCTTTTCCCGCCGCAGCTGCAGCAGTCTGGCGGAAAATTCGTTTTTGTCCATTCTGTTCTCCTTCGGTTTCCGATTTCAATTAAATAATGCCAAAAAAACAGTCTAAAATCAATACCAATAACACAAAAAATGCAAAATAAAAAATCCACTGACGGTTCAATTGTGCCGTTTCAGCGGATTTTCCGTTTTTTTCGGTTGTTTTCGGTCAGCGGTTCAAAAGATAGATACCAAGGTTCAGGTAGGCCGCGAACGTGATCCACACAAGGTAGGGCAGCAGCAGATACCCGGCCGCTTTTTTCGTACGGAAGAATTTGACGGTCGTGATCAGTACGGCGGCCCAGAGCAGAATAAGCCAGATAAACGCGAACAAATCGTTACGGATATTGAAGAAAATGATCGGCCAGAAGAAGTTCAGAAACAGCTGGATGCCGTAATAAAACAGCGCGTTCGGTTCCTTTTTCGGCGCGGTCCACACCAGGTAGCAGGCAACGCCCATCAGGATATACAGCAGCGTCCACGCCACGGGAAAAATCCACGCCGGCGGCGAGAGCGGCGGCTTTATTACGGTTTCAAAGCGGCCCATGCCGTCTTTTGTCAGCAGCGCCGCGGCGCCGCCCACGGCAAGCGGCAATAATAAACTGACGATCAGTTTTTTCCATTGTACTTTCATAAAAATCACCCGCTTTCATCTTATGCCGCCGTACGGGCTTTTATGCAAAAAAACCGTTTTTCCCTTGACAGCGGACCAAAGTCCCGTATAATAACAGATGGTATAAAAAAAGAAAGCAGGAAAAAAGAATGAAAACGCTGAACGTGATTCAAACGGTTGCAAAAATCGCAAAGATCCTTTGCAAGATCGGTTTTATCTGCTGCCTTGTGGTCGGCGTTCTGTGCGCGGCGGGCATTTTGTCCCTTGCGCTCTTTCCCGAAAGCTTTAAGCTCGGCGGCGTAACGATCCACAGCATGATAGAATCCTCCGCGCGGTATACCACGGGCGACACGTACATCTATATGGCCGCCGCCGGTATCATGTGCGTCGGCTATGCCGTGCTCAGCAGGATGGCCGAGCGGTATCTGACAAACGAGCTGGCCGCCGGAACGCCCTTTACCTTTGACGGCGCAAAGGAGCTTCTGCGCCTGGGGATCTGCACGGTCTGCGTTCCGATCGGGACCGAGATCGTCGCCCGCATCGTGTGCCGGATCCTGAAAAAGCTGCTTGCCGACGCCTATGCCGATCCTTTTGAGATCGCCTTGTCCGTCTGGGTCGGCGCGGTGGTGATCTTTTTAAGCCTCGTCTGCAAATACGGCGCCGAGGTATTAAACGGCAATGTTGAGAAAGAAGAAGAGACCGCATGAAAATTCTGGTTTTGAACGGCAGTCCCAAAAGAGAGCAAAGCGATACCATGCATATCACCCGCGCCTTTCTGGACGGGATGAACGACTTTTGCGCGCAGGAGATCAAAACGGTCCACGTGATCGACAAGCATATCGAATACTGTACGGGCTGCTTTGCCTGTATGCACAACGGCGGGACCTGCATGCACGACGACGATATGCGTGAGATCTTAAACGACGTCCTCGCAAGCGAGCTGCTGCTTTTCAGCTTCCCGCTTTATTCCTACGGTATGCCCGCGCCGCTGAAGGCGCTGCTTGACCGTACGCTGCCGCTTTCCTCCATGGCCATGCAAAAGGTCGGCGAGCGGTACGCGCACGTGGGACAGGCGGACGTTTCCCGTCTGCGCTGCCTGATGATCTGCGGCTGTGGCTTTCCCAACAGCCGGCACAACTTTGAGCCTGCCGTGGCGCAGTTTAAGCTCTGTTTCCGCGGGGACAGTACGGTGATTACCGTGCCGGAAAGCCCCATGTTCAACGCACCTCAAGCGTCCGTCGTCACCGTGCCGCGCCTTGCGCTTGTAAAACAGGCGGGCTTACAGTTTGCCGAAACGGGCCGCGTGGACGAAGCGCTTTTGGCCGAGATCGGAACGCCCATGATCCCGGAGGAGACCTACGCCGCGATCGTAAACGGCAATACCGGGAAGTGAGAAGCCTTTTTGTTGCTGCAATGCAAAAAACAAAAGGAGGATCCGTATGGATTATTATCAGACCGTCCGTCTGAAGGACGGCAGGGAATGTGTTTTGCGCAGCGCAACGGCCGAAGACGCCGCGGCTGCGCTTGAAAACTTTATCTTAACGCACGAACAGACCGATTTCCTGACTTCCTATCCGGATGAAATCGTCTACACCGTTGAAAAAGAAGCCCAACTTCTGCAGCGGAAGGCGGAGAGCGAAAAAGACGCGGAGATCCTGGCCGAGCTGGACGGAAAAGTCGTGGGCCTTGCAGGGATCGACCGCATCGGCAGAGCGGAAAAAACAAGTCTGCGCGCAAATTTCGGCATCAGCATCGACAGAGAGTACTGGGGCCTCGGGATCGGCCGGGCGCTGACAAGGGCGTGTATCGCGTGTGCTGAAAAAGCTGGTTACAAGCAGCTGGAGCTGGAAGTGGTGGCGGAAAACGACAGGGCGGTGGCCCTTTATAAAAGCGAGGGCTTTACGGAATACGGCCGCAATCCGCTGGGGTTTTGCAGCCGTACTGCCGGCTGGCAGGCGCTGATCCTGATGCGTCTGGAATTAAATAAGTAAAAAAGGAAGAAAAATATGGTTATTGCAATTATCGGTGAAAACTGCAGCGGAAAATCCACGCTGGCGGATCAGATCAAAAGCGCCGTCGGCGCGGAGGTTTTTTCGGGCAAAGATTACCTGCGTATGGCAAAATCGGAGAGCGAAGCAAAACTGCTGTTCCGGCAGCGGCTGCAGGCGGCCGTTTCCGGCGAAAACGTCATTTACGTGATCTCCGAGCCTGAGCAGCTTTCGCTTCTGCCGGACGGCGCGGTCAGGATCCTTGTAAAAGCGGATCTGGATACGATCAAACAGCGCTTTCAGGCACGGATGCACGGCAATCTGCCCGCGCCGGTGGCACAGATGCTGGAGAAAAAACACGGTCTTTTTGATAACGGCGCGTACGATTTTGTTTATGACGGCGTTTTCGGCGATCCGGCCGAGATCTGCGAGGCATTAAAAGGAAAATGAAAAAAGTAAGGATCACGGTAAAAAAGATCGCCCGTTACGACGATCTGATTGCACAGTATGAAAACCCGATCGAGCACGCCTGCATGATGCGCCTCGGAGACGTTTATATCGCCAACGGCTGGGAAAAACCGGAGGGCTTCTGCTCCAGCGCGTGGGATACCGTTTCGCCGTTTGTTCTGGCGCTTGCCCACGGCGGCGAAAATTTTTACGACGGCTGGATGAAAGATCCGAAGTCGGCGATGCTTTCCTGCAACGACGGTTTCCGGCCGGTGAGCTTTCTGCTGGAAACAATGGACGAGGAGGCGGAGTAAGGTATGGCTTCAAGCAGGGAATATCTGGATTTTATTCTGGAACAGCTTTCGGGCGCTGAGACGGTCTCTTACCGGCCGATGATGGGGGAGTACGTCCTTTATTACCGCGGCAGGGTGATCGGCGGGATCTACGACGACCGTTTTCTTGTAAAAGACGTAAAAACAGCCGCCGCTATGATGCCGGACGCCGAAAAAGTCATCCCGTATCCCGGCGCAAAGGAGATGCTGCTTGCGGACAACGTGGAGGACAGAGACTTTCTGCGTGCGCTGCTGGACGCGGTCGCGGATGAACTGCCCGCGCCGAAGAAGGGAAAGTAAACAGGGAAAAGCTGATCTGTTTCCGGAAACGGCTGATTGACTTTTACCGAAAAAGGAATATAATAAAAGTAAGGAAAAACAGAGGGGAGAGCCGGTCGAATGAAAAAAACGGTCAGTGCCGTACTTGTCGTTTGTCTGCTGCTTTGCTGTCTGCATATGCCTGCCGCGGCGCAGGCGGAGGAACAGGTGATCCGTCTTCGCATCAACAGCGACGTTGCCGGGTGCACCGAGGATGATTATGCGCGTATTGCCGAGATCCTTTCCCCGCAGGTCGTTTACAGGTTTACCAGAAGCGGAAGAGGTCCCGTTCTGATTGCGGCGGCAGCGGGCGGTTCGCCGAACGGCCCGATAGAGGCAGGCCGGATGTATACCCTGACCTGTATGTTCGCAGCGGCGGACGGGTATGCGCTGCCCGATACGCTCAGCGAGGGGGACGTGGTATTGGAATGCGGCAAAGGGATCACCGTGATATCCTGCGAGGTCGTGAATATGTCCCTCGGCTTAAACGACGACGGGACGGCAAAAACCGAGAAAGCGCTGCGCGTGTACGTAAAACTGATCGCGGACGGCAGCGTGTTCCGGCGGATGATCGGTATCATCAAAGACCTGATCCAGCGGATCCGTGCATGGTCGCTTTATTAACAGATAATTTAACGGGGGCTGCCGCGGCAGTCCCCGTTTTTTGATGAATTGCATATTATCCGTGCAGATCGGTGCCGATGAAGCCTGCTTCCTTGAAATCGTCATAATTGTGCCGGATGATGTAATCGATATAGGATGCAACGATTTTCGCAAAGAACAGATAACCCATGGGGTTCATATGCCCCAGCAGGAAAAACCTTTTCCGGAATTCTTCGTCAAACGCGGGACCGTACGTATCCAGATCAACGACGTACGTATTATCGAATTTTTCCGCAAGGCCGTACAGCAGGTTTTTGTGCTCGTCGGCGCGCGGTTCCCCCTTCGGGAACGTAATCAGAAAGAACTTTGCGCGGGGCTGCGTTTTTTTCAGGCGTTTGATGATACTGCTGTAATACCATGAAAAGGTGTCCGTTTCGGCTTTGTCGCAGTCGTCTTTTTCTCCGACCGTCTGGTTCATGCCGATCAGATCGTTGACGCCCAGCGCGATCAGATAGGCGTCGCATGCGTATTTCGCGTCCCAAAAGCGGTTTGCGTCGGCAAAGCTCTGCCAGTATTCCTTCGCGGTCATGCCGCCTCTGGAAAAATTGTAAACCTTACTGCCGCACATCCGGCCGAGAAACTGCCCCCAGGAGTATTCAAAATAATCGTGGTAGCCTCTGGAGCCGTCGGCGTTCGCGGACTCAAATTCCCCGGAGGATAAGCTGTCGCCCACAACGCCCACCGTACGGAAGATCGCCGCCATCCCGCCGTCGCTGACGATATGCTCCAGCGGTTTTTCGTTTTCGTTATGCAGATACAGATTCATATCCATTTTGTTTTCTCCTTTGTATCCCAAAATGCCGGTCGGCCGGTCAATTCAGATATTTCGCTGCGCAGCGTTCAAAAAGTCTTGCCGTTTCGGCGTCCGCGTCCGGGTCGGAAGCCAGATCGTGCCGAGAGTTCGGGTAAATAACCAGGTCGTGCGGCACGCCGCTGTGCGTCAGCGCCCTGTCCAGTACTTCTGCCTGTGAAAAGGGGACGATATCGTCCGCTTTCCCGTATGCCATGACCGTGGGAACGGCGTTCAAAGCGTAGGTGACGGG
>JAFSXY010000051.1 GCA_017443805.1 Clostridia bacterium | reverse complement strand
TTACAAAACCGTTCAGAAAATACATCAGTCCGTCTTTATAGTCCCTTATGATTTCAACAAGCGCGTCATTGTCACCGGCAAGGAAACGGCGGTAGCTACTTGCACCGTTATCCATGGATCGCCCTGCTCCTTTCCGAAAGGTTTTTCTCCTTTCACCTGTTAGTGAGAAAAATACCGTTTTTTTTACACATAAAAACGAAAGAGACTGTTTACGTTGACGGCGCTGAACAGTCTCTTCCGCTTGAGGAGATAATATTATTCTGTCTCCATTCGTTCAAACAGCTTGTGCATCCGTGCCTCAAACTGATCGGATGGGACAAGCTTCAGCCCGCCCAACAGGTACCAGGCGGAATTCTCGGGATCCCAATCGGGACAGTTTTCTTTGTTCAGCACCACGTTCGCGTCGCCGGGCTGCGTTACGGTTTTCCATGTGCCGGGGACAATATAATCACCGGCCGCCGTTTTTTCTATGGCGGGTTGGAACGGATAGCCGTTCCGGTAACGGAACTCCCTGTGATTATCGCCCTCGATCAGCGGTTCGTCCGGCGTTTGACCGGTCATCACTAACAGATTTTCCTCATCCGTCTGATCCAGATGCAGTAAATACGTTATACCGGTATGATATCCGAAAATGCCGTCAAATCCAACGATCTCATCTTCAAAGGTGACGGTATCTCCGACCGCAAAGCTGCCGTCTCCTCTCCAGATCTTTTCGATCCGCACGGTAGTCACTATGGTTTCCGGCTTGTAAGTAATCGTCATCTTCTGCCCTGCGTACTCAAATTTCCCTTCCGCTTCACAAACGAAATAATACTGTTTGGTATGCGTATCCGTTACGGTCCCTTCTATGATCAATTCGGCATGTTGCAGAAAATCCTCCGAAAATGCCGCGACGTCCAACATACCCGCGCCGCGGAATACTTTGAATTCGTGCCCGTCAACAGCAAGGGCGGAATAAGAGACCGGGTCGTTATTGTTCGGTTTTTTGCTTACTTCCTCGGTGTTCGTTACGGTCGGCACAGTAACTGTCGGATCGACGGAGGGTGCAGCGCCCTGCAGCCAAAGTCTTACCGGACCGACCGCGACTGCTGCCAACAGAAGACATGCGCAAAGAGACAGCACCGCCGTGTTTCTTTTGCGTTTTGCGGCGCGAATGGATGTCGCCACCGCCCCGGCGTCTTCAGACGCCGAAAGATATTTTTCGTCTATGCCTGTGATCGCGGCATAGATCTGATCGGTATTCATATTCATTCCTCCTTCAGGTATTTTTTGAGCTTTTTGCGGACCCGCATCAGTATTGTCCGGACGTAATCCTCTTTTACGTTATACCGCTCTCCGATCTCCCCAGGCGTATCCTGAAAGTAGTACCGCCGCACGAAAATACCGGCGTCGCGCGCACTCAAGGTGGACAAAAAAGCGTTCAGATCCTTTTGCAGCCTTTCGCCGCTTACAGGGTAGCGTTCGGGCAGCGATTCGGACAACTCCGCCAACAGGAGCTCGTCCTTCGCCATCAGCAGCTCGGGATCTACAGAGAACAGCTCCGCCATTTCCAGAACCAGTTTGTATTCGGGAAAACGC
>JAFSXY010000050.1 GCA_017443805.1 Clostridia bacterium | reverse complement strand
TTTACAAGGAAAACGGCCATTTCCGTTTGCAGCCGGAAAACGACGACTACGCGCCCATTATTACCGACGAGCTGGTGATCTTAGGCAAGGTGGTCTCCCTGATCCGGTATTTCTGACGCCGAAAACAAAAGAGCCTATGAGCGGCGCCTTCCGTAAGGAAGTGCGCCGCTTTTAAGGGATTATACTTTGCCGAACAGCATATAAAGCAGGGACATAATGGTTTTCAGAATGTTGAAAACCCACTCCAGCAGCGAGGTCGGAGCGTCGGGCTCGGGTTCGACGATCTCAAACGTGCCGGAAGCCGTGCCGCTGTAATTGCCGACGCCCGTGACCGTGACGGTGGCGGTGCCCGCCGCAACGTTGCAGTCGTAGGAAACGGTAAAGTCTCTGCCCTCGATCAGCGCCGTGCCGTTCAGGTCGACCGTTACGGGCGCGGCGATTTCGCTGCCCGTGTATACCTGGTCCTCAACGGAAACGCTTGCCGCTGCCAGGTCTTTGGCAAGGATGGCAAACGTAACAAAAGCCGTGCCGCTGTAATTGCCCGTGCCGGTGACCGTAACGGCGGCCGTGCCCGCGTCGGTATTGTTTTCGTAGTCGACGGTAAAGTCCGTGCCCTCTGTCAGCGCCCTGTCGTCCACGGTGACGCTCACGGGCGAAGCGATCTCGCTGCCGGTATAGGTCCGGTCTGCCGCTGCGACCGCGGCGGCGGACAGATCCTTTTGCAGAATATCAAACGTGCCGCTCGCACTGTCAAAATAGAAATTTTTTCCGGTCACCGTAATGGAGGCTGTACCCGCGTTTGTGTTGTTTTCGTAGGAAACGGTATAGTCAAAGCCCTCTTCCAGCGTCTCGCCGTTCAGGGTAACGGTGACGTTCGTGGTCAGCGCTTCGCCGGTGTAAATCTTGTTCTCTCCTGAAACCTGCGCCGCCGAAAGGCTTTGCGGCGTCTGCTGCCATACCCACGTGACCTTGCTGTTTAAGGTGGTGTCATAGCAGTTAAGCAAGCCATCGCTGTCGAGGGGGTAATCGGGATATTCCTTGCGGATCCACATGCCGGTATAGGGGAAGTCGGTCGGCGGATCGGGCAGCCGTTCTACGTTGCCCATCCTGTAGGATACGAAGCCCTGCGCGAGCGTAAGGGCGCGAAGAGAAGTACAATCCGCAAACATGCCGTTCATGTTAAGCGCGTCCCAGGTATCCCGCCGCAGATTCCACTGACTCAGATCCAGGGCTCTGAGGCTGGAGCAACCGGAAAATATGCATTCCATGTCTGTTGCGCTGTCGGTGTAAAAGCCGTCCAGAATCAGTTCCTTCAGATTTGTACAGCCCACGAACATATAGGACATATTGGTGATATTTGCACCGCCGAAACCGGTGAGATCCAGCGTTTCGAGGCGGTCGCAGTAAGCAAACATCTCCTCCGTGTTGGTTGCGCTGTCTGCGCCGAGGCCGTCAAAAGTCAGTCGTTCCAGATTTCTGCAGCCCATGAACATATAGGACATATCTTCCACAAGCGGGGCGCGGAAACCGGTCAGATCCAGCTCGGTCAGTTCTTCACATTCTTCGAACAGCGCGTTGGCGCTCGTCAGGCGATCTGTGTTTATGATCCCCAAACCGGTGATCGTTTTGACGTAGGGAAGAATAAAAAACCAGGCGTCCATCGACGTGGGTTCGATCGGATCCAGAATGCTGACACTTTCAATGATATCGCCGTCGTCAAACCAGGGCAATTCCTCTCCGTTCAGAAAGTCGGTATAATAACTGTCGCCCGTAACGTATGTGCCGTCGCTGCGTCTGACGCCTTCTGTGTCGGAGATCTTTGTCCCGATGCAAAAGGTCATCGTTCGGTTCTCCCGGTCAACGACGGCGTAAGCGGTTTGGGTTTCGGCGCCGGCAAAGACGGGCAGCATGGCCGTCAGAACAAGGGTGAGGACCAGAATATAAGCCAAAACGGATCTTTTTTTCATAAGAAAGCGCTCCTTTATTATTGTTTATTTTAGGATACCATGTGCAGAATGATGAATGCAAGGGCCTTCGACAGAAATCCCTTATGATTTTTTTTAATATAGAGAGAGAACAGGTAAAAAAAAGACCGCCCCCGCGCATGGCGCGGAGACGGGAGTTTCGGTGACTGCGGAAAAGCAGCGTCGGTGTATGCCGGTTTTTATTTTCCGGTCATGTTCTTCAGCAGGGAGAAGATCTGCCGGAACAGGGACAGGCAGTTTCTTAAAAACGCGATATGCCACGCGAAGGGATTGGAAACGCCCTCCGCCTTAAAGGAATCGTAGGCCGTCAGGTCGTCCGCCCAGGAAAAGCCGTTAAGGGGACTGTCGTCATTATTCCAACGGTCATTGTAGTACATCGAGTATATTTCGGTAAAATCTTCGTTGATATATACGATGTCGCATCTTCCCAGGGAGTATGCTTCGGATCTGTTATCATGCGCGATCAGGATGTGGTTGCCGTTCCCGTCGGTATAGGCGCCGGTCAGCAGGATCCCGTGGACGGCGGTAATATCCTCCGGATTGCCGGAGAGAATCGATTTGATCGGCTGCTGCGAACCGGGATAGAATTCAAAGTAGACCGGTTTTCCTTTTTCCAGCGTTTCATAAAGGGCCTTAAGCTCTTTTGTGTAGTCCGCCGTGCCGGGGTCGAGCGCCATGTGGTTTGTGATATGGCAGGCGACGGCCTGGGAATTGTAGAAGTTAATAAAACTGATCAGCTCTTCATCCGGTTCCAGTTCGCTGACTGTTTGTACGCCCTGGCGGGAGAGCATGTCGATTTTTCCCTCATGCTGCAAAATCTCTGTCAGCGGGAAGCCGCAGCAGGAGCCGTCCCAATAGCTGGTCGGCCAGTACATCGTTTCATAGATCCTGCCGAATGCGCCAAGCGGCATAAAGGGAGAAAAGGCAAAAGTCGCGTACCAGTCCTTGATCATATTGACGTAGTGCTCTTTTGTAAACAGGTAGCCGTCCACTTCGTTGGTGAAAACGTCGCGGGAGTTGATAAAAGAGTAGACCTCGTCCGCGCGCAGCGCGATGGGGCAGGTGATCGGATACAGATCGTACGTCGCGCCGTTTTCCGCCGTGATGTCCGTCAGTGTTGAGGTGTACATCGGAAGGTCCCGCCAGGAATCTGTTACATTTTCGTAATAATAACGCGCGCCGTCGGCTGTCTGCCAGCCCACGATGATCTCATTGCCCGTCTGCTGCATCCATAAGCTTTTTTCCAGCGAGATTACGGTGTCCGGTGGGACGGCAAAGGTACGTGTTTCTTCTTCGTTCAGATGATAATTGACTACAGCGTTGTAAGCAGGAACAATGTTTGTGATCTGAAAACCGTAAGAGGGGACAAGACTGTTTGAATGCAGTGTCAGTGTAAAGCGGGTTCTGGGCACATAAATCGTTTTTCCTGCCAGAGAATCAGCATAAGCATAATACACGTCGAGATAGTCATCCTCTCCGTATTCGATCGTAAAAAGATCCGGTTGACTGTAATAACCACCGTTCTCCTCAAAAAACGCCGCCGCTTCTTCATCAAAGTCCTCGGAATATTCTTCGTAAAACATACCCGGAGAAAAATACGTATCCTCCGAAAAGGTCACGTACAGCCCGTCCGCCTCACCTGGATACTCATAGGTCCAGGTCAGTTCGCAGTTGCGCGCGTACGGATGCTCGCTCTCGGGCAGCGCCTCCTCGGCCACGGCGGAAAGGGGCAACGCGCAGAGCAGCGCCAGAATTAAAAGGATGCTGATCGCTTTTTTCATTTTTTTAACGCCTCCTCAATAATGTCTTGCGCCGCATTCGCAGTACTGGTGTTGGCCGGTCAGCCGCCAGAGTACCAGCTTCAGGCGGAATATGAAATCCTTTAAGAACCCTGCGAAATCTCCCTTAAAAGAAGGAAGTTTTGCTCTTGAAAGCTTATGGCAGAAACAGCTGCAGGGCGCAACAGACCTGTATCCGTCGCAGTAGGCACAGTGCTGCCATTCGTTGCCGTCGTCGTCAATATGGATGGTCTCCCATTCATGCAGCGATTCGTCGGCAACCAGCGGGATCTCTTTTTGAACGTCCCCGCACGGGCAGATGAACTCGGCGTATCCGTTAGTGACGCAGGTGTTCTTTTCTATGATCAGATAAAAATATTCGTGCTCGTGACCTTCGCCCAGTACCGTAAACGGAATATCGTGTTCCGCGGCAAACTGCTGGGCGGCGGACCCGGTTGAGCCCGCGAAGTGCAGAAACCGGAAATAATCCGGGTCGCAGACGTCATCGGGGATCAGCGTCACGCTGTCCGGGAACACCACCACCAGCATGTTCTTCGGAGACAGGCAGTCGGAGTCCAGTTCACGCGTGCCGTCCGCGATGCGGAACATGCTTTCATAGTCCGGACCGTCGAACCAGCCCAGCCTCTCGCCGTTGTGCGTGTACCACGCGCCGTCTGTAAAAGTATAATCATAATAACTTTCGTCATGCTCGTCATAATCGTCCTCCGCCAGCGCCGGCAGGGCGGCGGCGAAAAGCAGGACGGCCGCCAGGATCAGGGACAGCAGCTTCTTCATAAAAACACTCCTTTTCTTTTGTCCGGGAACATTATACCATGTTTTATTTTGTTTTACAAGTTACAGTTTTGTCATAATCATTTGCGTTTTTCTCCGTTCGGGCGGAAAAATGCGCGGTGCGGGTGCGTAGTTTTTTAAAAAAGTACTTGCTTTTTCAGAGAAGAGTGTGTATACTTTGTCCGTGTAAAGCTTAAAAGCTTTAAAGCGCGAAAGGATGAAAAAATATGGTATTCAAGATTTTGCTGCTGGTCGTGTTTTTTGCGGTGATGGTGGGCATCGGCCTATACTGCCGCAAAAAAGCGACGGACGTAAACGGGTTTGTGCTGGGCGGCCGGAGCGTAGGGCCCTGGCTGACGGCGTTCGCCTACGGCACCTCGTATTTCAGCGCGGTGGTCTTCGTGGGCTACGCGGGGCAGTTCGGCTGGAAATACGGCATTGCCGCCACGTGGGCGGGCATCGGC
>JAFSXY010000004.1 GCA_017443805.1 Clostridia bacterium | reverse complement strand
TAGCCGTTAAAGATATCGATCTCGGTTTTCTCACCGCGGTCCAGCGACTGCAAAGTGGACGGGCGCACGTCGCCGAAGCGCTTGCCCACGACGCTGACCAGCGCGCAGCAGATATTCTTGAACCAGTCCGCCTCGCTGAGCAGCAGGAGGTTGTAGTTCAGCACCTTGGCGTAGGGCGGCACCTTGAGCCCCATTTTTTTGGAGACGAGCGTCGCTTCTCTGGCGATCTCAAGGAAGACGAGCTTTGCCTGCTTGGTCTGCAGCATTCTGCCCACCGTTTCGCCGGTGAGCGCGGCGATGGAGTTGATGCAGGAATTGACGATCAGCTTGGAGTAAAGCCGTGCGTCGATGTTGTCCACCGCCTTTGTGGGCAGCAGGCCGTTGTATATTTTTACAAGCGCCTTCAGATCGTCGTCGATCACACCGTCCAGCCTGCCCAGCATCAGTTCGCCCTTGCTGGTCACGTTCACGCTGCCGTCTTTCTGCAGCGTGGCGCCGAAGCCGATCATACAGCCAACCGTGCGGTGCGCGCCGACCACGGACGAAAGAATGCCCGTGCAGATGCCGTTCTGCATGGAGACGAACATGCCGTCCGCTTTTACGTAGGGCAGCATCTGCTGCGCAACGGCCTCCAGCGCGAAATACTTGGTGGCGATGATGCACACGTCGTAAACTTCCGTCAGCGAATCGATGCTTTCATACACCGTAAAGGTCTCGCAGTGGTCGCCCAGCGCGCCGGTCAGACGCAGGCCGGACGTACGGATCGTCTCGGCGCGCAAGGCGTTTGCCTCCACGATCTGGATATCCGCGCCGTGTTCTTTGAGCATCACGGCGGTGGTTCCCCCAATGGACCCGGCTCCTACAAGAATGATCTTCATTTTTTTCTCTCCCCTTTTTTTGAGTTTCAAGTTTTTAGTTTTGAGTTTTTAATGATTAAAATCAAAACCCGAAGGGTTTTCCATAACGTTTCGCCGCAGGCGGAACACATCACGTCGCATAGCGACGCATCACGCGCCGTAGGCGCACATCACGTTGCGCAGCAACGCATCATTGCGTCCGCTTCAGCGGCCGCTTAATACGCGTTCCCCCACATGACCATGTGCTTTGCGGGTTTGCCGCAGCAGACGCACACGTCCGAGAGATGCTCCTGTACGAAGGGGATGCAGCGGGAACCGACGCCGGTCTGCGCCTTCACTTCGTCCTCGCAGCTTTCCTCGCCGCACCACATGGCTTCCACAAAACCGTCGCCCTTGTCGGCGAGCACGGACTTGATCTCTTCCATAGTCGTGCAGCGGTAGGTTTTTTCCTCCATATTCCGGGCGGCCTTGCTGTACAGCGCAAGCCCCACGGTTTCCAGCAGCGCCTCAACGTCCTCTTCCAGATTGTCAAGCGACGCAAAAACCTTTTCGCGGTTGTCGCGGCGGACCAGCACGCACTGGTTGTTCTCAATATCCTTGGGGCCGATCTCCAGACGGAGCGGCACGCCCTTCATCTCGTACTCGGCAAACTTCCAGCCGGCGGAGTTGTCGCTTAAATCGCACTTCACGCGGAAACGCTTCTGTAAGCGCTCCGTGATCTCGGCGGCCTTTTCGGTCACGCCGGGCTTGTGGGACGCAATGGGGATCACGGCCACCTGGATGGGCGCCACCTTGGGCGGCAGTACAAGGCCGTTATTATCGCCGTGGGACATAATGATCGCGCCTATAAGCCGCGTGGTCGTGCCCCAGGAGGTCTGGTGCATATACTGCAGCTTGTTGTCCTTGTCCGTAAAGGTCATATCGAAGGCTCTTGCAAAGCCGTCGCCGAAGTAGTGCGAGGTCCCGGCCTGCAGCGCCTTGCCGTCGTGCATCAGCGCTTCGATGGCATAGGTGGCGACCGCGCCGGCAAATTTGTCGGACTCGGTCTTTCTGCCCTTGACGACAGGCATGTTCAGCACGTTTTTGCAGAAATCCGCATAAACGTTGAGCATACGCTCGGTCTCTTCGATCGCCTCTTCGGCGGTGGCGTGGACCGTGTGGCCCTCCTGCCATAAAAACTCGCGGGTACGCAAAAACGGACGCGTGGTCTTTTCCCAGCGCACCACGCTGCACCACTGGTTGTAGAGCTTCGGCAAATCACGGTAGGAGTGCACGGTGTTTGCGTAATGCTCGCAGAACAGCGTTTCGCTGGTCGGACGCACGCACAGCCGTTCGGGCAAGGGTTCGCTGCCGCCGTGCGTGACCCAGGCCACCTCGGGCGCAAAGCCCTCCACGTGGTCCTTTTCCTTCTGCAAAAGGCTCTCGGGGATAAACAGCGGCATATAAACGTTTTCATGCCCCAACGCTTTGAACATATCGTCCATTTGCTTCTGGATCAGCTCCCAGATCGCGTAGCCGTAGGGCCGGATGATCATGCAGCCCTTGACGCTGGAATAATCCACCAGCTCCGCCTTTAATACGACGTCCGTATACCATTTTGCAAAATCGACCTCCATGGAGGTGATCTGCTCTACCATTTTTTTACTGTCGGCCATGATAATACCTCTTCACTCTTCACTCTTACTTCTTACTTAAAAAAAAGGGGGGCCAGGGCTTAACCGCCCGCCCCCCTGAAACGCTGATACAGATCAGTTGTTCTTAAACATATTAAAGATGTCGATCACGTCGTCGTCAATGGACTTTTCCGCCGGCTTTTCGGCAGGCGTCTCTTCCATCTTCGCTTTGGTCTCCGCGGGAGCGGGGATGTTGCCGTCCGTGCCGAAGCCCGTGGCGATCACGGTGACGATCATCTCGTCGTCCAGGCTTGCGTCTGTGGAAACGCCGAAGATGATGTTGGCGTCCTCGTCGGCCGCGTTCTTAACGATGGTCGCGGCGGTATCCACGTCGTCCAGCGTGATGTCCGCGGAGGCGGAGATCAGGATGATCACGCCCTTGGCACCCTGGATGGTGGTCTCAAGCAGCGGGCTGGTGATCGCGGCGTTCGCGGCGTTCTCGGCCTTTTCCTTGCCCTGCGCTCTTCCCACGCCCATGTGCGCGTGGCCGGCGTCCTTCATAACGGAGGTCACGTCCGCAAAGTCCAGGTTGATGATGCCGGGGATCTTAATGAGCTCGGCAATGCTCTTTACGCCCTGACGCAGCACGTCGTCCGCGACGGAGAACGCGTTTAAGAAGGTGATCTTCTGATCGGAGACGAGCTTTAAGCGCTCGTTGGGGATCACGATCAGGCTGTCCACGTGCTGGGCAAGCTCGGCGATGCCGGACTCGGCCTGCTGCATACGGCGGCGCCCCTCAAACTCAAAGGGCTTGGTCACGATACCGACCGTTAAAATGCCTTTATCCTTTGCAAGCTGCGCAATGATCGGCGCGGCGCCCGTTCCGGTGCCGCCGCCCATACCGGCAGTGATGAATACCATATCCGTTCCGGCAAGGATCTCGTTGAGCGCCTCCATGCTCTCCTCAGCCGCGCGCTTGCCCACCTCGGGCTTTGCGCCTGCGCCCTGACCCTGCGTCGTTTTATCGCCGATCTGGATCCTGGTGGTGGCCTTGGAGTTCAACAGCACCTGCTTGTCCGTGTTCACGGCGATGAATTCCACGCCCTGCACGTTTGCTTCCACCATGCGGTTCACGGCGTTTCCGCCGCCGCCGCCGACGCCGATGACTTTTATCTGGGTAACAAGATCGAATTCCGTTGACATTTCAAATCCCATATCTTTTTTGCCTCCGTCAAAAAATAGAAAATTGCGTACTTGATCACATTATGTACATAATACTATCATACTCTGACATAAATTTCAAGATAATTTTTTATTTTTCTTTTATTTTAATATAAAAAACTTTCTCAGCCCACCGGATGGTCGTCCGCGGCGGTCTCTTCCGGTTCGATCGGGGTACCGTCCTCCGCCGTTTCGGGCTCCGCGGGCGCCGTTGTGCGCTCGGCGTCCTCCTTATTGCGCACATAGGCGGTATTCTCGGTGGTCAGGTCCACGATCAGCTTTGCGGAGGCCGTCGCGGCGTCCTGCAGGGCGCTGTCGATCACGGCTTTGCCGAAGGTGAGCTTATCCGCCGCCGCGGAAAGGCTGCCGAGCTTGACGTCCACGCGGTAATCGATCTCGACCGTCACGTTGAAGCGATCGGAAAGGTCATAGGCGGTCACGTTCAAAAAGCCCGCGTCCGCAAAGGCCAAAGCAAGGCCGGAAACGTCCGCCAAAAGCGCGGGGTTTGTAAATTCCACGGTCCTTCCGGGCTCGGCCGCCGCGATCTCAACGCCGGAGACAAGCGCCGTGTAGTCCGAGAGGTTCTTTACGCCCGTCTGCAGGACCTTGCAGGCGTCGTTCATCAGGACGTATCCGCCGGCCGTTTCCACGGCAAGGCTTGCGCGCGCGTAGGTTACGGTCACGGTGACCTTGTCCGGAAAATGGCGCTTCACAACGGCCTTTTCAACGTAAGGCAAAGCGTATTCGATCCGCTGCGAGACGGCGGCGGGCTTTATGCGCAGCATGCTGGAGCCGGTCTCGATCCCGGAAGCCTCCAAAATCGTCTCGTCCGCATAGCGCGCGGCGGAATTGACGACCGAGACCTGCTGCACCTTGAAAAAGAAAACAAAGCAAACCGCCGCAACGGCAAAGACCATCACCAGCGCGCTGCCGACCATGATCGCTTCCCTGCGGCGGGCCTTTTTGCGCCTGCCTTTTTTTGAGTGGTTCATCTGCTCGTTCCGGCTGCCGGGAACGGGCCTTGCGTTTTGTTTTTTACTTCCCATAATTTTCACCAAAGGTAGTTTTGAGTTTTGAGTGTTGAGTTTTGAGTTTTGAGTGTTGAGTTTTGAGTTTTGAGTTTTGAGTTTTGAGTTTTGAGACAAAATAAAATCAAAACGCGCAGCGTTTTCCGAAACGTTTCGCCGCAGGCGGAACACATCACGTTGCGCAGCAACACATCACGCGCCGATAGGCGCTCATCACGTCGCAAAGCGACATATCACTGCGGACGCGCAGCGTACGCTATTCGTACGCCACGTCCGCGCCGAGCGCGCGGAGCGTGCCGGCAAGATCCTGATAGCCGCGCTCGATGTGGCGGATATTTGTAAGCTCGCTTTCGCCTTCGGCGCTGAGGGCGGCAAGCGCCAGCGCGGCGCCGCCCCGCAGATCGGGCGTTTCGGCATGCGCGGGAAAAAGCTTTTCCACGCCCTGTATTACCGCCATGCGGCCGTCGGTGCGGATCTGTGCGCCGAAGCGCACCAATTCGCCGATATATTTAAATCTGCTCTCAAAAATCGTTTCTATTACAACGCTCGTGCCCCTTGCCCGCGTGAGCACGGCGGTCACAGGCGCCTGGATATCCGTGGGAAAGCCGGGATACGGCATGGTGCGCACCGTGCGTACGGCGCGCAGCTCCCTCGGGGAAGAAAGCCTTACGCTGTCGCTTTTGGCGGTCACAACGCAGCCCATCTGCTCAAACACGTCGATAATGGGCCCCAAATGCGCGGGGATCAGTCCGTTTAACTCCACGCTGCCGCCGGTAATGGCCGCAGCGGCCAGATAGGTGCCGGCGGCGATCCGGTCCGGGATCACGGTATGGACGGCGCCGTGCAGCTTTTTTACGCCCTCGATCGTTACGCATCCCTCGCCCGCGCCGGTCACATGCGCGCCCATGGCGTTTAAGAAATCCGCCAGATCGCTGATCTCCGGCTCCCTTGCCGCATTGGAGATCCTTGTCACGCCGTCCGCCGTGGACGCGGCGATCATCAGGTTTTCCGTCGCGCCGACGCTGGGGAAAGAAAGCGTGATCTGCGCGCCGTGCAGCCCTTTTGGGGCCGTACATTCCAAAAAACCGCCCTCGTCCGTAACGGCGGCGCCTAATTTGCGCATGCCGTCCAAATGCAGGTCGATCGGGCGCAGGCCGATCTCGCACCCGCCGGGGGTGGAAAGGCGCACCCTGCCCGTCTTGGCAAGCACCGCGCCCATGAAGATCACGGAGGAGCGCATTTCCCGCATCAGCCCGTCAGGGATCTCGCTGCCGGACGCAGCCGCAGCGCGAACCGACAGCGTATCCCCTTTCCTTTGGACTTCACAGCCGAGAAACGTCAGTATTTTTACCGTTGCGTCTACGTCGGACAGCATCGGACAGTTGTGTAAAACCGTTTCGCCGTCAGACAGCAGGCTGGCGGCAAGAATAGGCAGCGAACTGTTTTTGGAGCCCTGCACCGTGCAGGTCCCGCATAGCTTGTTCCCGCCCCTGATCAGATAGCGACTCATGCAAAAACCTCTTTCTCATACAGCGTTCGGTGTATAGTATGAAAAAGCGGTTGTCCGGGTGCATGCGGCCGCTGAAGCGTGCCGCAATGATATACCGCTTGCGCGGCATGATATATCGCGTTCGCGACATGATATACGCCTGCGGCGCATGATGTGTTCCGCCTGCGGCGAAACATTACGGACGGGCTGAGCCCGTACCCGATTTTAAATTAAATAAAAACAAAACGCGCAGCGTTTTCCGAAACATTTTGTCGAAGACAAAATATTTCACCGCCGTCAGGCGATTTCACCCGTCCGAAAGGACGGATTTCACATTTCCGAAGGAAATATTTCACTGCGGACGCAAAGCGTACGCTTGCGGCCGCACGGACGGGCTGAGCCCGTATCCGATCTTATGATCTCAAAACTCTGAACGCAAAACGCAAAACTGTCTGCCTCGCCTACGATACAAGAGATAAAATAATATCGGCGATCTTTTTCTCCGCGTCGATCACCGCCATGTTGCGGGCGTTTTGTCCCATAGCCGCAAACCTTTCCGGTTCGGCAAGCAGTTCGTTGACGATCCCGATCAGCACGTCGGACGAAAGGTCCTTTTGCTCGATCACGCGCGCGGCGTCGTTTTGCGCCAGCGCCATGGCGTTGTGGTACTGATGGTTCTCCGACACGTAGGGCGAGGGCACCAACACGCTTGCCTTGCCCATGGCCTGGATCTCGGCGAGACTGCTCGCCCCCGCGCGGCTGATGACCAGATCCGCCGCCGCCATGCACGCGGCCATATCGTAGATGTACTCGCTCACCCGCAGGTGCGGCGTATCCAGATCCGTAACGCCCTTTTCGCGGAGCTTATCCGGCACAAAGCGGCCCAGCTGCCCGTAGCCGAAAATAAAGCAGATATCCTGCCCGGCGAAATACGGGATCACCTCGCACATGGCGTTGTTGATGCTCTCCGCGCCGAGACTGCCGCCGGTGGAAAGCACCACGGGACACCCGGAAGGGATGTGCAGCTTTTCGCGGGCGGAGGCCTTATCCGCCGTAAGCAGCTCGCTGCGCACGGGCAGGCCGGTAAGCACCGGCGCGACGCCGCAGCGCATATTTTCCGCCGCGCGCATATTCGTCAGCATCACGGCGTCCGCGTATTTTGAAAGGGCAATGTTGGTCTTGCCCGGAAAGGCGTTTTGTTCGTGGATGGCGGTCTTGATCCCCATTTTGTGCGCCGTGCGGATCACGGGGCCGCTGACGTAACCGCCGAAGCCCACCGCGACGTCCGGCTGAAATTCCCGGAGGATCTTTTTGCACTGCCCCGTCACAAAAAGCAGGCGCCGGAGCGTGCGGAGGTTGTAAACAACGTCCGCCGGCGCAAAGGAACGCTGAAAGCCGCTGATGTTGATGCTGGCAAAATCGAAGCCCGCCTTGGGAACAAGCGTCGATTCCATCTTATCCTTTGTGCCCACAAACAGGATCTCCGCGTCCGGGCAGCGGTTCTTGACCTCTTTCGCCGCGGCCAGCGCCGGGTTGATATGTCCGCCGGTCCCCCCGGCCGCAAACAGGATTTTCATAGATGCACTCCCCTGCGTCCGCTGTGCGGACGCTGCGCGTCCGCAGTGATATGTCGCTTTGCGACGTGATGCGCGCCTGCCGGCGCATGATGCGTTGCTGCGCAACGTGATGTGTTCCGGCTTCGCCGAAACGTTTCGGAAAACGCTGCGCGTTTTGATTTTATTTTATCTCAAAACTCAAAACTACCTTCGGTGAAAAACATGGGAAGGGACGCCGGGCGTACGCTGCGCGTCCGCAGTGATATGTCGCTTTGCGCCGTGATGCGCGCCTGCCGGCGCATGATGCGTTGCTGCGCTACGTGATGTGTTCCGGCTTCGGCGAAACGTTATGGACGGGCTCCGCCCGTGCCCGATCCTATCTTAAAACCCAAATCTCAAAACTCAAAACTCAAAACTATCTCCGTATGCGCGAGGAGCGCGAAATGCTCAGTACAAAGCCCATCTGCGCCAGCAGGACGATGATAGCGGTGCCGCCGTAGCTGAAGAACGGCAGCGAGATGCCGGTGTTGGGGACGGAGTCCGTGGCGACCAGGATGTTTAAGATCACCTGCACGCCCACCTGGAAGACGACGCCCATGGCCACCAGCGCGCCGTAACGGTCCGGGCAGTTGACGCCGATGACCACGCCGCGCCAGATCAGCAGGGCGAATATAACGATGATCAGCGCCGCGCCGACAAGGCCCAACTCCTCCACCACAATGGAAAAGATCATATCGTTCTGCGGTTCGGAAACGTACAGATGCTTGAGCGTGGACTGCCCCAGGCCTTTGCCGAAAAGGCCGCCGGAGCCGATGGCGTAGAGCGCCTGGTTGATCTGCCAGCGCGCGCCGAGGGGGTCGAAGTCCTTATCGAGCCAGGAGGTGATGCGCTCCTCCATATAGTCCTTGAGCAGATTGGTCTGCGACGCGATAAACAGCACCGCCGCGGCAGCCGCGCCGCCGCCGACGAACCATTTGCCGCGGACCTCGCCCAAAAACATGAGGATCAGGCCGATGGAGAGCATTAAAATGGTGCCGGACAGATGGCTGCCCGCGAGGACCAGCACGCAGTAGATCCCGATGATGCCGAAACACGGCACAATGATCTTTAATGAGTCGTTGAAAAAGGGCCGTCCGAGCGTGGAATTGAGCCGCTGCGCCAACGGCGCCTGTAAAGGTTTTTTGCTTACGATCACGTTATGGTATTTTGACAAAATCGCCGCAAGCGTTAAGATCAGCGCGAACTTTGCGACGTCCGACGGCTGGAATTGGAAGCCGCCGATGTAGATGTGGCGGTGCGTGCCGTTGTGCGCGGGCATGATCAGGGCCAGCATCAGCAGCATCCATGATAAAAGCGTGCCGCCGATCGCGCCGATATCCGTAAAGAGCTTATAGTTGAGCTTGGAGAAAACGAGCATCAGCACAAAGCCGATCAGCGTGTTGCGCAGCTGCTTTACAAAGAAATAAGAGGAGTCCTCGTATTTATAGTAGGCGTAGACGTAGCTGGCGGAATACAGCATCACAAGCCCCACGACCACGATCAGCATGAGAAAAGCAAAAAACATGACGTCAATGCCGCCCTTTGCGAAAATGCCGCCCTGTTTCTTTATGTAATCGGTGAGTCTTTTTACCATACCGGCCGCTGCCCTTTCCTTCGTTGATTTCCGTTTTGACCGCCCTTATGCTGTAAAGGTTTTATCCTTTACACGATCCTGCCGAACCAGAAGAGCGCCACAGCGGCGGCGCTGCCCAGGGCCGTAACCAGACTGAACACAACGCAGAGCCTTTTTTCGCTCCAGCCGCCCAATTCGTAGTGGTGGTGGATGGGCGCCATGCGGAAAAGCTTTTTGCCGTTGTGCGTTTTGATGTAGGCGATCTGCAATACGTCCGAGCCGAACTCCGCGACGTAGATCATGCCGATCAGCAAAATCGCCCAGGGCGCGTCGATGGCATAGGCAGCCGCCACGACCATGCCGCCGAGGAACAGCGAGCCCAAGTCCCCCATCATCACGCGGGAGGGGTTCCAGTTCCAGACAAGGTAGCCGGCCAGCGCGCCGAAGAGCGCGCAGAGAACGATGCCGAAGCCCGCAAAGCCGCGCAGGATCGCCGAGACGGAAAAGCCCACGCACACAACGGCGGTCACACTGGAGCAAAGGCCGTCCACGCCGTCTAAAAAGTTGGCGGCGTTCACGGTGCAGTAAACGGCGACCACGCCCACGATCCAGAACAGCGCGGTGCTTTGGAACGCACCGTAGTAGGGGATGAACATGTAATCGATCCCCGCGAATTTATTTAAGGTGAACAGGTACACAACGGCGACAATAAGCTGTAAAACCGTTTTCTGCAGCTCGGTCAGCCCTAAGTTGCGTTTTTTGACCACCTTGATGTAGTCGTCGATAAAGCCGATAAAGGCGAAGGCAAGCGCCATCAGGATCCCGGCAAACACTTTGGTGTAAAGCAGGTCGGCGGGCTTGTCGCTGCCGTAGGTCAAAAGATCGCCGCCCAGCAGCTTGTCGGTGATAAGCACGACCGCCAGGCTGAGTAAAAAGCCCGCGATGATCAGGATGCCGCCCATGGTGGGCGTGCCCTGCTTTTTCCTGTGCCAGCTGGGGCCGATGTCCAGAATGGTCTGCCCGAATTTTAACTTGTGCAGCCACGGGATCACAACGTAGCCCAAACCGAACGCCACGCCGAAACCGATCACGATGCTGAGTACAACTGCGAGCCAAATGTTCATATTTTCACGTTCCGCCGCACTTCAGCGGACAGCCCTTTCGTAGTTTTGAGTTTTGAGTGTTGCGTGTTGCGTGTTGCGTGTTGAGTGTTGTGTTTTGCGTGTTGTGTGTTGCGTGTTGAGTGTTGAGTTTTGAGAAATTGAAATCAAAACGCGCAGCGTTTTCCTACTCAAAACTCAAAACTCAAAACTGTCTGGCGACTGCTAACTGCTAACTACTGTCTGCAGGTCGCTGAACGGGATCTTTTGATCGCCGACGATCTGATACGTCTCATGTCCCTTGCCGGCGAGCAGGACCGTGTCGCCGGGCAAAGCAAGCCGCATGGCGAGCGCGATCGCCTGTTTTCTGTCCGGCTGCGCGTGCACGCGGCAGGAAGCGGGGACGCCCGAGAGGATCTCGCGGATGATGGCGTCGGGGTCCTCCGTGCGGGGGTTATCCGAGGTGACGACCACGGTATCCGCGTATTTTGCGGCCAGCGCGCCCATTACGGGGCGTTTGCTTTTGTCCCGGTCGCCGCCGCAGCCGAACACCGCGATCAGTTTGCCGCCGGGCCGGGCCCGCAGGGCTTTCAGCGCCGCCTCGAGCGCCGTGGGGGTATGCGCGAAATCGATACAGACGCGCACGCCGTTTTTATAAACGGTCTGCATTCTGCCCGGCAGAAGCGGCAGCGAACGGGCAGCGCCCGCAACGCGTTCAAAGGGTAAGCCAAGCGTTAAGCAGACTGACGCGGCCGCAAGGGCGTTATAGACCGAAAAAACGCCGGGCAGCGGCGTGACGATCTCGGAAACGTCGTTTTGAAAACATAAATCGAAAACCGAAGCGTCCGGCAGGGCTCTTACGCGCCGCGCGGTGAAGTCCGCATCTCCCGGCAGGGAGAAGGTCCGCGCTTTTTTGCCGGCCGCAGACAAAAAATCACCGGCGTAGGCATCGTCCGCATTGACAAGAAAACGCCGGCTTAAGGCACACAGCCGCGTCTTTGCGGCAACAAGGTTTTCTACGGTTTTATGGTAATCCAGGTGGTCCGCGCCGATGTTGGTGAGCGCGCCGACCGCAAAATCCGCGCCGTGGACGCGGTACTGCGCCAACGCCTGCGAGGAGACCTCCGTCACACAGCAGGCGCACCCGTTTTCTGCGGCGGCAGAAAGCGTTTTGAAAAAGAGGTCGCTTTTGGGCGTGGTGTAGCCTGTTTCGGCAAGCGTTCCGCCGTCCGAGCTGCCGAGCGTGCCGATGAGCGCGGTCTTATACCCGCAGCGCTCCAATATGCTTTTGATATACGCCGCAGTGGTGGTTTTGCCGTTGGTGCCGGTCACGCCGATCAGGGCAAGCTTTCGGTCCGGACGGCCGTAAAAAGCGGCGCAGAGCCTTGAAAACGCAAGCCTTGCGTTATCCGTACAGATCGCCGGCACGCCGACCGGCGTTTCGCTGACGACCGCGGCCGCCCCGCGATCGAACGCCTGTGCGGCAAAACGGCGTCCGTCTGTTTTTTCTCCTTTGATGCAAACAAAAAGCGTATTTTCAACGACGCCCGAAATTTCGTCCGTGACTTTTACGATCTGTCTGTCCTGCCCCGCGGGCGGAAGCCCCGCCCCGGCAAGCAAGGTATGTAAGCTGACGATACAAACGCCTCCCGGCGCCCATATCCCTCTCTTTCAGTTTTGAGTTATGAAAACAATCAAAACGCGCAGCGTGTTCCGAAACGTTTCGCCGCAGGCGGAACACATCACGTCGCATAGCGACGCATCACGCGCCGTAGGCGCACATCACGTTGCGCAGCAACACATCATTGCGGTCACGCAGCGGCCGCTCAGTCATGCACGCCGCTGGTCGTGCGGAAGGAAACGGTCACGATGCTGCCGCTTTCCACAACGGCGCCGGCCTCGACGTCCTGCTTGTAGGCGACCACGGAGGACTCATCCGCGCCGGAGCCGGAGATCCGGATGTTCAGGCTGCTGTTCACGGCGAGCTTGTTCGCCTGGTAGACGGTCAGGCCGGTAAAATCCGGGACGTCGGTCTGTTCCTTTTCGAGGTTTTGCTGCGTATACAGGACGATCACGCCGTTGACGGGCGTATAACGGCCGGACTCGGGGCACTGGGCGACCACGGTCTCGCCGTCGCCGACGATGCGCACCGTGTAATCATAGCCGTTTAATTTTTCCTGCGCCTCGGCCAAAGGCAGGCCGGTCAGGGCGGGCGCGGCGATCGTCATGGTGGAGATATCGTTCTCCGTATAGGTGGGCTCGACGCCCAGATACTGCAGGGTCCGCTCAATGACCTCGCCCGCCACGGGCGCGGCGATCACGCCGCCGGAGTAGTTGGCGCCGCGGGGCTCGTCAATGATGATCACAATGCTGATTTCGGGATCGTTCGCGGGTGCAAAGCCCGCGAACGATCCAATATACGCGGTGTCGGAGGAACCGAGTTTTTCGGAGGTACCGGTTTTGCCCGCCACGCGGTAACCGGCAACGTACGCATTTTTGCCGGTTCCGTCACTGACGACTTTTTCCATCCAACCCGCTACGGTAGAAGCTGTTCTTTCGGAAATGACCTGGCGCTTGACCACCGGCTCCGTCACGGAAACGGTGTTGCCCTGGAAATCGATCTCGCGCTCCACAACGTAGGGCTGCATCAGCTTGCCGCCGTTGCCGATGGCGGAAACGGCCGTTACGATCTGCAGGGGCGTGACGGCGATCGACTGTCCGAAGGATGCGGACGCTAAGTCCGAATAGGTAAAGGAGACGTCGGGATCGTGGTAGGTAATACCCACGGCGGGGCTGCTCTCACCCGACAGGTCCACGTTGGTTCTTTCCGAGAAACCAAACGCCTGGAAATATTTGAAGTAAAGCTCTGCGCCCATCATCTGGCCCACGTGCACGGCAAAGGTGTTGCAGGAGTTTACCAGCAGCGTGCAGGGCGTTTCCAGCCCGTGGCCGGTGGTGTAGAAGTCCTTGATATGCCGTTCGCCCACGGTGATGGTGCCGTAACAGGTATATTGCGTATTATCGTTGATAACGCCCTCTTCGTAGGCGCCGGAGACCAAAAAGACTTTATAAACGGAACCGGGATAGTAAAAGTCCGCAATGGACTTGTTCTTCCACTGCTCGATGCGCGCGGCGGCCACGGGGTCCGCCTTTTCGGTCTCGGTGCCGTTCTCCTCAAAGTAGGCCGTTAAAGACTCGTATAGGACGCCGTAGGGATCGTTGGGATCGTAATCCGGCAGGTTTGCCACCGCCAGCAGCGCGCCGGTCTTGGTGTTCATGACGATGCCGTACACGTTTTTCGCCTGCGTCTCCTCCAGCGCGTTGGCCAGCGCCTCCTCCAAAATGGTCTGGATCTCGGAGTCGATGGTCAGCTGCAAACTGACGCCCTGCTCGGCGTCGTAGGTCACTTCATAGGCGTTTTCCAGCTCAAACTGTACGCCGTCCTTCGCCGTGACCGTGCGACCGTTGGTGCCGGTCAGGACCTCGTCGTAGAGGTATTCAAGGCCGTACAGGCCGTTGCCGTCGGTGCCGGTAAAGCCCAAAATGGTGGAGGCAAGGCTGCCGTTGGGATAGTAGCGCTTGGTGTCGCCGTCAATAAAAATGACGTTCGTAAGCTTGTTTGCATAGATTGCGTCCACCAGCGCCGTTTTTTCGGCGTATTCCACTTCGCCCTTGATCTTTAAGTAATTGGACTCGGCGTGCGCAGCGATCTTTTCCGTCAATTCCGCGCGGTCCAGATGCAGGTTCTCGCAAAGGACCGTTAAAACGTCGTTGCGGTTGTCGTCGGTGACCTTGGAGGGGTTGATGTAGACCATCCACACCGAGGCGCTCTGCGCAAGGACGTTCATGTTGCAGTCGTAGATCGTGCCGCGGGCGGCCTCCAGCGTGGTGACGCTCAACTGCTGCGCCTCCGCCTTTTCACGGTAGGACTCGCCCTTTACAAGCGTTAAGTAGGCGATGCGGACGATACAGCCGCCGAACGCGAGCGCCGCAATGAGCACCATCAGGATCACGCCTCTGCGCGCCGTCAGGCTGCTGCTCTTCATTTCATTTTTCGTTTTCGCCATGAACAGCGCTCCATTCGAACCGGGATTATAATATGATGTTCTTTATATTTATTAGTTTTGAGTTTTGAGTTTTGAGAAATAATCTACGCGCGAAGCGCGTCTATTCGCCGAAGGCGAGACTGCGGCCGGCGCAAGCGGACGCCAAATTTCAAATTTCACACTTGACTATTAATATGCAGAAACGTCGTTTCTCATGCGGGGAGGCAGGTTTATTGGTCGGAAAAGATGCTCAAAAACCCCGTTTTGCCCGCATAAAGGACGCTGTCGCCCTCGGAAAGGTCGATGCATTCGATCTGGTAGTTTTCCGCCTTGACCATGCCCAGCTCGTCGGATGCGTAGGCGCAGATCTTATCGATGCTGGTCACGCTGTTTAATTCCGCGTGCAGCCGGACGTTCTCGCTTTGGGCGATCTGAAGCTCCTGTTCCACGGCGGCGATCTGCCGCGCAAGCTCATACCGTTTGGCGCCGGCGGAGATCTGCAGGCAAATCACGCCAAGCGCGACGCAGGCAAACAATAAAACGGCAACGCTTCTGAAAAACGCGCTGTTCTGCTCCCGGCGCACCTGTTTTTTTGTTTTGCCGGGGACCTTTTTCAGCTGCGGCGCCTTTTGGGGGGACGCCTGCCTTTTCGGCGCGGTATTCACGTTTGCCGTTTCAAACATATCAAATGCGTACGCTGTGCTGTAATTTGCCATATCTGTTTTATCCCTTTATCTTAGAGTTTTGAGTTTTGAGTTTTGAGTTTTGAGTTTTGAGTTTTTTCAGTCGACTGCTGACTGCCGGCTGCTAACTGCGAAGCTTCTGAATAGAGCGCAGCTTTGCGCTGCGGCTGCGGGGGTTTGCTTCCAGCTCCGCTTCGCCGGGCGTGCGGGCCTTGCCGAGGATCTTGCCGCGCGGCGTTTTGCCGCAGACGCAGACCGGGAAGTCCTTGGGGCAGGTGCAGCCCTCCGAGAGCTTTTTGTATACGGTCTTGACCGCCCTGTCCTCTAAGGAATGGAAGGTGATTACGCTGAGCACGCCGCCCACCTTTAATACGGAGAACATCTCCTCCACCGCCTGCGGCAGCATGTCCAGCTCGCCGTTGACTTCGATGCGGATCGCCTGAAAGGTACGCCTGGCGGGATGCCCGCCCTCCCGGCGGGCTTTGGCGGGGATCGCCGATTTTACGATTTCGGCCAGCTGCAGCGTGGTTTCAACGGGCTGCTTTTCCCTTTGCAGCACGATGCGTTTTGCAATGCTGCGGGCGAATTTTTCTTCGCCGTATGTAAACAGGATGCGCGAGAGCGCTTCTTCGGAATAGGTGTTTACCACGTCGTAAGCCGAAAGGCCTTCTTTGCTCATCCGCATATCCAGCGGCGCGTCCGTGTGGAAGGAAAACCCGCGCCCGGCCTCGTCCAGCTGGTGGGAGCTGAC
>JAFSXY010000049.1 GCA_017443805.1 Clostridia bacterium | reverse complement strand
TCCTATACCGTGGACGGCCTGACCGTATACGGGACCTGGTAAACGGTTATATTTGGAATAGCACTGCTATGCAATAAAAGGAGATTTTGTATGAGCGAAAAAACAAAGCAACTCGTCTCAAACCGGTACGTCGGCAAAAAAGAACTTTGGATGTTCTCGCTCGGCGGTCTGGGACAGGGCATGATCTACGCCATGATGTCCAGCTACATCAGCGACTATTATCTGAACGTGCTGCACCTGACCCCTGTGTTTGTTTTATTGCTGATGCTGCTTGCCCGCGTGTGGGACGCGATCAACGATCCGCTGATGGGCATGATCGTGGACCGCCATACCACAAAATGGGGCAAAATGAAGCCGTATATCCTTTTTGCCGCGGCGCCGATCGCCGTATTTACCATTCTGATGTATCTCAGCCCCAATTTAAGTCCCACGGCGCTGGCTGTGTATTCCGCCGTGGTTTACGTGCTTTGGGGCATGATCTATACGATGGCGGACGTGCCCTTCTGGGGCCTGCCGAACGTATTGACGCCGGATCCGGAAGAGCGCAGCCACGTGATCTCTTTTTCCAAGATCTGGAACAGCATCGGTTCCGCGCTGCCCGAGGTGTTCTTCTTCATCGCCGGTTTTGCGCTGCCGAAGATCGTGCAGGCAGTCAATGCCGAAGCGGCAGGCAATCCGGAGCAGATGGAAAAAATCAAATATCTGTCTCTTGCCTGCATTGTGATCGTGATCGGCATCACATTGTACGTCAATTCCTATTTCCATATCAAAGAGCGCGCCGTCCCGCCGATCAAAAAGAAAGAAAAAGGCGAGCCCTCACAGCTCAAGCGTCTGTTTACCTGCAAGCCGCTGCTGCTCGTGATCCTGATGGGCGTATTCTCTTCGGGCCGGTATATGGTGCAGGCGGCCGCCATCCACGTGGCGCGTTACGCGTTTTACGTGGGTCCGGATCTCACCGGCATGACGCTTGCTGAAAAAACCGCCGCGATCAACGCTTCCGTTTCAACCGTGAAGACCATTTTCCAGGTCTGCGCGATCGTTGGTATGTTCGGCGTGACGATTTTAATGCCCGCGCTCATGAAACGCTTCGATTATAAAAAGCTGCTTATTACAACCTGTCTTGCGGGTTTTGTCGCCAGCATCGGCACCACGCTTATCGGCTGGTTTACGGCAAACCTTTACGCCTGCATCCCGTTTGTGATCATCTCCTGCATTCCGCTGGGCGTGATCAACACCATGTCCATCGCCATGATCTACGACTGTCTGGATTATATGGAGCTGAAAACCGGACACCGCGACAATGCGCTCGGCGCCGCGTGCCAGGGCTTTATCAACAAGCTCGGCAGCGCGTTATCCACCTGCGGCATCGTTGTGATGTATATGATCATCGGCTTCGAGCCCTCCCAGATGCTCAATTCCACCACCATCATGGCGGCGACGGAGCTGACCAGAACGCAGAACTTTGCCATGTTCTCGCTGGTCTCCATCGTGCCGGGCATCAGTTTGCTGCTCTGCTCCATCCCGATGTTCTTCTATACGATCTCCGGCGAGCGGAAAAAGAAGATGCAATCGGACCTGCAGGCCAAACGCGAAGCCGAGGGCTTTGTGGTTGCGGAATAATCCTCAAAAACGACGATATCCTCCGTTCTTATGGACGGAGGTTTTTTTGTCCGAAAATCACAAAAAACGGGACAAAAATGACAAACGCGCGCCGACGGACAAAAAAGGTGCTATAGTAAAGCTGCAGCGGGCGGGAAGGCCGCCCCGGAAAGGAAAAGAAAATGGAAACTGCGATCAGTGAAAAAGAAATCGGCAGCGGTTTGCCGGATAAAAACCGGGCTTTGCGACTCGGGGCCGTTTGGCTCTGGGTATACGCCGCCGGTATTATGTTAGAGAGTTGGTTCGTCGAATTTTCCTGGTGGATGCCTGTCAAATGGGTCCTCATTGCCGCTGCTGGTGGATTCGCCTTTTTTTAAAAAACGCCTGTTGCCCTGGACGCTTTTTACGGCAGAGATCCTTGTGCCCGTAATAAAGTACGTCGTGACGCATGACTTCGACTTCCCCGGTGCATTATTTCCTTTGGGCAGCTGGGAACTGATCTCGCGGGTCGAATCGTTATTGCTGTTTTTTATTCTGATCTGTTTGTTATCGACCGGCAAACGATCCCGGCTGAAAAAAACGGCGCGGATGATCAGGTTCCTTCCTGCGCTTTTGGTGCTTGCCGTTTTGATTGTCGGGATTACGCTGGACGTTATTTATAAGCTGTTAATATCTGATATCTTTTCGGATACGCTTTTTAATTGGGTCTTTATTATTGTCTCCGAGCTTTCCAGGGCTTTCGCATATTATTATCTTGCCAAGGGTATGTGCGCGCTTTGTCCGGATGAAGAAGAAAACCCGGTACAGGACGGCGTTGAAGAAATTGCCCCGGTAAAACCCCAACCGGTCAAAAAAATAATTATCCGTTTAGCGCTGGCGCTTTGTGCGATCGGGCCAACAGTCGGGCTCTTGTACCTTTCGGATATGGATATCGGTCCCGTCTTTATGTTGGCGGTCCTCTGGGCGGGGATATGGGGGATCGGTTTGTTTGTCCGTTATCAGGTAAAGACGGCAGGAGAAAAAGATAAAAAGCTTTTTTGCGTGATCACGGGAATTTTGATCGCTTGCCTGATCGGGATTTTGTTTATGCTTAACGTGATGGAATCGCTTTCGTTCTGACCGGAGCGGAATTGAAAAAAGATGCTGCATAAAGATGGAGAAGACGTTTTTGTGTGCCGGGCGTTGAGATATATGTCAAAGGCCCAATACAAAAGGAAAAATCAAAAAATCCGCACCGGTACTCAAACAGGGTTGATATATTTTTTTTCTTCGTGTATAATATAAACGAAGGAGCTGAGATGTTTTGCCTGAATTAAGCAGATTTTACAACATTGCAATAAAAATGATTTATTCGGATAATGAGCAGCACCACAAACCGCATTTTCACGTTTATTTTGGGGAATATACCGCTTCTGTCGGAATTGACGGCGAGCTGATTGCGGGAAGTTTGCCCGTCAAGCAATTAAAGCTTGTGCAGGCATGGGCGGCAATTCATGAGGATGAATTGTATAAGGCATGGAACAAAGCGGTACGAAATGAACCCTTTGGAAAGATCGAACCTTTGAGGTAAGGAGATATTCGGATGTATATTCAAAACGGAATCGCTTATGCGGGCGAACAGGAAGTCCCCGTAAGCATCTCGGGCGTAAGGCCTATGCCGGATCATATGCTCTGGCTGCGTTTCAGCACGGGTGAAATAAAACTGTTTGATTTTAAATCGCTTTTGGATGCTCCCGCTTTTCAGCAGTTGAAGGATCCGGACGTCTTTAACGGGGTTTATATCGATTACGGTATCACGGTATGGCAAAACGGCGATATTGATATCGCACCGGAATATCTGTATGAACACGGCATCCCGCTGACAGAAAAGGAAACTGCGTAGTTGCGGATATTTTTTGAAAACGATCACAAAAAAACAGAAACGTACGGTTTCTGAATTCAGCTATAAAAACAGGGGGTCCCCGAACCGTTTTGGTCCGGGGATCCTTTTCTCTTGTAAAGGTATTGCTGCGCGCGACAACGTCCGCGCGAGCTTTGCGGAAACTGCAAAAAAGAGAAAGCGTTTTTTACAGCTTTTCAAACACCAGCGTCACCTGGATGCGGTCGCCGCCGCCCAGTCCCGAGCTGTGCGCCGAAGCGGTGGTCATCGTGTGCAGACGGTAACCCTTCGCTGCCTGGTTGTTGATCACGTCCTCCAGCTCGCCGAGGTTCTTGGATGCGGTGCCCACCAGTTTTTCTTTTAAGGTGACCTGTAAAACAACGTATTGCGGCATGATTTTTTTCTCTCCTTTTTTCTTTCTGACGCCGGATCGTTCCGGCTGTTTTCAGTATAGCACGGCGGAGCGGAAAAAGTCAAATCCGCCGTTGACATACAAAAGAAGCAACCTTGCTGGCTGCTTCTTTTTATAATGAATAGTCTCAGTCTTTGAAGTATCTGTCAAGGAGTCCCTTAAACGCTTTGCCGTGGCGGGCTTCGTCGCGGCCGATTTCATGGACCACGTCGTGGATGGCGTCAAGGCCCAGTGCCTTGGCCTTTTTGGCAAGGTCCGTTCTGCCCTGGGTGGCGCCGTACTCGGCCTCCACGCGCATCTCCAAATTCTTTTTGGTGGAATCGGTCAGCACCTCGCCCAACAGCTCGGCAAACAGCGCGGCATGCTCGGCCTCTTCATAAGCGGCTTTCTCCCAATAAGCGCCGATCTCGGGATACCCTTCTCTGCAGGCGACTCTGCCCATGGCAAGGTACATACCCACTTCGCTGCATTCGCCCTGGAACATGGCGCGAAGGCCCTCCACGATTTCTGCGTCCACGCCCTGCGCAATACCCAGCACGTGCTCGGCAGCCCAGGTCAGGCCCTCGTCTTCTTTGATCTCTACAAATTTTTCACCGGGGGCGTGGCAGAGGGGGCACTCGGTGGGGCAGGTTTCGCTTTCTACGATCTGGCCGCAGATCAGGCATTTCCATTTTTTCATTGTTTTATTTCTCCTTTTTATAAAATAGCAGTTTTATTATACGATATTATTTTGTGTTTGTAAAGGCATGAATTAAATATCTTTGCATAAAAAAGCGCATGACTGTCCATAATAAAAATGAAAAACGGAGGCGGCAGAAATGACAGTCAAGCGCGGCGATATTTATTATGCGGACTTAAGTCCCGTGGTGGGCAGCGAGCAGGGCGGCGTGCGCCCGGTGCTGATCGTGCAGAACGATCTGGGCAACAAATACAGCCCTACCGTAATAGCGGCGGCGATTACCAGCCGGAAGTACAAAACGGATCTGCCCACGCACATCCGCGTCAACGCCGGCGGTTCCGGCCTGCAGCAGGACAGCATCGTGCTGCTGGAGCAGGTGCGCACGCTGGACAAAACACGCCTCAGAGAACATATGGGGGCGCTGGGAGACGGCGATATGCGCAGGGTGGATCGCGCGCTCGGTGTGAGCTTCGGACTATGAGGCGGCTGCTGAAGCGTGCCGCAATGATACATTGCTGCGCAAAAAGATAAAAGAAAAAAGAAGAAAGATGAAAGGCGGAAAACGCTTCGCGTTTTGGTTTTATTATATAATCGGGTGCGGGGGTCCCGCCCATAATTATTCATTTTTCTTTTTTCTTTTATCATTCAAAAACCGGGTGCGGCGCTTTTGTGCGTCGCACCCGGTTGCATATGTCCCTGACTTACCCTTTGGCCCTTGTCAGCTCGCCGGTATCCATATTATAGGTCTTTCCGGCGGGGATCTCCCGGGTGGTTCCGTTTGCGAGGATCAGCTGCACGGCGGCGTCGGTTTTGTTTGTGATCACGTCGGTGCTGTTGTCGCAGTAGATCACGGGGAAGCTGCCGTTTGTGAGCGTGACTTCGGCGTCGCGCGCGGTGATATACAGTTTTTTCACGCTGTTGTTCAGCGTCAGCTTGATATCGCCGCCGTTCACGTACACCGTATTTGCGGTGCCGTTGAGCGTAAAGCCGTTTTCGTTCAGCGCGGTGAGCGTGACGCTGCCCACGTCCGCGTCGCAGACGACGGCGGCGTTCGGCGCTTCAAAAATAAAGCTTCTGTCCGTATAATCGCCCGCCGCGACCGTTACGTCTCCCTCTACGTCGCCGTGGAGGCGGAGGATCTTGTTGTTTTTGTCCGCAAGGGCTTTTGTAAGGCCCTCTTCATTCAGTACGCCGCGGACGACGCCGTCCGGTTCATCCAGACCGTCCATATCCGTCAGCGCCTGCTGCAGCGCTTCGGATGCGGCGATATCGTCGGCATACTCCGGCGCGTCCGGGTCCGGAGAGCCGGGCACGGGCGCTTTGGGCTTGCAGGACGTCAGCGCAAGCACAGCAGACAAAAGCAGCAAAATAAGGCACAGCCTTTTATGCGTTTTCAAGCGCGTTCACCCTTTCCCGGACAGGATCATTCTTCCGCTTCTGCGAATTTGAAAGAATAGGCGTTTTCTTCTCTCAGGTTAAACGTGACCGTAAAGTCGCCGAGCTGAGCAAGACTGCCGACGCCGGTCACGGACGCCGTGACAAGCATATTCTTTTCATAGCTGACGTTCTGAAGCAGTTTGAATTCCATGTCGATATTGCTTTCGATTTTGCAGTCCGTATATTCGAAGGTATAATCGTTGACCTGAATATAATCCTTTACGGAGTCGAATTCCGCAAGGATGGCGTCTTTGTCGTGCGGTTCGCCGAAGAACTGCTCGATCATTTCGCTTTCGGCAAATTCGCGCTGGGTCACGGCGTCCACGGCGTTGCCCTCCGCGTCGGTGGTGGCTTCCGTGATCACCGTATCGGTATAGTAGTTGAACATCACCTTGACCGTATTATCTACGGCTTTTATCTCAGTTATGGGTTCGCCGTTTTCATCTTTGATCTCTTTACCCCATTTGTTCAGAAGCTTTTCCTCTTTCATGGTGCGGTCAAAGTTTAATTCGAGCATATCGGACGCTTCAAAAGAACGCAGCAGCGTTTTGTCTGCTTCGTCGGCTGTGATCGTCTCATCCGAAAAGCCGGGCTTGTTGGCTAAGATCATGGTGGAGAGCTGTTTGCCCGCGTTGTCCAGAAGATCGATCTCGGCGTTTTCGCTGTCGCTTGTTACGTTTACGTCGTACACGTTGAATTGAACGCTGCAGCTGATGTTCTCACATTCGGCAAGCGCGTTTGTCAGAGAAGTGTTGTAAAGCGGCAGTATATCCGACGCTTCAGGCGTGGGCAGCAGCTCTTTGTTCTTCAGTTCTTTGATTTTTTCAATCAGGGAACAGGAGGAAAGCGAGAAGAGGATCACAATGCAAAGGGAAACGGAGAGACCTTTTTTCAGAACGTTCTTCATAAAAAGCTCCTTTTCATTCAATATAAAACCAGTATAACAGAAAAGGCAGATATTTGCAAGAGGGCAAAAAACAGAAATCACCTTTGTTTTCGAAGGTCCGCAAAAAAATCCGTCAGGAGCTTTGCGCATTCTGTTTCCAGAAAACCGCTCGTAACGGCCGGCTTGTGGTTGTAGGGGAACAAAAACAGGTCGGCAACGCTCTTTACGCTGCCCGCTTTTTTGTCGTATGCGCCGAAAACCAGCCGCTCGACGCGGGCGTTGATCACGGCGCCCGCACACATGGGGCAGGGCTCCAGCGTGACGTACAGCGTGCAGCCCGGCAGCCGCCAGCCGTCCAGCTTTTTGCAGGCGGTATCGATCGCCTCCATCTCCGCGTGGTAAAGCGCGTTTTTTCCCAACTCGCGGCGGTTGCGGCCTTCGGCGACGATCTCGCCGTCCTTTGCGATCACTGCGCCGACGGGCACCTCTCCTTCGGCGGCGGCCTCTTTTGCAAGCGCGAGCGCGCGGCGCATCAGCTCTTCGTCCGTCATAAAAGCGACTCCAGCTTTTTCAGCGTCCGCAATCCTGCCGGAACGCCGGCGTCCGGGTGCTCCATCCCTTCAAATTCCACGGTGTAATACCCGTTGTAGCCCGCGTTTCGCAGGATACGCAGGCACTGCGCCACCGGGACGACGCCGTGCCCGATGATGGCGCCGCGGAGGAAATTACCGCCGCGCGTCATAAAAAAGCCGTCCTCCGGCACAAATTCCGTGCCCCGTTTGAAATGGAAGTCCTTGCAGTGAACGTGGAACGCGTACGGCGCAAGATTGCCCACGGCGACGGCCGGATCCTCGTCCGCGCAGAGGAAATTGCCGATATCCACCAGCGCGCCGAAATTTTCATGCTGTACGCCGTTGATGATCGCCTCCACGCGGGACGAATCCTGACAGAAAAAGCCGTGGTTCTCGATACATGTGCGCACGCCCTTTGTCTGTGCGTATTCCGTAACGGCCCGGTAGCCGCGTACGATATCCGGCAGCGCCTGCGTGAAGCCGCGCTGACGGCGTTCTTCTTTTTGATAACCGCCGGAGGCGTCGTGCCGCATCACCTTTGCGCCGAGCGCCGCGGCGATATCGACCTCCGTTTTCAGCCGCATGATCTCCAAGTCGGTCTCATGCAGCAGATCCGCGCCGATGCAGTAGGCGACGATCGGGATGCCGCACCGCGCCGCCTCCTCTTTTAAACGCTTTGCGTAAGCGGTTTTTTTCTCTCCTGCGGGGGGATTGATCTCGGCAAATTCAATACCGTCAAAGCCCTGCTGAGCTGCAAGGGCGATCAGGTCGAACTCCGTTGCTTCTGCGCTGCGGACCAGTGAAGAATAGCTGTAGGAGGAAACCGAAAATTTCATATACTTTTTCCTTTCTTATTCTGCGGTGTAGGAGATCGTATAGCGTCCGCTGTCGGCAAACAGGCCGGCGCTGATTTTAACGTAATAGGTCCCGGCGGGCAGAGAATAGGGAACGGCTGTCTCGGCTTGGTCCGCCGGAACGTCAAAATATTTTCTGCCGTCCGCCGCGGCGACCGCGGCGCCGTCGCTGCGCAAGAGCTCCAGCGTATATACGGTTCCGGTCTGAACCTGCTCGGAATGGGTAAACCGCAGAACGAAACGCATGGGGCTTTCCGGCGTGATGCGGTAATAATCCGTATCGTAACCATGCGCGCCGTCGGTCACCGTTCCTGTCAGGACCGTTTTTTGGGGCAGCACGTTTGCACGGGACAGCGCGTCGTTCGGCTCCGTTTCGGCATAGGCGGCAGGCGAAAACGTATAGGCAAGGGTATAATCGCCTTTGTATAAATAAAGGTCTTCGTTGTCGATCTGCACGTAAAAATCGCCCGCAGACAGGCCGATCTCCGGCGTGACGGTTTCGGTCTCTGCGTCGTTTAACAGACCTGCGTACACGGTCTCCCCGGCGGCCGTCCGCAGCGTCAGGCGCAAAATCTGCTTTTCGCCTTCTCCGCCGCCGGCGGCGGACAAGGTAAGCTGCACAAAACCGGGCTCGTCCAGCGTGCCGCAGTACCAGTCCTTATCCGCAAGGCCGTCCTTTGCCGTCAGCGCGCCGGTCACGGGCGTGTCCGACGCAAGGAAACAGGCGTCTTCCGCTGTATCGTTGGGCTCCGTTTCGTAGTCGCTGCCCGTCACGGCGGTCAGCGTTAAACCGTAATCGCCCTCATAAAAAACGCGGTTTTCCACGCAGACGTAATAGATGCCGGGCTCGGCGCCGAGCGTGCCGCTGTTGAGCGTGCCCAGATTAAAGGGCGACAGCCCCGTATAGATCTCCTCAAACCGTTCGTTATAAAGCGTGACCTTAAACGCGGTGGTCAGCAGCTTGCCCGTGGTATGGCGGAATTTCAATGCGATCGCGCCGGAACGGTACATCCGGAACAGATACCAGTCCGTATCGGTCCCATCCTCCCGGTAACAGGCGCTGCCGCGCAGCTGGACGCCGGAAGAAAGCTCTGTGTAGCGTGTAGGCGTGTCGTTAAACTCGATCTCGTAATCCGTGCGCGCCGAAAACTGCATCTGCAGCGTATAGTCGCCCAGCTCCGTTACATCGCCGGAGGATACGGTGATGCAGTACTCGCCCGGCAAAACGCCGATTTTCGACGACGTACCGCCGCCGTCCGCGGCATAAGTGTAAAGGGTGTTCAGGAGCCGCAGGCCGGTTTCCCCGCCGACGCCGTTTTTATAATAGATCCGGTACAGCCGCGCTTCGCAGCCGGAAAGATTGAGCCGGGAGGGAAATGTAAGCGTATAATAGACCATGCCGCGTTCCGGTACGGTAAAATGATAACGGTGTATATCCTGCGCCGTGCGCAGCGCGTCCGTGTAGGTTTCGCCGGAGACCATATCCGTTTCCTTTGTAACGGGCTCCGGTCTTTGCGGTTTTGCAGGCGTTTCCGCTCCGGAAGGGAGCTCCGTCCCGGAAGCGGACGCGTCCGGTTCGGCTTTGTAAAGGTCCGCCTGTTCGGAGACGGCAATGTGCGCCGTCTGCTGCGCCGCCGCGGCGGGGGGAGTTTCTGCAATGTCGGCTTGCTTTTCCTCGGTAACGGTCGGGGATTTCTCCGCTGCGGTCTGCGCGGGGAAGGTCTGCGAAACGGCCGTGTCCGGCTCGGCGCGCAGCGAAAAAGCCGCGCCTCCGAAGGGCAGCGCAAAACAGACCAGCGCCAGCACGGCGGCGGTCACGGCAAACGGGATGGAATGCTGCTTTTTGTTCATACGGCGCACCCTTCGGAAGAATATTTTCTTTATTGTAGCATAAGCAAAACGGTTATTCAAGAATGCGGCGGCAAAAATCGATGGAAATGATTGGTATAAGCGTTTTTTTTGCCGGGAAGAATATGTTCAGACAAAAAAACACGGATCTGCCGGTTTTTCAGACGCCGAATTTGACAAAATAGAATTATTTTTATATACTGGTTTCAGAAAAGGAAAGGGGGAAACAAAAATGAAACAAATCATATCCCTTTTATTGGTCATGCTCCTGCTGTTTACGGCGGCAGCCCCCGCGCTTGCGGCGTCCGACAATCAGCCGGATCCCGTTGTGATCGTTCCGGGCCTGATGGAGACGATCCTGGTGACGGGCCGCGGCACGGAAAACGAGGAACGCTTCTTCGAGCCTGTTTTCGGAGCGGTGGATACGCTGAAATTTAAGCTGCTCTTCGGCGCGGTTTTGGCGCTTTTCGGCAAATACGACGTGCTGGTGAACGCGACGACCGCCGTTTCGGACGCTTCGGTCCAACGGCTTGCAATGAACCCGGACGGGACCTCCGTTTACGAGCTGACGCCTTACGCCACCGAGGCGGCGGACTGTACGCTGGAGGCCATTCAGAACAGCGGCGCGTGGGAGCACGTGGATTTCGGCGCGCAGCACGCCGAGGCGCTGGCGGAACGGATCGGCGCGGACCGCGTGTTCATTTTCGATTATGACTGGCGTCTCGGCGCGGATACGCTGGCCGGGCGCCTTGACGGCTTTATTGCGGACGTAAAAGCATTGACGGGCAGCGAAAAGGTGGACGTATACGCCAACTCCTACGGCTGTCAGGTGGTGGCATACTACCTGTATGCCTGCAACGGCGCCGGATCGCTGGACAACGTTGTGCTGAGCTGTCCCGCCTTTGCGGGCACCACGCTGTTTATGGATCTGTTGTCCGCCACGGAAAAAAGCCTGGATATCGACGTAAAAGCGAGCGTCTCCTTTATGATGCGCCTGTTTCGTTTTGAAGAGGATCTTGAAAACCTTGTCTGGCTTCTGCCGGACCGCATCGTCCGCAGGGTGGTGTACCCCTGCGTACACGATATCACCTTAAAATATCTGGTTTCCTCCGCAGGGCTGTGGGGCTGCTGTCCCGTTGAGGATTACGAGGAGATGAAGGCGCTGCTTTTGGATCCCGTTGAGAACGCGGCTGTGATCGCGCAGTCCGACGCGATCCATGCGGGGCTGATGTCCCACATCCGTGAAACGCTGGAGAACGCCCGCGCGGCAGGCGTCGACGTCTCCATCATTGCCGGCGCCGGCACGCAGCTTATGAGCGGAAACAACGTGGACGGCGATGCGACCGTTGATACCCGTCATTCCACGGGCGGCACGGCCGCCGTGTTCGGAAAAACGCTGCCGGACGCGCCGGAAAGCGTCCACCGTTCTCCCTACGGTACGCTGGATCTCACGGACGGCTATCTGCCGGACAACACGTGGGTGATCCAGGGCCTGACGCACGGGCAGACCGCGTGGGATACCGAGGCACAGGCGTTGGTGCTCCGTCTCTTGCTGACGGACGACCTGCCCGATGTTTACGCCGATCCGCTTTTTCCGCAGTTTACGAATTCACATTCTCCCTGTGACGACGTTTCTCTGCTTTTCCCCGGGACCGGCGCTTCGGTCCTGCGCGCTTCCGAGGGGGAATGCACCGCCGTGCTGCGCAATGAATCCGAAAAAAATACCGTTTATGTCACGGCCGTTACCGTTTCCGGCGGAACGTACGTTGTGAAAAACGCCGCGGGAAAGCTTGCGCCGAAGGAGACGAGAACCGTGACCTTTGTGCCGGTCAGGCCGCTGAAAAACGTCAACGCCGCAAAAGTGACCGTTTATTATGCGGAGCAGTCCGCAGTAAAGGCGTTCAAATCCAGAACGGTGGTCTGCAGCGTTGCCTGACGGCGGGATCGTAAGACCGAAACAGACCGGTTTTGCCGCCGTGGTTCTTACACGGCGGCAAAAAATATGATAAATGATTGACATGTACGGTTTTTTTTGTTAAAATCAGTGTACAGAAGCCTCCTTAGTTAAATGGATATAATATGCCCCTCCTAAGGGCAAGTTGTGGGTTCGATTCCCGCAGGGGGTGCCAAAAAGTCCTTGATTTTCAAGGGCTTTTTCTTTTTCTCTTCATGCTTTGGTGTCCCATAGAGGCAAT